>JAFRHH010000086.1 GCA_017433405.1 Clostridia bacterium | reverse complement strand
TGATTTTGGAGCCGTCCCCGGCGGAGGCCAGGGAGGCATAGGTCCCGGAGGCGGAGCCGGAGGAAGAAGCATCGGAAAAGGCCGCCGGCATGGTTTTGGCGTACAGGGTCAGCTTATGGGCCGTGTAGAGCCGGCGGGCCTCCGGGGCATCGGTGCCAAAATCCGTGAACCGGAGGTTCGCGCTGTCCACATAGGCGGACAGGACGGCCTCCGGAATCACGGACGTAAACTGGGGGTAAATGGCCAGGAATTCAGCGGCCGACATGGGGATCAGCCCGCTTTCCCGGCGGTGGTCGAGTTGGTTTTGCCGGAGGCGTCAGCGGTCGAAGCGGCCTCGGCGTCCGCGGAGGCGGAGGCCTCGGCAGCAGGGTCAGAGGCGCCGGCAGCAGCATCGGGAGCAGCCGCAGCGCCCACTTTCCCGGTATCCTTCCGGGTGGCCTTGGTTTTCTTCCCTTCGGCGGTGACGCCATCGGTGGGATCGTTTTCCAGCTGCTTCTTCTGCGCCACGGAGCGGACGGCTTCCAGGGAATGATCCGCCAGGAGCAGGTCGAAGATGGGATCCTCCTGGATTTCCGCCGGGGCGGTCAGGACGCAGTTGATGAGAGACGGGGTAACGGAGAAAAGCAGGTTCCGCTGCTTGTCGTAAAAGTCAACACAGACATGGCTCAAAATTGTCATTTTAATACCTCCTTAAATCCCATCCATATACCGGACGGTCTGAGGATAGAGCATGCGGACTTCGGAGAACTGGGCGATATAGGGGATCTTGATCCGCATCTCGGCATACTCGGTATCCATCCGGCGGAGGGGCTGGGTCAGGTTAAAGCAGATCTTATCGGGATCGTTGATATAGCAGACCAGGCGGTTGGTGTTGTTGGTGCCCATGGCCTGGCACCAAAGGCTGGGAGAGATGACCAGGGTTCCGCCCTGCTGGGTGGTCAGGTTGTTTTCCAGCACATAGGTCATGATGGAACGCTCGGAATCCTCAGAAACCTTCCGGGTCACCAGCAGACCGAACTGCTCGACGGGGATCAGGATGTGGTTGGGCAGGGCATCGCTGGCGCAGTCGCAGGCCCGCCAGGTGGCCGCGATGACGCTGTTGATGTCGTTCAGGATCTGGTCCGCGGTCTTGTCCGCCCACCTGGCGGAGTTGCCGGTGCCGGTGGCGGGAGCGGACATCCTAGAAATCCGGGGACCGTTGATGAGGCCGGTGGAGTTCACCTTGGAGAAACCGACATAGACCGAGCGGTCGATGGTCTTATCGCAGTGGAGGCGGATGCCCTTATTGAGGAAGGTTTCCGGATCCCGGCCGACGTTCAGCATCTTCTCGCGCTCCAGGGCGGAGAAGGACATATACTCGGCGAAGTTGAAGCAGCGAGCCACGGACTGGCTCATGTCCGCCTGGACGACGGGGATATCGTTGGTGGCGTCGAAGATCAGGTTATCCTCGCGCTGGCCGCTGGAGCCATAGGTCACGTCCACGGAGACGATGGATTCCAGCAGGCCGCCGCCGGTGATGACGGGCATATCCCGGGGCCAGTCGGTGGAGGTCAGGGGCTCCCGGATCTTCTCGTCCACCTTCTCCAGCTCCTTCATGAGGAAGGTATAGGAGTCGTTGGCGGACAGGCGGGTCGGAGTACGAAGCGAATGGAATTTAGTCATGCGTTTTCAGCTCCTTGTATTTAGTCGAAGAGGTTCTTCCCTCTTCCAGCCTTCCCTGCCCCGGATCAGGGGCAGAGGAAAGGGTCGGAAGACGGAACGAAGGAATGAGGAGAAGGAGGGATGGAAAGGGGTCAGGAGAGCACAGAGACGGAAACGATGGAAATGGAGTCGGACGGGATCGGGAGAAACAGCGGGGAGGAAGGAAAACAGATCAGGCCGGAGATCAGAGGACATTGCGCTCGGGGATAAGCAGCTCCGCGCACATGGTGCCGTCCGTGGCGGAGGAAATGCGAACATTGGGCAGGGCCACATAATCCGCGCCGGTGGCATTGGACCAGGAGCCGTCGGCCTTTTTGATGGTCACCGGATCCCCCAGCTTGCCGTCCCAGTTTTCCATCTTGACGACGATATGGCCACGGACCAGCACGTCCACGAGCTCATTCGCCGCGTAGGATCCGGTGCTGCTGCCGTAGGTATCGGGGGTCTTGGCGGGGTGGCGGACGGTGATGCCGCCGAAATCGGCCGCGGTTTGGGTGGCGGGGTCGAAGAGGGTGACGCCGGTCTGGGTGGCATCCAGGACGACGGGGACCCCGAAGGCCAGGGCGGCTTCGGATTTGTTGGCGAAGGCCACCACCACGTCGTCCAGGGCGCGTGCGATCGCGCCGGGGAAACCGTTGGTAAAGGAAGAAATGACTTTTCCCATAAGAGCAGTACCTCACTTTCAGATAGTCAAAAGAGAATCAGTGCCGGCGGTTAACGTTCCGGGCGGCCATGATCCGCTGGCCCAGGGCCCGGTCATCCCGGGGACGGGCAGTAGCGCCGCGGATGGCCGCGTAAGGGTTCCGGTCCTTGCCGGAGCGGGCGGTCAGCTTCCGCATGCGGGCAGCCACATCGGCGTTAAAGCGCTGGCGGTCCCGGGGGGACATGCGCTGCAGCTGGGGCCGGAAAGCGGCCAGGGCCGTCCGGAGGGCATCTGCCGTCCGGGCGGCGTTTTCAGCGGCTTCCGGATCGTCCTCGTCCGGATTCACCGGGTTTTCGGCGGTCTCACCGTTTACCACGGTCTCCTCATCGCCGGCTGCATCGGGCTCCAGCACGGCGGAGAGAATTTCCGTCTGAACGGCTTCCT
>JAFRHH010000085.1 GCA_017433405.1 Clostridia bacterium | reverse complement strand
CCTGATTGCATTACACGCGCCGTGTACCGAACGGTACGCACGGTGCGGTGAGAGGACGGGGGTTAATCTCCCCCTCCTACTCGATTGCCTTTTCCGGCCGCGGACGGGGAAGAACCGCTTTCCGGGGTCTGGTCAAAGCGCGAATGAGGGAGTATAATAAAGCGTTACTGCCGTTCACAGAGAAGACAGAATGGCAGACGTGAACGAACGTTCACAGAGGAGGAGAGCGCATGCGGAGAATCATTGCCTGCCTGCTGGCGGCCATCGCGCTGATTTCGGGAGCGGCGGCCTTCGCGGAGGAAGGGCAGAAGGCCCCGGACTATATTATGGAGGGCTATGACGGAAACGCCAGCCTGCGGGTATGGGAAAACAACCTTTTCTTCACCCGCATGCAGGAGAAAACCGGCATCAGCTTCCAGTTCCGACAGTTCGACGACGCGGAGAAATGGACGGAAAGAAAGCGCCTGATGGCGGAAGGGGAGGATCTTCCGGATGTCCTGTTCAAGGCGGAGCTGACGGAGGAGGAAACCCAGCGACTGTACAGGGCCGGGGTGCTGATCGACCTGAAGCCCTACCTGGCGGAATACGCGCCGGATCTCTGGAAGCTGCTTAAGGAAAACGAGGCCTGGATGAAGGCGGTGTCCCTTCCGGACGGGGCGATTCCCGCGCTGCCGGGGATCAATACCCTGCAGAACAACAACGTGCTCTGGATCAACCGGCAGTGGCTGACGAATCTGAAGCTGGAGATGCCGACCACCGCGGAGGAGCTGACGGAGACCCTGCGCCGCTTCCGGGACGGGGATCCCAACCGGAACGGGCGGCAGGACGAAATTCCGCTGAGCTTCCTGGGCATGTGGGAGCTGCGCTTCCTGGGCCATGCCTTCGGGATCGTGGATAATGATTTCTATGTCACCCTGAAGGACGGGCGGGTGACCTCCTCCCTGACCTCGGAGGAGAACCGGGCTTTCCTTTCGTGGCTGCATCTGCTGTGGGAGGAAAAGCTGCTGGATCCAAACGGCTTCAGCACGGCGGATTCCCTGCGGCAGATCACCGATGAAAAGGCCGGCATCCCCTACGGCGGCTTTTTCAGCATTTCGCCCAGCACGGTGGTCCCGGCGGGCGCCATGGATCAGTATGAAATCGTCGAGCCCCTCCTCTATGAAGGCAAGCGGGTCTACCGGGACTTCCTGGGGGATCTGATCCGGGGAACCTTTGCCGTGACCAGCGCCTGCAGGGAGCCGGAGAAGCTGGTGGCCTGGGTGAACACCTTCTATACCGAGGAGGGCGCCCGCATGGCCCAGTACGGCCTGGCGGGGGAGGAATACCTCTGGGAGGAGAGCGGATACTGGAACTGGAACGCGGATATGGAGACCGTGGCCAACGTGTTTCTGCGGGATCATACCATCGGGGAGGGGGGCGTGCTGCCCGGCATTTCCGACTGGCGCTTTCAGAAGCGGTTCGCGACGGAATCCGTCCGGAAGACCGTGGAGCAGATGGAGAAGGTGAAGGCGGTTTCCGTGATCCCCTATCCGCCGGTTTTCCTGACGGATGAGCAGCGGTCGGCGATCGCCTCGGCCCAGTACGCCCTGAGCAGCTACGCGGATACGACCATGGCCTGCTTTGTGACGGGGGATCTTCCCCTGACCGATGAGGAATGGGAAAAATTCTGCGGCCGGGTGAAGGAGCTGGGCCTGGAGACGATGATCGGGATCTGGCAGAAGGCCTGTGAATAAAGAAAAAGGACAGACATGAACTGCGGTTCACAGAGGAGACGTTTACGGAGGAGGACAGGAAACATGAGCGCCGCCGGGGACAAGATTCAGAAACTGAGGGAAAAAGCCGTCGGGGAACGGCTTGAAAAACTGTACGGAGCGGAACAGCTTCCATGCCAGCGGGAACGCTACGCGGGGCTGATCCGGCGCCATGAGGAGCTGTTCGGCGGGAGCGGGAGGCTCTTTCTGATCAGCGCCCCGGGCCGGACGGAGATCGGGGGAAACCATACCGACCACAACAACGGCCGGGTGCTGGCGGCGGCGGTGAACCTGGACGCCCTGTGCGCCGTAACCCCCCGGGAGGATCTGCGGGTCCGGTTCCACAGCGAGGGCTATAAGCCCATCGAAATGTCGCTGGAGGAGCTCGCTCCTCTCGAAAATGAGAAAGGAACAACCCGGGCGCTGATCCGGGGCGTGGCCGTGGGCATGAAGCAGGCGGGATACGCCATCGGCGGCTTCGACGCCGCCGTGACCTCCACGGTGGCGGGCGGCAGCGGCCTCAGTTCCAGCGCCGCGCTGGAGGTCATGCTGACGGGGGTGTTTGACGCGCTGTTTAACCGGTTCGACATGCCCTATGTGCTTCGGGCGCAGATCAGCCAGCGGGCCGAAAACGACTATTTCGGAAAGCCCTCCGGGCTGCTGGACCAGATGGCCAGCGCGGCGGGCGGCCTGGTGACGGTGGATTTCCGGGACAACGCCCATCCCGAGGTGCGGCGGCTGGCTTACGATTTTGCCACGAAGGGATACACCCTCGTGGTCACGGCGACCGGCGGCTCCCACGCGGGGCTGACCCATCATTACGCCGCCATCCCGAGGGAGATGAAGCTGGTGGCGAAGTATTTCGGCCAGGAGACCCTCCGGGGGATCGCCGCGGAGAGGATCCGGGCGGAGGCCGGCAGCCTGCGGAGAAGCTGCGGGGACCGGGCGGTCATGCGGGCGCTGCATTTCGTCCGGGAGGATGAGCGGGTGCCGGAGGAGGTCGCCGCCCTGGAGGGGAATGATCTGAAGCGCTTCCTGGAGCTGATCATCGAAAGCGGCCGAAGCTCCTTTATGTACCTGCAGAACGTATATGTGGACAATCAGGATCAGAGCCTGAGCCTGGCGCTTTGCCTGGCGGAGGACCTGCTTTCGGGACGGGGCGCCTGGCGGATTCACGGCGGCGGGTTCGCGGGGACGACGCTGAACTTCGTGCCGACGGAGCAGGCGGAGGCTTTTGTGGAAATGATGGAAGGGGCCTTCGGAGCGGGCTGCTGCCATGCCCTGAACATCCGGCCGGAGGGCGCGGCCTGTCTGACCCTGTGAGGCGCGAAGCGGCAGGATGAAGACATACAGCGCGGAAGAAACCCGCCGGCTCGGTCAGCGGCTGGCCGGACAGCTCAGGCCAGGGGACGTGGTGCTGCTCCGGGGGAATCTGGGAAGCGGAAAAAGCGAGCTGATCCGGGGCCTGGCCAGGGGGCTGGGGGTGACGGAGGTCGTCACGAGCCCGAGCTTCACCATTCTGAATATCTATGAAAGCGGGCGGATCCCCCTGTATCATTTCGACTGGTACCGGCTCGAAAGCGAGGAAGAGCTGTACGAGCTGGGCATGGACGAATATCTCGGGGGAGAGCGGATCACGGCGGTGGAATGGCCGGATCAGTGCCCCGGCGCGCTGCCGGAGGACGCGCTCAGCATCGAGATCCGTCCCGAGGGGGAGGACGCCCGGGAAATCACGCTGCGTCCCCTGGGGCGTTTCCACGGGATCAGCGAAGAGGAACTGACGGAAGACAAGACGGAAGGCGCTTTTCAATGACGCGCGAGCGATCGGGAGGTTCAGATCACAGGCATGAAAATCCTGGTTATTGATACATCCGGCCCCGTCTGCGGCGTCGCCGTGATGGATGAGACAAAGGTATTCTGCGAAACCTGGGCTCAGAACAGGCTGACCCATTCGGTCAGCCTGATGCCGATGGCTGAAAGCGCCCTGCGCTCCGCGGGCATGGGGCTGAAAGATCTGGACGCCGTCGCCGCGGTGGTCGGCCCGGGACGCTTTACCGGCGTCCGGATCGGCGTGGCCACGGCCAAAGGGCTGGCCCAGGGGGCGGGGCTCCCCTGCATCCCGGTGGACGCCCTCGAGGCGATGAGCCGGGGGGCGGAGCTGTTCGAGGGCGTGATCTGCCCGATTCAGGACGCGCGGGCCGGTCAGGTCTATGGGGCGGCCTTTCGGGGGAAGGCGCGCCTGATGCCGGATGAGGCCCTGAAGCTGGAGGCGTACCTGGACAGGATCCGGCCGATGGGGGAGCGCTTCCTTTTCCTGGGGGACGGCATGCCGGTTCACCGGGAAGCGATCCGGGAAGCGTTGGGGGACCGGGCGATTTTCGCGCCGCCGCATCTGTCGGCGCTGCGCCCCGCCGCGGCCGGCATGGCTGCCCTCGAAAGTGGCCGGCTGACGGATTATCTGAGCCTGGAGGCCCTGTACCTGAGGCCGCCGAACGCCCAGAAGAACCGGAAACTGCTGGAGGCGATGCAGCATGGATAAGCCGGAGACGGCCGGGCGGGTGATCCTCCGGCCGATGACCCTTTCGGATCTGGACGGGGTCACCGCCCTGGAGAAGGCGACCTTCGCCATTCCCTGGAGCCGGGAAAGCTTCCGGCAGGAGCTGGAAAGAAATGTGGCGGCCAGGTACCTGGTGGCGGAGAAGGACGGAGAGATCATCGGCTACGCCGGCGCATGGATCATTCTGGACGAAAGCCATATCACCAATATCGCCGTCGCCGAACCGGAGCGGGGCAGGGGGGTTGGCCGCCGGCTGACGGAGGGGCTCCTACAGCTTCTGTCGAATCTCGGGGCTTCCTATGCGACCCTCGAGGTGCGGGAGAGCAACGCGCGGGCCCAGCGGCTCTACGAAAGCCTGGGCTTCATCCGGGTGGGAATACGGAAAAAGTACTACGAGGACAATCAGGAGGATGCTTTCCTGATGGTCTGCGATCATCTGCCGGAGGCGGATCCGGACTATGAGGATGAGCGGACGGTTCATGAATGAGCGGAGGGGCTGCCAGGGAGCGGATCCTCCCGCGGGGAAGCGGTCGACTCCTGAAGGAAAGGGAACAGCGGAATGAGAACAGGACGAAAAGGATGGATGCTGCTTTGGCTGACGGCGCTTCTGGCCGCGATGGGATTCACGGGCGGCGCCGGCGCGGAAGAGGCCCCCAATCTGACCGACCGGTGCGCGATCGAGGTCTCCGCTGCGGACAGGGGCAGCGCGAAGAGCCTGTCGGACGGCAGCTATGAAACCTACTGGCAGAGCAAAAAGGGAAAAACCGCCGAGGTCACGATCGAATCGCCGTCTCCGCTGTACGGCATCTATCTCTGCTTTGAGCGGATGCCGGAGGAATATACGGTGCTGGCGGCGGACGGACAGGGAAGCTGGCGGGAGGCCGCCCGGGGCGATCTTCGGTTTCATCACGTCTTCTATCCGCTGAACGGGGAAACCCGGGTCCGGGTGGTGGCGGACGCCGGCAGCAAAAAGAGCACCTATATGGGCTTTAACGAAATTTTCGTCTTCGGGGCGGGAGAGATCCCGGACTGGGTGCAGCGCTGGGAGCCCACGGCGGAGAAGGCGGATCTGCTGTTTCTGGCGATGCATCCCGACGACGATCTGCTGTTTATGGGGGGAGCCATCGCAACCTACGCGGCTGAGCTGAAGAAGCAGGTGGTCGTCGCCTATATGAGCTACAGCAATACCACCCGGCGCAGCGAGGCGCTCAACGGCCTGTGGACCCTCGGCGTGCGGCAGTATCCGGTCTTCCTCGGCATCCGGGACGTCTGGTCCAATTCCCTGAAGGAAGCCTACAGCAAGGTGGACGGGGGAAAAAGCGGCCTGTACCGGCTGGTGACGGCGCTTTTCCGCCAGGTGAAGCCGGATGTGGTGGTGACGCATGATCTGAACGGGGAGTACGGCCACATGCAGCACCGGATGACGGCGCAGACCGCCATCGACTGCGTGGCCTGGGCCGCGGATCCGGAGAAGGATCCGGAGTCCGCCGCGGCCTTCGGTCCCTGGCAGGTGCAAAAGCTGTATCTTCACCTTTACGGGGACGAGAGCAGCCAGACCAGGTTCAACTTCGATGTTCCCCTGGCGGCCATGGGCGGGAAAACCGGCATGGAGCTGGCGGCGGAGGCCTACGCGAAGCACGTGACCCAGCAGGACAAGGGACAGAGCATCCACGGGGTATGGCATCCCTTCTCCGTGGAGGAATACGGCCGGAAGCTCTTCCCGGCGACGGTTTTCGGCCTGTACGCAAGCCAGGTGGGCCCCGATGTCCTGCATACGGATTTCCTGGAGAACCTGCCCGCTGCGGCCACGATGCCGGAGGCAGGTACCGCGACAGCCGGAGCGGCGGAAACCGCCGCGGCGATCCCTGAGGAAGGGGACTGGGAGGATATCGAGGAAGACAGCCCTGAGGATCCGGCGGGGGAAAGCGGCGGGGAGCTGCTGGTCGAGGAGGTCGTCCTGGAGGAGACGGCTCCGGAGGGCAACACGGCCGGGAACAGAGCGACCAAAGAAAGCGGCGCTGCCGCAGCTCCGGAAACAGGGACAGGTGAAAGCGGTGCTGCCGCAGCTCCGGAAACGGGGACAGGTGAAAGCGGTGCTGCCGCAGCTCCGGAAACGGGGACAGGTGAAACTGGCGGCGCCGCAGCCATGGGCAACGCGGTCGAAACGCCTGCGGACCAGGCGGCCTATCCGGCGCCGGACTGGGCGCCCGTGACCCTGAACGCGAAGGGTTTCCTGGACGAGGGGGAATTCGTATACGAGGACACGGAGGAGGGCCATTATTTCTACGCCAGTCCCAGCATTCGGGTTCAGATCGAGGAGACCGTCGTGACCCCGGATAAAAAGCATCCCTTTCACTGCTTTACCGCCCATGTCTGGTGCGACGTGGCGGCGGGAGAGCTGCCTCACACGGTTTCCTCCAATCCGGACAATCCCCGCAGCGACCCGCGGACGATCGCGCAGATCGGGGAGGAGCAGCGGGTGGTGCTGGCCACCAGTACGGATTACTATACCTACCGGGCGGGCAGGAAAAAGAATACCAAAAGCGTCCACGTAGGCATAGAAATCCGGAACGGGGAGATCCTCTGGGACGACGCCCAGATCAAGAACGTCAAGATGCCGAACTATGAAACCCTGGCGCTGTTCCGGGACGGAACGGGGGCCAGCCTGCCCTCCAAAGACAAATCCGCCGGGGAATACCTGACGGAGGGCGCGACGGAGGTCTTCACCTTCGGCCCCTGCCTGGTCCGGGACGGGGAGCTGACGGAATACCTCCAGACCGCCAACACGGCCTATAACCCGCGGCTGGCCATCGGCGTGGCGGAGCCGGGCCATTATGTGGTCATGCTCTGCGAAGGGCGGCTGAAGCGCTCCAAGGGCGTTCAGATGGCGGAGCTGGGAAGGCTGATGAAGGAGGAGGGCTGCCAGGTCGCCGTCAATATGGACGGGGGGCAGACGGCCGTCATGGCCTTCATGGGGAAACAGCTGAACCAGGTGTCCACCGACGTTCCCAAGGGCAGGCCTTCCGTGGAGGCCCTGGCTTTCGGGCATTATACCGGGACAGCGTCCCAGCCTTAAAACAGCAGGATGAACAGGCCTGACGAAGCGCTGACGGGAACGCCGCCGAAGAGATCTCCCAGGCGCTGAAAACCCTTTGAAATAATGCTTGACAGCCGGCGTGAAGCGTGATATCTTATATCGGTAAGCCGCTCGGGAGAGGTCTGTCTCAATGTGCTTTGCGCAACCTCGTAATCCCGGCGAGTATAGAATCAGGAGGTGCTGTCCCATGTATGCCATTATTGCGGCGGGCGGCAGACAATACCGTGTATCCCAGGGTGATGTGATCTACATCGACAAGGTGAACCAGGAAGCGGATTCCGCGATTTCCTTCGATGTGCTGATGATCGGCGGCGAGGGCGATGTGAAGGTCGGCAATCCCGTGATCGAGGGCGCGAAGGTGGAGGGCAAGGTCCTGGCCCAGGTCAAGGGTGAGAAGATCACCGTGTACAAGTACAAGAGCAAGAAGGATTCCAAGCGCAAGATCGGCCACCGTCAGCCCTATACCAAGGTGGAGATCACGGCGATCAACGCGTAATGACCCGGGTGACCCTGTTTCGGGAAGGGGAACGGATTTACGGCTGCCGGGCCGAAGGGCACAGCGGCTGGGGCGAGGAAGGCGAAGATATCGTCTGCGCTGCCGTATCCGTGCTGACCACAACCTGTGTTAACGCGCTGGAAAGCGTGTGCGGGGTGAAACCGAGGATCGCTGAGTACAGCGAGGAAAAGGGAATTCTGGCCTTCACGCTGCCGGAGATCACGGAGGCGGAGGATGAAAGAGCCCAGATCCTGATGAAAGCCCTGAAGCAGGGGCTGGAGGATGTGGCCGGGGAATTCCCGAAGAACGTGAAATTATCCATCAATGAAGGGAGAAGATGAAAAATGATGAAGCTTAATCTTCAGCTGTTTGCGCATAAAAAGGGAATGGGTTCCACCCGGAACGGCCGCGACAGCGAATCCAAGCGCCTTGGGCCGAAGCGGGCGGACGGCCAGCTGGCCGTGGCGGGCAACATCCTCGTGCGGCAGCGGGGAACCCGGATCCATCCCGGCATGAACGTGGGGATCGGCAAGGACGATACCCTGTTCGCCAAGACAACGGGCGTGGTTCGGTTTGAGCGGCTGGGCAAGGATCGGAAGCAGGTTTCCGTGTATCCCGTGGAAACCGCGGCCGAAGCTCAGTAAGAACTGAAGGAAGATCCATGGGCTGTTGCTTCGTGCAACAGCCCATTTTTGTCAGTGCCGGTGAGCCGAAACATGGCCGGCGCAGGGACAGCATGACAGACGTGAACTACCGTTCACAGAGGAGAAAAGAACAGGAAGGGAACGTTCCTTCCGGATCAGGAGGCAGCGAGCATGAGCGGGGAAAGAAAGACATTCTACATCACGACACCGATCTATTATCCCTCCGGGAACATGACCATCGGCCATACCTATACGACGGTGGCCGCGGATACCATGACCCGGTTTAAAAAGATGCAGGGCTACGATACCTACTTCCTGACCGGAACGGATGAGCATGGACAGAAGCTGGAGAAGAAGGCGGCCGAGGAGGGCGTGACCCCCATCGAGTACATCGACCGGATCGTCGCGGAAACCAAGGAGCTCTGGAAGCTGATGAATATCCAGTATGACGACTTCATCCGGACGACGGAGGAGCGGCATATCCGCATCGTGCAGAAGATTTTCCGGCGCTTCTATGAGCAGGGGGATATCTACAAGGCGGAGTACGAGGGCATGTACTGCACCCCCTGCGAAAGCTTCTGGACGCCGACCCAGCTGGTGGATAAGGACGGGGTCAAGGTCTGCCCGGACTGCGGAAGGCCCTGCCAGCCCATGAAGGAGGAGAGCTATTTCTTCCGGATGAGCAAGTATCAGGACTGGCTGATCGACTATATCGAGACCCATCCGGACTTCATTCAGCCGGCGAAGCGGGCCAACGAGATGCTGACCAACTTCCTGCGGCCGGGGCTTCAGGATCTGTGCGTGAGCCGGACCAGCGTCAAATGGGGCATTCCGGTGGACTTCGATGAAAAGCACACGGTTTACGTATGGATCGACGCCCTGAGCAATTATATTACCGCCCTGGGCTACGGGACGGAGCAGGATGAGCTGTTCCGGAAGTACTGGCCGGCGGACATTCATCTGGTGGGCAAGGAGATCGTGCGGTTCCATACGATCTACTGGCCGATCATGCTGCACGCCCTGGGGCTGCCGCTGCCGAAACAGGTGTTCGGCCACGGGTGGCTCCTCTTCGGGACGGACAAGATGAGCAAGAGCAAGGGCAACGTGGTCTACCCGCAGCCCATCGTGGCGCGCTACGGCGTGGACGCGCTGCGCTATTACCTCATGCGGGAGATGCCCTTCGGCGCCGACGGCAACTATACCAATGAATCCTTCCTGATCCGGATGAACGCGGACCTGGCCAACGACCTGGGCAACCTGGTCAGCCGGACGGTGGCCATGATCGAGAAATATTTCGACGGCCTGCTGCCCGCCTGGGACAAGGCGGCCGGAGAGCCGGACGGCGGGGAGCTCCGGGAGCACTGCGCCGCTCTTCCGGCGCGGGTGGACGAACAGATGGAAAAGCTGCAGTTCTCCCAGGCGCTGGCGGAAATCTGGAAGGTCATCGGGGAATGCAACAAGTATATTGATCTGACCCAGCCCTGGGTGCTGGGAAAGGATCCGGAGAAGAAGGGCCTGCTGGGGAACGTGCTTCTGACCCTGGCGGAGTGCGTCCGGTTTACCGCCGTGCTGATCGCGCCCTTTATGCCATCGACGCCCGAGCGCATCTTCGCGCAGCTGGGGGTGACGGAGGAGCGGCTGAAGACCTGGGATTCCCTGGCCTGCTTCGGCGCGCTGCCCGATGGCCTGCGGGTGCATAAGGGCGAAGCGCTTTTCCCCCGGATCGATGTGAACAGGGAGCTGGAGGCCCTGAGCGGCGGAAAGAGCGAAGCGGCGCCGGAAGCCGGGAAGAAGGCGGCCGGGGAAGCCGGAAAGCAGGAAAAGAAGGACGTAAAGCAGGACAAAAAGGCTGAGAAAAAGCACGATGAGCCGGCGTATCCCGACGAGATCAGTATCGACGATTTCGCGAAATGCAGGATTCAGGTCGCCCGGGTCATGGCCTGCGAGAAGGTGGAAAAGAGCAGCAAGCTGTTGAAGTTCACCCTGAGCCTGGGGGCGGACGGCGAGCGGACCGTGGTCAGCGGGATCCAGAAATACTATGCTCCCGAAGCGCTTGTCGGAAAACAGGTCGCGGTGATTACGAACCTGAAGCCGGCGAAGCTGGCGGGGATCGAAAGCCAGGGGATGATTCTCAGCGCCCTGGACGACAGCGGAAACCTGAAGCTGGTGACGGTGGAGGAAGGCGTGGCGGACGGCGCCCTGATCGGATGATGGAATGGTTTGATTCCCACTGCCATGTGGACGAGGAAGGCTTTGACGGGGACCGGGAGGAAGTGCTCGGCCGGATGCGGGAAAGCGGGGTGACCCGCTTCGCCGTCATCGGGTCGGACAGGGAAACCTCGGCCCACGCCATCGCCTTCGCGAAGGCCCATGCGGGGGCCGTCGCCGTGGGCGGCTGGCATCCTCACGAGGCGAAGCGCTTCCGGGAGGAGGATCTGGAGATCGTCGGCCGCTGGTTTCGGGAAGGCGACATCCGGGCGATCGGGGAGATCGGACTGGATTACCACTATGACCTGAGCCCCCGGGAGGTCCAGCGGGAGGTCTGCCGGAAGCAGATGGCGCTGGCCTGGGAGCTGGGGGCGCCGGTGGCCTATCATATCCGGGAAGCCCACGCCGACATGCTGGAGATCATGAAGGAAATGAAAGGCCGCCTGACCGGGGGCATCATTCACTGCTTTTCCGGCAGCGCGGAGATCGCGAAGGAATATCTGAAGCTGGGCTATTACATCTCCTTCGCCGGGCCCCTGACCTTCAAAAAGGCGCCGAAGCTGCAGGAGGCGGCCAGGCTCATTCCCCGGGACCGGCTGCTGATCGAGACCGACAGCCCCTACATGGCCCCGGAGCCCGTCCGGGGACGGCGGAACGAGCCGGCCAACGTCCGCTACGTGGGGCTGAAGCTGGCGGAGCTCCGGGGGGAAAGCCCGGAGGAGGTCGCCGCCTATACGACGGAAAACGCCCGGAAGGTCTACGGCATCTGACACGGAGGCGGCCTGCCCCGTGAGAACGGAGCGGACCGCTTATCTGGCGGGAGGATTGGAGCATCAGCATGGGAAAGATCGTGGTGCTGGCCGAGAAGCCCAGCGTGGCGCGGGATATCGCGCGGGTCATCGGCTGCCGGGACCGGGGCGAGGGCTGCCTGATCGGGGAAAAGTATATCGTCACCTGGGCCATTGGGCATCTGGTCAGCCTGGCGGAGCCGGACGAAATGGACGCCCGGTACAAGCGGTGGAGCTTCGACACGCTGCCGATTCTGCCGGAAGAAATTCCGCTGAAGGTGCTGCCGAAAACCAAATCCCAGTTCAATATCGTCAAAAAGCTGATGAACGACGCGGGAACGGATTCCCTGATCTGCGCGACGGACGCCGGGCGGGAGGGGGAGCTGATCTTCCGCTATATCTATGAAATGGCCGGATGCCGGAAGCCCTTCAGCCGGCTGTGGATCTCCTCCATGACGGACGAGGCGATCTCCGAGGGCTTTCGGACGATCCGGCCGGGACAGCAGTATGACGGCCTGTACGAAAGCGCCAGGTGCCGGAGCCGGGCGGACTGGCTGGTCGGGATGAACGCCAGCCGGGCCTTTACGCTGAAGTTTGACACGCTTTTGAGCGTGGGCCGGGTCCAGACGCCGACGCTGGCGATCCTGGTCAGGCGGCGGCAGGAGATCGAGGCATTCCGGCCCGAGGGCTTCTGCACGGTGACGGCGAATTTCGGCGATTACCAGGGAATCTGGTTTTCGGAAAAGCTGGATCCGGATACCCATCTCCGGGAGAAGGCGGAGGCGGAGCGGATCGCCGGGGAGGTCCGGGGACAGACCGGAAAGGTCATCCAGGCGGAAACGAGCCGGAAGCGGGAACTGCCGCCGCAGCTGTATGACCTGACCAGCCTGCAGCGGGACGCCAACCGGATGCTGGGCTTTACCGCGGACAGGACGCTGAAGATCGCCCAGAGCCTGTACGAGACCCATAAGGCGCTGACCTATCCCCGGACGGACAGCCGGTATCTTCCACCGGATATGATTCCCCGGGTGGTTCAGACGATGAAGCTGCTGCCGGAAGCCTACCAGCCCTATGTGCCCGGCGCCCTGCCGGAGGGAAAGCTGCCGGTGACCAGGCGGACGGTGGACGCCACGAAGGTGACGGATCACCACGCGATCATCCCCACGGCGAAGCGGGCGGCGACGGACCGGTTCAGCGACGACGAACGGAAGCTGTTCGATCTGGTGGCCCGGCGGCTGCTGGCCGCCTTCTATCCCCCCTGCGACTATGACGCGACGAAGGTGATCACCCAGGTGGGGGAGCATCGGTTCCGCACACTGGGCCGGACCGTGGTCGTCAGCGGATGGCACGACGTGCCGCCGATGGAAAACCCGCCCCGGCGGAAAAAGACCGGGCGGGAGGAGGAGAGCGAGACGCAGCTGCCGCCGCTCTCCGTCGGGGATACCCGGACGGTCCGGGGGGCCGCGGTGAAGGAGGACAAAACCAAGCCGCCGGCCCAGCATACGGACGCCAGCCTGCTGGCCGCCATGGAAACCGCCGGGAAGGAGCTGGACGACGAAGAGCTGGCCCGGCAGATGAAGGGCAGCGGCATCGGAACGCCGGCGACCCGGGCCGCGATTATCGAGCGGCTTTTGCAGGTAGGGTACGCCCAGCGAAAGGGAAAGAACCTGCTGGCGACGGACAAGGGGGTGGCGCTGATCGGGCTGATGCCCGGGGAGATCGCGAGCCCCGAGCTGACGGGCCGGTGGGAGCTGGCCCTCCACGAGATCACCGACGGAAAGCAGGACGCGGAACGGTTCATGGCGGGGATCCGCCGGATGAGCGCCTTCCTCGTGGACTATGCCCGGAACCAGGGGGCGGCGAACCCGTTTCCGGAGGAGACCGGACGGCGGCGAAAGGGCTTCAGGACCCGCGCCCTGAAGGGGAGCGTCTGCCCGCTTTGCGGAAAGGGCGCGCTGCAGGAGAGCGACCGGGCCTTCAGCTGCGGCGAAAAGGGCTGCCACTGCACGATCTGGAAGGACTGCCTGGAGAAGGGCGGAGGCCCGAAGCTCACGGGAAAGCTGATGAGCCTCCTGCTGGAAAAACGGCAGCTGCAGGGCTCGACGGGCCTTCTGATGCTGAAGGAGGGCAAAATCCTGTTCTATCCGACCGCAAGCGAGGTTCCCTCGGTCGTCCGGTCGCTGGTGTATCAAAAACAGGGAAGGAGTACGGGACCATGATGAAAGGATACGACAAGCAGGAGGCGATGGATTTCATCGTCAGCCGCATCCGGGCGAAGGATCATCCGGAGCTGGCGGAGCTGATCCCGGAGCTGATCAGCCAGACCATCGACGCGGACATGGCCTATATGCATGAGCACCATGTGCTGGACGAGGAGGGCAACGCGGGGACTGCGTACTATGAGGACGACGAAGCCTTTGAGTACATGGTGGAAACCCTGGCGGCCGACAATCATCTGGATCCGGTCAGGGCCGTCAAGCTGGCTTCCCTGGTGGACGATTATATGGATTATCAGCAGGAATACCTCGAATCCAAAGGACTGGTGGACTGGGAATGAAAAAAATCATGCTGGTTTTCGGCACCCGGCCGGAGGCGATCAAAATGTGCCCCCTGGTGGCGGAGCTCAGGAGCCGGGGCGCCTTTCAGGTGCGGGTCTGCGTAACCGGGCAGCACCGGGATATGCTGCGGCAGGTGCTGGAGGCCTTCGGCGTAACGCCGGATTACGATCTGGCGATCATGAAGGAACGGCAGACCCTGTTTGACATTACGACGGAGGTGCTGAAGGGAATCCGAGGCATTCTGGAAAAGGAAAAGCCGGATACCGTGCTGGTCCACGGGGATACGAGCACCACCTTCGCGGCGGCCCTGGCCTGCTTCTATCTCCAGATTCCGGTGGGCCACGTGGAGGCCGGCCTGCGCACCTATGATATCACGTCCCCCTATCCGGAGGAATTCAACCGCGAGGCGGTTTCCATCGTGACCCGGTATCACTTCGCGCCGACGAAGCTCAGCCGGGAGAACCTGATCCGGGAGGGGAGAAAGCCGGAGACGATCTTTGTGACCGGCAATACGGTGATCGACGCGCTGAAGACGACGGTGAAGCCGGACTGGCATCACCCCGCTCTGGACTGGGCCGGGGGCAGCCGGCTGATCCTGCTGACGGCCCACCGGCGGGAAAACCTGGGGGCGCCCATGCGGGCCATGTTCCGGGCGATCCGGCGGGTGACGGAGGAGCACGGGGATGTGAAGGTGCTCTATCCGATCCACATGAATCCGGCGGTTCGGGAAGCCGCGGCGGCGGAGCTGACGGGATGCGGGCGGATCCGGCTGATCGATCCCATCGACGTGCTGGACTGCCACAATATCATGGCCCGCAGCGAGCTGATCCTGACGGACAGCGGCGGCATTCAGGAGGAGGCCCCCAGCCTTGGCAAGCCGGTGCTGGTCATGCGCAACACCACGGAGCGGCCGGAGGGCATTCAGGCGGGGACGCTGAAGCTGGTCGGCACGGAGGAGGAGACCATCTACCGGGAGTTTACCCGGCTGCTGGACAACCGGAAGGCCTATGAGCAGATGGCTCATGCCGAGAATCCCTATGGGGACGGGCATGCCTGCCGGCGGATCGCGGATGTGCTGGAGACGGGAAGCATCAGGGACGAACCCTGAAGGACAGACGTGAATGGCCATTCACAGAGGGGAAATCCTGAAGGGGGGGCGAAGGCGGGATGGCCCGGGTCGGAATCGTGACCTTTCTTCATAATGACAATTACGGATCCAGCCTGCAGGCCTACGCGCTGCAGCGGGTGATCCGGGACCTGGGGCACGACTGCCTTCACCTGGATTATCAGCCGGACCGGAAGGAAAAGCTCCTGAACCTGGTTCGCAGCGGAAACCGTCCGGGGCTGATCCTGGAGGGGCTGCGGAAAAAACGGGTGAAGGCCGGACAGGCCGGCGCCCGCCGGAAAAGCGGAAGCTTTTCGGCCTTCTATCAGCGCCGGATGAAGCTCAGCCCCCGATGCCGGAACCGGCGGGAGCTGCGGGAGGCGTCGGAGGACCGGGAGATCCTGATCTGCGGAAGCGATCAGATCTGGAATCCGGTCTGGCTGAACGAGGCCTATTTTCTGACATTCGCCCCGGAGGGGGTCCGGAAGGCTTCCTATGCCGCGAGCCTGGGCATCAGCCGCCTGGAGGATCCGCGGAAGGCCGAAAAAATCCGCCGGTGGACGGCGGACTTTCAGGCGGTCTCGGTCCGGGAGGAGGAGGGCGCCGCGATCCTGGAGGGGATCACGGGAAGACGCCCGGAGGTGATGCCGGATCCCGTGTGCCTCCTGTCCCGGGAGGAATGGGCGGAGATCGCTTCGGAAGCGCCTTCCCGCGAGCCGTATCTTCTGTGCTATTTTATCGGCGAAAACCCCGCCTACTGGGAAGCGGCGCGCAGGCTGGGAAGGGAGCGCGGGCTCCCCATCCTGGTGCTGCCCGTGACGGGCGAAAGCTACGGCCAGGGGCTTGAGATGCTGGACGGGGTCGGGCCGGAGGAATTTCTCGGGGCCATTCGGAATGCCGCGCTTCTGTGCACGGACAGCTTTCACGGACTGGCCTTTGCCACCCTGTTCGGGACGGAGGTTCATCTGGAGCGCCGGTACCGCGACGGGGATCCGGAGAGCAAGAACAGCCGCGTGGATCATTTTCTGCGGGCACTGGAGAACCGGCCGCTGCCGGCGCAGCGGGAAGCGGGGAGGCGGTGGCTGGAAAAGCTGCTGGCTGAGATCTGAAACCCGCGAAAGTCCGGTCCCGGCAGATATAAAAAAACCCGCCTGTCGCGAAACAGGCGAAAACAGCAGATACAAAAAAACCCGCCTGTCGCACAACAGGCGGGAAATATGTACGCCCAGAGTTAAACTTCTTCGTGAAGCTTGGGCAGCGCGCGCTGCACATTGCCGCTGCGCAGGCAGCGAGTGCACACGTTCATCCGCTTGGCCGCGCCGTTCACCATCACGCGGACGCTCTGCACATTGGGCGCCCAGATCCGGTGACTCTTGCGGTTGGAATGGCTGACGTTATTGCCGTTCAGCGTGCCCTTTTCGCAGATCTCACAAAACTTACCCATGGAAATCCTCCTCCTCCTGGAGCGTTACACATCAAGCCTGACTATGATATCACGTCCGCAGGCAAATTGCAAGGTTTTTTTCAGCCGGAAATCCGGCAATTTGCAGACGATGGCCGGGGTTTTTCGCCTGAATTCAGCCGAAGAAGATCTGGCCCAGACGGGTCACCGGGCTCTGCATGCGGCAGCCGAGGGCGCGAACCGCCCGGATCCGCCGGAGCTTCGGCATGCGCCTGGTTTCCAGGTAGGCGGCGGTCAGCCGGTCCGCCTCCGGGGGTAGCATGCCTTCATAAAGCTTGCGAAAGACCAGCGTATGGGTATAGGTCAGCAGGATCCTGCGCTTCGCCTTTTTCATATGCTTCAGGGCGGAAAAACCGCGCGCCAGCAGCCCTTTCCGGCTGGCGCCCACCGCGTTTTCCCCGTGCTGCCGGTAGCGGGTCAGCGCCTCGTCCAGAAAGACGATCCGGCCGAAGGCCGCGGCGGTCAGCGCAATAAACCAGTCGTGCATGAAAAGATCCTTCGCCCGGCCGTGAGCGGCGGCCAGCTTCGCCAGCGGGCGGTTCATCATCAGGGTGCATCCGGTGACGTTGTTCTGCACCAGCAGGCGGGGAAGGGTAACGGCCTCCGGATCCCATCCCTGATGGCGAAAGAAGCTGCTTTCCAGCGTCTGCCCTTCTTCGCTGACCAGCATGCAGTCCGAATGAACCAGCAGCGGAAGATCTTTTCCCCATCGGGTTTCGGCGGCCGACATGGCCTGGCGGAGGCAGGCCAGCTTGTTCGGCTCCCAGAGATCGTCCTGATCGCAGAGCAGGACGTAATCCGCGTCCGCCTGGCGAAGCAGGGACAGGAAGTTTCCGGCGGGGCCCAGCCGCCGGCCGGCTTCCCGGCCCGGCTGAAAGCGGGGATCCGCCGCGGAGACCCCGGCGAGAAGCTCCCCCGACCGGTCGGAGGAGCCGTCATCCTGGTACAGGACGGTAAAATCAGGATCCGTCTGGGCCTGCAGGGAGGCGAGCTGGGCCGGAAGGTGTTTCTCACCGTTGTAGACGGCGAGGAGAATCACGGTCTTCACCAGGTCACCCCCCATTTCCAGAAATACTTCATCACGGAGCGGGCCTGGCGCAGCCGTCCCCTGAAGGTCCGCGTGTTTTCCCGGGCCCAGCGGTGGGTGACCACCATATCCGGGTGATAAACGATGCTGCCCAGCTGCTGCTGAAGCACCCTGCGGCTCAGATCCGAATCCTCCTGATAGAGGAAAAACCGCGGATCAAACCCGCCCAGGGCGGTGAAGACCGAGGTCCGGATCAGCAGGAAGCAGCCGGTTGCGAACTCAACGGGCATGGGAAGCCGGACATCGAGATCCGCCAGGGTAAAGTCCTCCCGCCAGCGGCGGAACAGACCGCCGTGATGCTCCAGGAGACCGCCCAGCAGATAGTGAACGGCAATCTGCTTCTTCGGAAGATACTGCTCGCTGCCGTCGGTGTTGAGCACCCGGGGGGTCAGAATCGCGATATTCGGATGGGCCTCCATGTAGCCGACCATCCGGGAGAGCAGATCCGGAGGAAAGGTGATATCCGGATTCATAATCAGATGATACTTGCTCTTCAGATAGGGGAGCACCGCGTTGTTCGCCCGGCCAAAGCCGACATTTCCGGGCTGGGGCAGCACCGTGACCCCCGGAAAGGCCCACTGCAGCTTTTCCGCCGTCATCTCCTCGGGAGAGTTGTCACAGAGATAGACGGCGACCTCCAGATCCGCGTTCTGAAGGCAGTTCAGCGCCTGAACCACTTCGTCGCCGCAGTGATACAGCACGATACAGGCGGAGAGCATGGACGGCAAGCGCGTTCCCCCTTTCAGACGGAAATCTTTCATCTATTGTACCCGCTGAAGCGGGCTTTGTCCACAAAACAGTAGAAATTTCGTCGGAGGGATGGTATACTGAACCCGGCTCCGTACGCGGAGCGACTGAAACAGGGAAGAAGGTTTTATCACTGAGTAAATTTGCGGTTTTTGTGGATCTGGAGAACTGCGGCGCCAAGGTGGCCATGCTGCGCAGCATCCTGGAGAAGGTGAAGATCCGCGGGGATATCCTGCTGGGGAAGGTTTACGGATACACGGACAAGTTTGACGATCTGAAGGAGGTGCTCCTGAGCAACACCTTTACGGTCGTGCCCAGCCTGCGGTACGGGATCAGCCAGAAGAACAACGCGGATATCCAGCTGGTGATCGACGCGCTGGAGGTCGCCTATAACAACGATCTGATCGACAGCTTCTGCATCGTCAGCGGGGACAGCGACTATGTTCCCCTGGTGGGCCGGCTGAAGGCCATGGGCAAGTTCGTGCTGGGGATCAGCCGAAGCGAGGCGGCCAGCAAGATTTTTATCAACGCCTGCAACGAGTTCCAGTTTCTGGAGAGCGTCGGCAACCGGAACGTCCGGGACGTGGAGAAGCCCCGGCGCCAGAAGAGCAGCGCCGCCAGCGAGGAACTGGCGGACGAAAGCGAGCTGAACAAGCTTCTGACGACGGTGCTCGAGGAGCAGACGGACCGGGATGAGATCTATGCCAGCGAGCTGAAGGGGACGCTCCTGCGGCTGCGGCCGGACTTCAACGAGAAGGCCTACGGCTGTACGACCTTCTATAAGCTGCTCATGAAGCTGAGCAACCGGTTCGGCGATCTGCGGGTGCATAACGATAATTTCGACGTCATGGTGGGGCTGAACAACGCCGGCGACAGCGGGGAAACGATCCCGCAGCTGACGCGGGACAACTGGAAGGAAGCCTTCGCCGCCCAGATCAGAGCCTATAAGGAAGGCGGCTTCGACCGGGTGAATCCTTCCATCCTGAAGGCGGATATCATTACCGCCTATCCCGACTTTACGGAGCGGGCGATCGGGTTCAAACGCTTTTCCGACGTCATGAAGCAGCTGGAGAAGGACGGGCTTGTAGTGGTGGAGATGGATGAGCAGAAAACCATGCTGATCAAGCTGCTGTAAGCCGGGGCGGCATTCGCGGCGGGGAAGATCCCGGGAAAGGAGGAGGGAACATGCGGTTTCTGAGAAGGACCATCTGGTATTTCGCGTCCCGGCTGCTGCTGATCTGCCTCCTTCTGGGGCTGGGGATTTCCGTGTTCTACTATGCCATGAATCTGACCAATATCCAGGTGGTGCTCAAGGACGGGATGGCCGCCCGGGCCAAGGTGATCATGGGAATCAGCGAGGACCGGGAGGCGCTTCGCAAATTCTTTCAGAACACCGCGCTGTCCGGCGATCCCGACCTGAGGGCGGAGGAGCTGGGCAACTCCCCCTATGAGGATTACAACGTACGCGGTCTGGATCACCGCCTGGAGATGGATTTTTTCTGGACCTGGCCCTGGGATTCCTCCGTCCGGGTCAACGTGACGGAGAGCGTACCCCGGATCGACGGGCGGGTCAAGGGGCTGAAGGCGGACGAGGTGATTGCCCGGGACGGGCCGGGGGCGGTTTATCCCCCCGCCTGGCCGGAGGGAAGGTACCGCGTTCAGCTGACGAAGGAAGCGGGCCAGTGGAAGATCCGCAGCATGACGGCGATCCGGTAGCGGGGGACAGGCATGAAAAGGATCGGGGATTTTTTCGGGGATTTCAGCGTCAGGGTGAGCCTGTGGATCACCCTGTGCTTCTCCGTGGTATCCTCCCTGTATCTGGCCTGGGTCTTCCGGCTGTCCGGCCTGATGCGGCCCGGGGCGGTGGATGCCCTCAGCATGGTGGCGGGCTACAGCCTGCAGGCGGTGGGAACGGGAATCGTCTGTCTGGCGCTGCGCAGGGGAACGGGCTGGACAGCGAGCCTGTTTCGCTGGACGCTTGGATGCTTCCTGCTGACGGCTTCGGTCGCGGCCTTCAGCGACGAAACCGTGCTGTGCCTGGTGGCCGGCATGATGATGAACCTGCTGTGCGGCGTGATCGCGGGCTTTTATCTTGACCTCCCGGCCAGAACGGTTCCCGGGCAGCGGCAGGGAAAGGTCTTTGGCTTCGGCTATGCGCTCTCGGCCGTTCTGGTCTGGCTCCTGTCCATCCCCTTCGGAGGGGCGCTGACCCGCGGAAGGCCGCTGATTTGGGTCGCTGCCGCGATGGCGGTCCTGGCGGGATGGATGGCGCGTCCCCTGCTGGCCGAGGGGAAGACGGGGGAGGAGCCGGAGGAACAGCAGAGCACGCTTTCCCTGAAGGAAGGGGCGCTGGCCGCCGGAGCTGTTTTTCTGCTGAGCCTGGTCAAAAACCTGGGATTTTCGTTTCCGACGGAGAATCTGCTCGCGGGAATGCCGCTGGAGCTGAGCCGGCTGTTTTATGCGGCGGGCTTGATCCTGGCGGGCTTTTTGTGCGATCGGAGCCGCAAGAGCGGCGCGGTGTGTTCCGTGGCGGCGCTGGCGCTGCCTTTTCTGATGCTGACCCTGTCCGGACAGCCGGTCTCCGCCTTTGCCTGCTGGAGCCTGGACTACCTGTTCTACGGGGTTTTTTCCGTATTCCGGGTGGTGCTTTTCTGGGATTTGGCGGGGGAGAAAAAGCAGCGCTGGCTCGCGCCGGCCGGGCTGGTGGCCGGACGGCTGGGGGACGCGGCGGGGACGGGAATCTGTCTGCTTCTCCGCGGCATGCCGGTCCTGCTGGTTTCCGTGGCGATGGGGCTGTTCATGGGGACGGTCTTCCTGTTCTTCCGCCTGTACCGCTGGGCCTACGAGCCCAGCGCGGCCCACCCCAGGACGGAGCAGGAGGTCTTTGAGGAATTCGCGATCCATCACGATCTGTCCCTGCGGGAGCGGGACGTGCTGAGGCTCCTGCTGAAGGAGAAGACGAACGCGGAGATTGCCCAGGCGCTGTTCGTCACGGAGAGTACGGCAAAATACCATGTGCATAATCTTCTGCAGAAATCTGGATGCCGAAATCGGGTCGAGCTGCTGAGCGCCTATCGGCGGCAGCTGTATCCCGGGCTGCGGTTGGTTTCCGAAGGCGCGGAAGCTGGTCGGGAGCGGGTCTCCCGACAGCCCGGATAAAGGGGTCAGGTTTCGATCAGGCATTGATTCGCAAGGCTTCTCGGCCTTGCTTTTTCTTCCTGATTCTGGTAGTCTTTTCTCTGAAAAAACGCGTTGACAATTCATCTGAGAAGCTGGCACGGGCGTGACGTTCGCCGTCCGAGAGCAGCGACCGGTTTTCGGATTATCTTTTTGACCGGAACGATTACACACTGTCCGACGGCAGCAGCGTCAAAATCTCTACCAGCTATTCCTATGTTTATGAAGGGGATACCGCAAACCGTTTGGGGGGGACAGCCCGGGAAATCCCGGGATCAATCCCGGGAATAAACCTGGCAAATTAAGAAAAGGGGAGGACATCCTGATGAAAAAAGTTGGATGCCTGCTGATGATGCTGGCGCTTCTGATGAGTGGACTGGTTGGAACCGGCGCAGCGGAGCTGAAGAATGTTCGGTGCGAGGAGGAAGGATTCTCCACCCGGGTACCGGCGGGGACCACCGCGGTCTATGTCAAAGGGACGGGATTTCAGGTTTCCATCGGGAAGGCGGGCGCGATTCCGTATCTGATTCTGATGCGCAGGCCCCAGCCCTTCAGCAATCCGAAAAATTATCTGAACAATGTTTTTCGGGAGCATATGGAGGAGCAGTACGGATCCAAAAGCCGGGGAATGACGACGGCGAAAACCATGACCATTGGGGGAAGAGAGCTGATCGGCGCCCGGTATTACTACATGGTGGACAGCACCAGGGTCTGCCTGCTGAAACTGATTGAGGTCCGAAAGGACGGGGACGTGGAATACACCATCAAGTATGTGGACGGCAAGGACAGCGCTGTCATGGAAGCGGCGGACGCGGTGGTTCGGTATTATACGCCGGACGGCTCGGGTTCCCAGGCCGCCTCCGGAAAGACGTCGGGACCCTCCGGAACCACCTCCTCCTCGAAGACGTCTGCCTCCTCCGGAACCGTTATCCGCCCCCGCAGCGTGTCCGGCCATGTGGTCAACCAGCAGGACGGGCAGTATTTCGTCCGGATCACGGACGCGGACCGGATCGAGAAAGGCGGATATTTTACCGCCGAGCTGTACCTGCAGGATGAATATCCGTCGGAGCAGATGGAGAAGATGAAGAAGGGAGATCGGATCGAAATCAGCGGCAGAACCTTCACGATCCAGTCCTCCCGGAAGCACCAGGACGGCGAGGTTGAGCTCTTTCCCCAGGAGGACTTTGACGGATATATCGTCGTCAGGAAAGCAGGCGCCTCCTATTATACCGCGACGGTGAACGACTGGACGCCGATGACGAAGGTCGGCCAGCTGAAAATCATGCTACCGCTGCCGAACAGCTTCGCCTTCGTCTGGCTGTCCGGCGGGGAGGAGGACGCGACGGTGATGGACGCCTATGGCTTCCTCAAGCAGATTCAGAACCCGGATACCCTGGCATGGATGACGCAGTACAACACGGCGCTGCAGTTCGTAAACGGTCTTCCCACGGTGTTTATCCATTCGGATTATCCGGAAGGACCGACGGAGGGAACCTGGTAAGAAGCGGTGAAGGGGAACTGAAATCTCAGGCCGCTGTTGATTTCCATGGGGAAACATGATAGGATAAGGGAAAGGAACGCGTTACAACAAAAGAAGGAGGAATATCGGATGAAAAAATGGATCACCCTGCTGCTGACAATGATGCTTGTGTTCACCTGGGCCGCGGCGCTGGCGGATACCTGGTTCTGCCCCAACTGCGGACAGCGGAACGACAGCAACTTCTGCCCCGCCTGCGGAACCCCGAAGCCCGGCGGAGGCAGCGGATCGGGAACGACGACCACCACCACGGTTTCAACCTCCGATTTGAAAGTGACCCGGGCGGTGCTGAATTCGGACGGCTCCGTCAGCGTGTCCTGGAGCGGCGGGAAATCTCCCTATACCATGTATTATTCCTGGTATGCCAACAGCAGCCACAACAGCGGCGCGGACGTAACCCTCTGGCGCGGCGGATCCGGCCTGATCGGGACGAGCCTGAGCCTGACCAGCGATTTCGTGCCCGGGGAGCGCTACTGGATCATCATCGAGGACGCGGACGGTCATGAAGCCTGGTATGATTTCAATCCGGGGCGCAAGGCCTTCACCGAGCTGTCCGGAACCCGACTGACCTTCTCCCTGCGGAAAAAGGTCAACAACCGCTCCTCGACGGTGGGCAGCTTTTCCGCCAACGAGATTGAACGCCAGTATCTGAGCAGCATGTATGGCGGAACCATCAAGATGAACGTCGGCCGCCTGAAGAACACCTACTATTTCACGGCCCGGATGGCGATCTTCCTGCCCAGCGGCGAGCCCTACCTGTTCCATAAGAGCGATGAGGGAATCAACGGAACCGCCTACTGGGAATCCTATGACTTCAAGTACGTCTGGGACTGGCTGGTCAACCGGAAGGGCGGAATCCCGACGGGACAGTATACATTCCGGCTCTATGTCAACGACGGCCTTTTCGGGGAAGAGTATATCAGCATGAACTGACCCCGGGGAGCTCAGCCATTTTTCAGCTCCGGTCCATTACAGGGCCGGAGCTTTTCCGCGCGCTGGAGCTGGACAGGGAAGGCGTCGGAACAGTGACGAATCAGGGGATTCACACGTCCGGAAGCCCCGTCCAAAAACTTTTTTTCAAAAAAACTGAAAAAAGTGCTTGACAAAGACATTTCGTTTTGATATTATAACAAAGCTCGCTCGCGGGGCGGTGCTCCGGAAGGGGAACAGGACCGGGAGCCGGGCGGAGAACCTTGAAAACGATACAGAGGAAGTAAACGCGCAAGAAGGAAGAAGACAGCGAAGATTCCAAAGAGTTGAAGAGACGCGGGAGGCCGGAAGGTCGAGAAGCGTTTTTGAAAGGATTAAACGGAAGAGTTT
>JAFRHH010000084.1 GCA_017433405.1 Clostridia bacterium | reverse complement strand
CTTCGTCTCCGGCTTCAACTGGGAGGATTCCGTCGGGCCCCGGGAGCAGCGGCCGAAGCGGCTGGATCTGGCCTGGTTCACCACGGAGACCAACGAGGTCGGCCTGCATGAATTCGCCGAGTGGTGCAAAAAAGCGAACACCGAGATGATGTATGCCGTCAATCTGGGCACCCGGGGCCCGGACGAGGCCCGGAACGTCGTCGAATACGCCAACCATAAGTCCGGCAGCTACTGGTCCGATCTGCGGATCAAAAACGGCGCGAAGGATCCCTTCGGCATCAGGCTCTGGTGCCTGGGCAACGAGATGGACGGCCCCTGGCAGATGGGCCACAAGACCGCCTACGAATACGGCCGGACCGCCAACGAGGCCGCCAAGATGATGAAGTGGGTCGATCCCTCCATCGAGGTGGTCGCCTGCGGCAGCGCCGCCCACGACATGCCAACCTACGGCGCCTGGGAATATCAGATGCTGGACGAGTGCTACGAGAACGTGGACTACGTCTCCCTGCACCGCTATTACGGCAACCCCACCAACGATACCGCCGGCTTCCTGGCCCGGGCGATGGATCTGGACGATTTCATCCGGGAGGTGGTCGCCATCTGCGACGCCGTCGGCGGCAAGAAGCACGCGAAGAAGAAGCTGAACCTCTCCTTCGACGAGTGGAACGTCTGGTATCATTCGAATCAGCAGGACAAGGAGGTCTGGAAGGCGGACAAGTGGGGCCGGGCCCTGCCGCTGCTGGAGGATGTCTATAACTTCGAGGACGCCCTGCTGGCGGGAACGATCCTGATCACCTTCCTGAAGAACGCGGACCGGGTCAAGGTCGCCTGCCTGGCCCAGCTGGTCAACGTCATCGCCCCCATCATGACCCGCAACGGCGGCAGCGCCTGGGCGCAGACGATCTTCTATCCCATGATGCACGCCAGCCAGTTCGGCCGCGGCACCTCCCTGCGCCCGGTGATCTCCTCCCCCGTCTACGACTGCTCCGACTATGAAAACGTCCCGCTGGTCGACGCGGCGGCGACCCTGGCCGACGACGGCAGCGTGACCATCTTCGCGGTGAACCGGGATCTGAAGGAGGACATCACCCTGGCCTGCGACCTGCGCGCCTTCAGCGATCTGAAGCCCGTCGAGCATATCGTCCTGCATCACGACGACGTCAAGGCCGTCAACACCGAAGAAAACCCCGACGAGGTCACGCCCGTCAAAGCCCGGAACGCCAAGATGGACGGCGGCAAAATGAACGTGAAGCTGCCCGCCCTGAGCTGGAACGTGATCCGGCTGGCAAAATAAGAAAGCTTTCCCGGCCCTTTCGGCGAGTTGCCGGAAGGGCTTTTTTTCAGATCAGTCTTGCGCCCGCCGGGTGTGCGGTTCCAGTTCTTCTGTCCTGACGGCGCATGTAGAATGACAGACGTGAACTTTCGTTCATAGAGGAGACTTCAGACTATGAAAAACCATTCGCCGGCACATCCCTTCCCGAATCCCTCGAACCACTCGAACCTCTCGACCCCCGCTTCCGTCCCCTGCCCATCCTTCGGGCAGGCTCTTTTCCACCGGTTTTTTCCGCTGCTGGGGCTGCTCATTCTTCTGACTTTCCCCTTCGCCGCCGGAGCCTGGGCTTCGGGGGAAGGGGCTGAAGGCGAAGTCGAGGCCGCCGGGGCTGAAGTCAAATGGAAGGAAGCCTCCGTCCACGACCCCTCCGTCATCCGCGCAGCGGACGGCGTCTTCTATATCTACGGCAGCCATATGGCGGCGGCCAGGAGCGATGATCTGATCTCCTGGGAGACGATCTCCCGGAACGCGAACACCGGCTGCAGGCTGGTGGAAAACGTTCAGGAGGAGATGAAGGAGGCCCTCGCCTACGCGAAGACCACCACCTTCTGGGCCCCGGACGTGCAGCAGCTGAAGGATGGCCGGTACTACCTGTATTACTGCGCCTGCGAGGGCTCCAGCCCCCTGAGCGCCCTCGGTCTGGCGGTCAGCGATCGCCCGGAGGGCCCCTTCCGGGATCTGGGCGTCTTTCTGACCAGCGGCGGCCCCGGTTATGACGCCACGGTGCTGCCCAACGCCGTGGATCCCTGCGTCTTCTTCGACCGGGAGGGGAAGCTCTGGATGGTCTACGGCAGCTATTCCGGCGGGATTTATATTCTGGAGATGAACGACGAAACCGGCCTCCCCCTGGAGGGCCAGGGCTACGGGAAAAGGCTGCTGGGCAAAAACCACGCCCGGATCGAGGCACCTTATATCCTCTACAGCCCCGATACGGAATTTTATTACCTGTTTCTCTCCTTCGGCGGGCTGAACGCCGCCGACGGCTACAACATCCGGGTCTGCCGCAGCAAAAATCCCGACGGGCCCTACGTGGACGCCCTGGGCCAGGACATGATCGACTGCGGCGGCGCCCCCGGCACCTTCTTCCACGATCCGGACTACGAGCCCTACGGCGTCAAGCTGCTGGGGGGATACTGCTTTGACAGCCTGGCGGGGGGGAGCGCCGCCGCCCCGGTGGTCTACCGCTCCCCGGGACACAACTCCGCCTTCCATGACCCGGAAACCGGCCGGTATTCCCTGATCTTCCACACCCGCTTCGCCGGCCGGGGCGAAAACCACCGGGTTCGGGTGCATCAGATGATGATGAACGCGGAGGGGTGGCCCGTGGTCTTCCCCTGGCGCTATGCCGGGGAAAGCCCGGAGGCGGTTCCCGAGGCGGAGCGGGCCGGCCTGTACCAGGTGATCCTGCACGGGCGGGATATTAACCTGACGGAGCATCGCAGCCGGGTCGTCACCCTGCTGCCGGATGGAACGATCGCCGGCGGGGGGATGGAAGCCGGCGACGGGACGGGAACCAGCGAGGGGACGGGAACCGGCGAGGGGACGGGAACCGGCGACTTGACAGGAACCTGGTCCTGCGACGGGATGAGCTTCCGATGCGAGCTGGATGGAATCGCCTATACCGGCGTCCTGGTTCGGGCCTATGACAACCAGGCGAAGGCCTGGGTGCCCTGCTTTACCGCCCTGGACGCCTCCGGCGCCGCCCTCTGGGGTTCCCGGGCCGCCGGAGAACCATGAGGAGCTCCGCCTTCGCCGTGCCATCGAAGCGGAACGCACGCCCCGGTCTCCGGATCATACACAGAATAGCTTCCGCCGCCTTCCACGGAGCAGTCCATCAACATCAGATGGCCGTCCAGCGCGGCGCAGGCCGCGGCGCTCCAGGAGCCCCCGAACAGGCAGAGCCTGCCCCGCAGCACGCCCAGGGAATCCGGCGGACTGTCTTCCAGCGCCCCGCTCCAATGAAAAAAAGCTTGCTTCTTCCCGTGAGCCGCTGTATGATGGTCACAGAAAATGCAAATTTCAAAGTTGTACGGACGGGCAAAAGGAGGAGACACGCATGAATACCCTGGAACACCGCAAGGCCACCGCATCCCTGCAGATTCTGAATCCGGACGGTACCCCCGCCGCCCACCGGGAGGTTCGGGTCGACCAGACCTCCCATCAGTTCCTCTTCGGGTGCGGGGCCTTTGACGCCGTAGCCCTGATGAAAACGGAGGACAAAACGCGGAAGGCGTTCCTGGAGGAGCGCATGAAGCTGTGGCTGGAGCTGTTTAACTACGGGACCCTTCCCTTCTACTGGGGCCGCTACGAGCCGGAGGAGGGCCGGACCGCCTATCCGGAAACCATGGCCGCCGCCAGATGGCTGCGGGAAAAGGGCGTGACCCTCAAGGGGCATCCCCTCTGCTGGCATACGGTCTGCGCCCCCTGGCTGATGAAGTTTTCCAACGAGGAGATCCTCCGGCGTCAGCTGGAGCGGATTCACCGGGACGTGACCGCCTTCCGGGAGGTCATCGGCCTGTGGGACGTGATCAACGAGGTCGTGATCATGCCGGTGTTCGACAAATATGATAACGCCATCACCCGGATCTGCAGGGAAAAAGGCCGGATCGAGCTGGTGAAGGAGGTCTTCGCCGCCGCAAAGGAAAGCGATCCCGGGGCGACGCTGCTGATCAACGATTTCAATACCAGCGTCTCCTACGAAATCCTGCTGGAGGGGCTGCTGGCCGCCGGGGTGCCCATCGGAGCCATCGGGATCCAGAGCCATCAGCACCAGGGCTACTGGGGCGCGGAAAAGCTCTGCGACGTGCTGGAGCGCTTCTCCCGTTTCGGCCTCCCGATTCATTTTACGGAGAACACCCTGATCTCCGGCAGCATCATGCCGGCCCATATCGAGGATCTGAACGACTGGCAGGTCGACGAATGGCCCAGCACCCCCGAAGGGGAGGACCGCCAGGCCCGGGAGATCGCGGAGATGTATACTATTCTCTTCCGCCATCCCCTGGTTGAGGCCATTACCACCTGGGACTTCAACGACGGCTGCTGGCTGAAGGCGCCCTCCGGCTTCGTCCACGAGGACAACAGCCTGAAGCCCTCCTTCCACGCCCTGAAGGGCCTGATTCACGGGGACTGGGAAACCCATCTGACCCTCGCAACCGACGGGGAGGGGCGCCTCCGCTTTACCGGCTTTAAGGGGGATTACCTCGTCAAAACGGAAAAAAACCAGGCCAGCCTTTCGCTGACCCGGGATATGGAAGCCGCTCTGACCCTGTAAGCCGCGCGGTTTCGAAAGCCCGGGACGCCGCATGCCCTGAGGCTGCTTCGCCCCGAAAGATACGTCCCTCTGTCTGACAAGACGAAAGATACGTCCCTCTGTCTGCCGTCCCCCTGTCTGCCTCGCCGCCGGCCTTATCCGCCGGCGGCGATTTCGTGATAGAAGCAGCAGCCGTTCCGGCCGTGATCCTTGACAAAATACAGAGCGGTATCCGCCTCGTGGAAAACCTCTTTGGCGTCGAGATCCTTCTGGCCCAGGGCGACGCCCACGCTGACCGACAGGGGCGGCAGCCCGTCCGACGTGTCCGCCAGCTCCCGGTTGATCTCGACGACCTTTCGCTCGATCAGCCTGGTCACGTCGTTGTCTACATGCACCATGAGGACCACGAACTCATCCCCGCCGATCCGGCAGATATAGTCGTCCGCCCGGAAATTCTTCTTCATGGCGTTCGCCAGCTTGATCAGCACCTTATCCCCGATCTCATGGCCGTAGTGATCGTTGATTTCCTTAAACTGATCCGCGTCGAACAGAAGCACCGCCGTGGTGTTCAGATCCACGCTCTGCTTGATCAGATCGTAGCCCGCCCGGTTGTAAACCTGGGTCAGCTCGTCATGGGAGGCTTTGAAGGACAGGTTGTCGATGCTCTTCCGGTAGGCGGAATACATCTTGTTATAGGTGCCGGCCAGGTATCGGAACTCGCTGGCCCCGGTAATCGGAATCGTCTGATCCTTCTTGATATGATCCACCGCCTTCAGCAGCGGGTTGATCCCCAGCTTCGTCGTAATCCGGAGCATGAAGATCAGGCCGACGGACTGGAGGATGATCAGCACGGTGATCCAGATCAGGTCGCTTCGCATTCGCCCCTCCATGGCCCGCTGGGTTCCGTGGGTTCCCTCCTTCAGCTCCGTCAGGCAGGACTCCAGATCCGCCCGGATCATGTTCTTCTGGCGATAATACTCCTCGTCGTGCATCATCCGCTGCGCGAGCAGCCGCTTCTCCGTTCCCGGCAGGGCCTGGTGCTCCGGCAGCAGCTCCACCTCCTGCAGGGCTGCCGGCAGATTCGTATCCCCCTGGGCCGCGAGGGTCAGCCGCATCGCGTAATACTCCCGATCCATCAGGTGGACCGAGTCCTTCATCCCGGCCTTCAGCTTTTCGAGCGCCTCCGAGTTCGGCAGCCGGCTCTCCATGAGGGCGATGGCCTTTTCCCTTCGCCGGGTCTCCTCCGACTCGCGGAAATAGTTGTCCAGATGCGTCCGCGTCCCCATGACGGTATAGCCCTGGGCCTCCTCCGTCAGATAATCGGAAGCCATCAGCAGGGAGGAGGCCGCCGCCTGCATGTCGATATAATCGTCCGTAGCGCCGGAAAGCGAGCGGAAAGACCGCAGGGTATGGAACGTTGTGTAGAGAAGGAGCGCCGTTACGCTCAGGGAAATAATCAGCATGATCAGGAAGGTCTGCCGCAGGGACAGCCCTTCCTTTTTCACCCGATCCAGCCAGCGGAACAAAGCGCAGCACCTCTTTCGCACGCAACTCTACAAATACATAAACTATAGGGTTGAGTATTATACTCCCGTGCCACAGGACTGTCAATGGTCGTTCTGGTTGGTAATCGCTCCCCCCAGCCGCGTGCCGCCCTGCCGGCCAATGTCTTCGTCCACGAAGCGCGAATGGTGATGTAGTCCCAATCCTCCGCCACCTGTCG
>JAFRHH010000083.1 GCA_017433405.1 Clostridia bacterium | reverse complement strand
GGATCATCAATGAACCGACCTCCGCCGCCCTGGCCTATGGGTTTAATAAGGGGGAGCCGAAGAAGATCATGGTCTACGATCTCGGCGGGGGCACCTTCGATGTCAGCATTCTGGATATCCAGTCGGATACCATCGAGGTGCTGGCCACCGCCGGGAACAACCATCTCGGCGGGGACGATTTCGACCAGTGCGTCGTCGGCTTCCTGCTGGAGGAGTTCAGAAGGCAGGCCCAGCGGGATCTTTCCCGGGATCCCGTCGCCCTGCAGCGGCTGGAGGAGGCGGCGGAAAAGGCGAAGATCGAGCTGTCCACCGCCCAGGAGACGACGATCAGCCTTCCCTTCCTCTATCAGGATGCCTCCGGCCCGAAGCATCTGGAGACGAGGCTGACCCGGAGCCGCTTTAACGAGCTGACGGCCCACCTGGTCGAGGAAACCCGGGGGCCGGTGCAGCAGGCCATGGCGGACGCGGGCGTCACCGCCGCCCAGCTGGACCGGGTGCTCCTGGTGGGCGGGTCGACCCGGATTCCCGCGGTTCAGGAGGCGGTCCGCCGGATTACCGGCAGGGAGCCCTCCCGGGATATCAATCCGGACGAATGCGTGGCCATGGGCGCCTGCCTCCAGGGCGGAGTGCTGACGGGGGCCATTCACTCCCTGGTGCTGATCGACGTGACGCCCCTTTCCCTCGGGATTGAAACCATGGGGGACATCTTCGCCCGGATTATCGACCGGAACACCCCGCTGCCCTGCCAGCATTCCCAGGTCTTCACCACGGCGGCAAACTTTCAGACCAGCGTCGAAATCAACGTGCTGCAGGGAGAGCGGGATCTGGCCTCCGCCAACAAGTCCCTGGGGAAATTCCGCTTAAACGGCATTCGCCGCGCCCTGCGGGGCGTTCCCCAGATTGAGGTGACCTTTACCATCGACACCAACGGGATCGTGCATGTAACGGCCCGGGATCTGGGGACGAATCATTCCCAGGATATCACGATTTCCGGCTCCGGAAACATGAGCCGGCAGGATATCGACCGGGCCATCGAAGAGGCCCGGCGCTACGCCGAGGAGGACCGGCGGCGGAAGGAACAGCAGGAGGCGGCCAACGCCCGGGGCTCCCGCCCGAAGCAGGAGGGGGGCGGGAGCGGCGCCGCCCCCAACGAGGATGGATCCTACGACGCCTGAAGGAGCGATGATCTGCCATGTTCGGTTATATTACCCCGGCCCTGGGCCAGCTCGACGAGGAGCAGCGGAAGCGGTACCGCTCCTTTTACTGCGGGGTTTGCCACTCCCTGCTCTCCCGGTACGGCCAGGCGGCCCGCCTGACTCTCTCCAACGACATGACCTTCCTGGCCGTGCTGCTGAATTCCCTGTATGAGCCCGAAGGCAAAACGACTTCCGCCCGCTGCGGCGTTCACCCGCTGCGCCCCCGGGAGGTGATTTCCTCCTCCGCGGTGGATTACGCCGCGGATATGAATATCCTGCTTTCCTACTATAAGGCGGAGGATCAGGTGAGGGACGAGGGAACCGCCTCGGCCCGGGCCGCCCGAAGCCGGCTGAAAAAACCCTTTCAGCAGGCCGCGAAAAAATATCCGGAACAGGCGGAGGCGGTCCGGACCGCCCTGGAGACGCTCTGGGCCCTGGAAAAGAGCGAAAATCCGGAGCCGGATCCGCTCTGCAACCTGTCCGGGGCGATGCTGGGCGCCGTCTTCGTGCCCCGCCGAGACGGCCTCTGGGATGCCTCCCTCTATATCGTCGGGGAAAGCCTGGGCCGCTTCGTCTACTGGATGGACGCCTATGAGGATCTGGAAAAAGATCTGAAGAAGGGGCGGTTCAACCCCCTGGCCGGATATCGGTCCCGGCCGGATTTTCACGAGTTCTGCCATCAGACGCTGGAGCTGTTCGTGGCGGAGGCGGCGGAGCGGTTTGAATTCCTGCCGCTGGAACAGGATCTGGACATTCTCCGGAACGTGATCTACTGCGGCGTCTGGCAGCGGTATCAGCAGATGGAAGCCAAAAGAACCGGAAAGACAGAATGGCAGGACAGCGAAAAGGAGGTGAAATGCGATGCAGAATAAGGATCCCTTTTCCGTTCTCGGCGTTTCGTCTTCCGCTTCCGAGGATGAGATCAAGGCGGCTTATCGAAAGCTCGCGAAAAAATATCATCCGGATCTGAACCCGGGGGACAAGACCGCCGAGGCGAAGATGCGGGAGGTCAACGAAGCCTATACTCAGGCGCTTCAGTACAAAAAGAACGGCGGCTTTACCTCCTCGTCCGGAAACCCCTTCAGCGCCTCCGGGAGCCCCTTCGGTTCCTCCGGGAATCCCTTCGGTTCCTCCGGCCGGGGCGGCTACGGCCAGGGCGGTTATTCCTATGGCTCCGGAGGCAATCCCTTCTCCGGCCGGGGATTTGATGAGGAGGACGGTTCCCCCTTCGGGGATTTCGGCTTCGATCCCTTCTCCGCCTTCTTCGGCGGGGCCCGGCAGCAGCAGACCGGCTTCCGCCAGCGGGCCTACGCCAATCCGGATCTGGAGACCGCCAGCCAGTATGTGCTTTCCCGGCGGTTTAACGAGGCCATCAATCTGCTGAACCGGGTTCCGACCCACGACGCGGACTGGCACGCCCTCTACGCCAGGGCCCATCTGGGGCTGGGCAACCGGGTTTCCGCGCTGGATCACGCCCGGGCCGCCGCCCGGATGTCGCCGGGGGACGAGGAGTACCAGAACCTGCTTCAGACCGTTCAGGCCGGGCGGGAAACCTATCGGCGGACCCAGAACGCCTGGGACTTCCGGTCCGCCCTTTGCGGCAATCCCTGCCTGACCTGCTTCGCGGCAAATATGTTCCTGAACTGCTGCCTCGGCGGCTGCGGACGCTTCGGCTACTGCTGCTGAGCGTCGGATCGATCAATCGGAAAGAGGTGTTTTTAAAATGAATCAGTTTCTCCAGAAGATGAAGGACGGCCTGGCCCGCTTCATGCAGGGGCGCTACGGAACGGATCAGCTCGGCATGTGCACGCTGATCGCCGGCCTGGTCTGCTCCCTGATCGCGTCCTTTACGGGGATTCCGCTTCTGAGCTTCCTCGGACTGGCGCTTTATGTTATTACGGTCTTCCGGATGCTCTCCCGGAACCGGGAAGCCCGGATGAAGGAAAACCAGAAGTATCTCCAGCTGACCGGAGATATTCCGACCCGGGTCCGGCAGTTCTTTAAGCGGCTGCAGAACAGCCGGGAATACAAGTACTTCCGGTGCCCGAACTGCAAGGTGCTGCTTCGGCTGAAGCGGGGCTGCGGGGAGAAGGAAATCACCTGCGTCCGCTGCGGCCACCATTTTAACCAGAAGGCCTGAAAAAATTGACAATAAATGCCAGCGGGTGATAAGATGAACCGAAAAGGAGCGTGATCCCCATGGAAAGACCGAACGCGTGGAAGAAATATACGGAAAAGGACCTGGAATGCCTCCGCCTGATCGGCGAGGAGTACAGGCGGTTTATTAACCTTGGAAAAACGGAACGGGAATGCGCGGAGGAGGCCGTCGGCCTCCTGGAGCGCGAAGGCTACGTGGATCTGGAAAAGCGCATCGCCGAGGGAACCCCCCTTCAGGCGGGTGATAAGGTCTATACCGCCGTCATGAAGAAGGCGGTGCTGGCCTTCCTGATTGGAAAGACTCCGATGGAGCAGGGGCTCAATATCGTCGGCGCCCATATCGACTCCCCCCGGCTGGACCTGAAGCAGAATCCCCTCTATGAGGATTCGGATTTTGCCCTGGCGGATACCCATTATTACGGCGGCATTAAAAAGTATCAGTGGGTCGCCCGGGAGCTGGCGCTTCACGGTGTCGTGGTGAAGAAGGACGGAACCGTGGTTCGCCTGTGCATCGGCGAAAAGGAAGAGGATCCGGTGGTCGGCGTCAGCGACCTGCTGATTCATCTTTCCCAGCGCCAGATGGAAAAGAAGCTGGGAGAGGCCATCGAGGGCGAAAAGCTGGACCTGATGCTGGGCGGCCAGCCGCTTTCCGGGGAGGAGAAGGAGCCGGTCAAGGCCCGGGTGCTTCAGATTCTGAAGGAGGAATACGGGATCGAGGAGGAGGATCTGATCTCCGCCGAGATCGAGGTTGTTCCCGCCGGAAAGGCCCGGGACTTCGGCCTGGACCGGAGCATGATCATGGGCTACGGCCACGACGACCGGGTCTGCGCCTTCGCGGAGCTGAAGGCCCTGACGGAGATCCGGGAGATTCCGGAAAAGACCTGCTGCGTCATGCTGGTGGACAAGGAGGAGATCGGCAGCGTCGGCGCGACGGGCATGCGGGCTCATTATTTCGAAAACGCCCTGGCGGAGATCCTGAACCTGCAGGGGGAATACAGCGAGCTGAAGCTGAGAAGGGCGCTGAAGAACAGCTGCATGCTGAGCTGCGACGTGTCGGCCGGCTACGATCCCCTCTATGCTGACGCCTTCGAGAAGAAGAACGCGGCCTGCCTCGGCCGCGGGGTATGCTTCAATAAATTCACCGGCTCCCGGGGAAAGAGCGGCTCCAACGACGCGAACGCCGAATACATGGGCAAGCTTCGCCGAATCATGGACGAGGCGGATATTGCGTGGCAGACGGCGGAACTGGGCAAGGTGGATCTCGGCGGCGGCGGAACCATCGCCTATATCTGCGCCCTGTACGGCATGGAGGTCATCGACAGCGGCGTTGCCGTGCTGAACATGCACGCGCCGATGGAAATCATCTCCAAGGCGGACCTGTACGAGGCCGTGAAGGCCTACAGGGCCTTCATGGAGAAGGCGTAATCGCGCGGCGAAAACGGATGTGCCGCGATCCTGACGCAATGACCCTCCTGAAAAAGGCGGATCATTGCGTCGGAGAAGGAAGGGGGTCTGCTTCTGATGAGAGCTGCTCCGAAAGGCGGAACGCTGCTGCTGGTCCTGTGCATGGCGGCGCTTTGCCTGCTTTCCGGACCGGGCGCGGCGGAGACCGCGGAGGAGGATCCGGTCATCGTCCGGGTGCAGGATGTCGTCTACACCCGCTCTCAGATTCAGCCGGCCATGGAAGCGAATGTCAATCTGGTCCGGGTCATGACGGGGACCTATCTGACGGAGGAGGAACGGGAGACCCGGCAGAAGGAGACCATCGACCGCTATGTCGCGGCGGCGCTGATTCAGGTCAAGCTGAAGGAAGCGGGTCTGAACGACTTTACCCCCGAAGAAGAGGAAACCCTGAAGAGCGCCGCCCGGAACCAGTATGAGCAGATCTGGCAGGGGATCTGGCAGAAGGCGCGGGAAAGCGGGGAGGAATTCACCGAGGAACAGGTGACCGAGTTCATGGAGGACTCGGGCTATACGATTTCCGGTATCTATGAAGAAATGAAAGCCTACGAGCGCCGCCGCCGGGCCGCGGAGAAATACTGTCCCGGCCTGATTCTGACGCAGGACATGATCACCGCATATTATGAGGAAAACTTCCTGAAGCCGGACCGGGAGCGGTATGAAAACGATCTGGATCTGTATGAGGCGGAAATCATCGCCCGGAAAAACGAATCCTTTTATACGCCGCCGGGCTACCGGGCGATCAAACAGATCCTGCTGAAATATCCGGCGGAGGTGGATCGGGCGCTGAAGAACGAACGGGCCCGGTTCAACATCGCCGCCAACACAGCGGCCCAGGCAATGCAGGCCCTGGCGACGGCGGCCGCGTCCGCTGAGGGCTGGGAGGACATGCGGGAGCCGCGGGCGGCGTATGAGCAGGCCCTGGAAGAGCTGAACGCGGCCCGGGCGGATTATGCGGAAAAGCGGAAAGCGAAAAGCCTCCCGCTGATCCAGCCCACCGTGGACGCCATCCTGGCGGAATTTCGCGCGGGCGCCGATTTCGATTCCCTGATTCGGAAATACAGCAGCGACACCAACGAGGTAAATCTGACCGGCGGGGGATACCCTTTCCACGCGGAGTCAAAGAACTGGACGGAGGAATTTTCCGCGGCCGCGGCGGCGCTGCAAAAGCCCGGGGACGTCAGCCAGGCGGTCTTCAGCGATCTGGGCATCCATATCCTCTACTACGCCTCGGACATCCCCGCCGGGGAGCATGCGCTGACCGAAGATGAACAGGAAACGCTGACCGCCTCCGCGCTGGACTATTATCAGGACGCGGAACTCGCGAAGCTGATCGAGGAATGGATGGGGGATTATCCCGTCGAAACCTATCCCGAACGGATGAACGCCGGTTCGTAAATCCATGATCTTTTCAGGAAGGTTTTTTACTGACATGAAGATATTCCGGAAAGTCTGCTGCATGATGATGACGCTGATCCTGCTGACGCAGGCGGTTCCCGTCAGCGCCCTGGCGGAGAACGTGACGCCGCTTACGTTCCCGGAGATCAGCGCGCTGATCTCCAAGGCGGGGATGACGCTCAAGGAGGACAGCGAAGGCCTGTTCACCCTGGAGGCGGAGACAAGCGCCTATCACAGCGGCATGACCCCGGAGGACGGCTGGAGTATCCGGATGCAGATCGACTGGCTGAACGATCTGCTGGATCAGGGCATTATCAGCCTGACCAACGCCTACGGCGGGGTGCTGCAGATTCTGGCGGGGCTGGAGACGAGTGATCCGGCGGCCTATGCCCGGCTGACGGAAGGAGCCAACGCGGAGCACTATCAGAACGCGCTGGAGTTTGCGCACTACGCGGAGACCTCGGAGCAGCAGGCGCGTTTCCTGCTTACGCGGGTGAACGAGAACCTGTCGCTGATCGAACAGACCGTTCCGGAGCTGCTCAACGATGCCGGAAGCCTTTTCGAGCATGAGATCCTCGCCATGTCGCAGCAGCTCCGCTCTGCCGGGGAAGAAATGAAAACCCTGGAAGCGGAGATTCTGCTGCTGGGGCTGACGCTGAAGCTGGGGGATGCCGACTGGGGCCGGGATGTGCTGGAAGGCAGGATCAATCCATCTCTCAGCGCGTGGATGAAGGAGGTTCACGGGGAGCTGGAGCCCGCCCAAAAGGAGGAGGTCCCCCTGACGCGGTCGGATTCAACCGGAAGCACCCTGATGGGCAGGCTTTCTCCCGTGAGCCGGGCGCTTGCGGACGCCCCCTCCAACGAAGCGACCATTCTGGTGCTGAACAAGCATCAGATGGCCATCGTGATTCAGAACACAAACAAGGAATATGTGGAAGGGGTCTCCGTCACCGTAACGGACCTGAACAGTCCGGACAAGCAGCATCCGATTACCCGGACCGAAAAGACCGCGAAGCACGGAACGCAGAAGGACGCGGTCGTCGCCGCCGTGTTTAATTGCAGCGACTTTGTCGGCGATTTTGAACAGAATATGGAGCTCGAGATCCGGGCGGACGGGAGCGAGATGGGGTATCGAAGCTTCTGCATCCCGTGGGCGCTGGTCAAGAAGGGCGGGCACAGGACCGAGATTCTGACGAAAACAACGGAGCCCCTGTCCGCGGTTGTGGGGCAGGAAAATCAGACTTCGCCCTACGTCTACTCCATTTCCTTCAACGATATGGACATCTGGCGGACAGACAAGGTGATCCGGATTTCGGATCTGAACAACCTCTCCTTCGATTTCGCAATCGAGGTGGAAAATCCGCTGAATACGCCCTATGCCCCGCCGGAACTGCACTATTATACCGCGGAAAAAAAGAATGCCGCGACCACCTCATCGGGGGGGGCAGTGGAAAGGAGCATGAAGCCCACCTCGACGCAAAAGGTCACCGAAACCCGGACCAGATACATCTATAACGCGCAATGGAAGCGAATCCTTTCCCCGGACGTTACCCGGGAGCAGTGGCCGTGTTTTGTTTTCCCGACGACCGGATACAGGCAAAAGACCCTGGCCTCGCCCCAGCGAAGCAAGCTGGACGAGCCGATTTTCAATGGCGCGGAGAAAAAATCCAATCTGACGAAGGCGCTCAGCTCCGGCCTGGGGCTGGGCGTGAACCTGCCCAATAATCTCGGCACGCTGAATTTGAACATCCCCGGATCGAACTTTATTCCCAAAGTCATGACGGACAGCTACGGATATGTCACCGTGACCTTCGGCTCCTCGCTGACGGAGCTGGGAAAAAACACGGGAGGATGGAAAAGCGAAGAGCAGGAAAAATATGATAATTACATGAAGAAATATCAGCACGCGATCTCTGTGGCGAAACAGAAGCAGAGGCTTGGCACCGCAACGAAGTATTATAAAAAGATGTTCGGTGAAAAGCGGACGATGCAGAAGCTCTCCTTCGACTTCGGCTTTTTTGTGATGATCACCGGGAAAAATGAGGCTGCCGACGACGACGGAACCAGCGGCTGGTCCGCCGACGGCACGGCCGGCGCGATGGTGACCATCAGCTACGACATGACCGCGCCCTTTATGCTCGGGCCTATTCCCGCCTACGCGAACCTGAACCTCTGCTTCTCCGCGGGAATCGGGGTGAGCGTCGGATACCGGGCGATGCTGGACAGGAACGGAAATATCATCAGCAGCGAGTTTGATCTGAGCGGACTGACGATTCAGATCCGGCTGCAGCTCACGGCGACCCTCGGGATCGGCATCAAGGGCATTCTTTCCGTCTGGGTCGCGGCCTCGGGATACCTGAACATCGCGCTCGCCTTTGTCAGAAACCAGCCGATGCACATTGCCGTGAGCTTTGGCGCGTATCTGTCCGTGGGTGCCGAGATCTTCTTCATCAGCTATTCCAAGGTACTGCTCGAGAAAGAACCGACCATGATCTACGAGAATTATAAGCTCGCTTCCCCCCGAAGACCGTTCTGGCTGGCGGCGGCCCTGGCGGACGAACCGGGGCAGAAGGTGGACACGGTCGAACAGACGCCTTCCAAATACCCGCGGCTCGCGCCCATGGCGACGGAGGAAACGATTATGCGTTCCTCCAACACCGGCTTAACAATCACGCTGGCTTCCGATAAAATCAGGCCAGCCAGGATTGGGGACAGGAACGTCTATTTTTCCCTGGTGAAGCAATCATCAGGCCTTAACACACCTTACACTTACGTCCAGTTCTACGATCCGGAGGCGGAGGATGCGTACAAGGTACGCACGATGAATGATTTCCTCTCGGATACCTTCCCATCCCCAGATTCGAAAACATATCTGAATGAACACAATGGGAATGTTGAAGTGGAGAGAAAGCTGACTGACTATTCCGCCTATGATTATGATGTCTACGATGACGGCGAAAATCTGCACATTATCATCCTGCTGACGAAAAACGATGGATTCGATACGAATCACAATCAGCCGCTGCCAAGCGCACAACGACTGATTGTCTATACGAGAATGAAAAGCATCAACGGGCCGGTCAATGGTGCGACGGCGGTTTTTGTCGTGAACAAGTATTTCACTGAAATTTATGAGTTTTCCTTCGAGATGACGGACCCGAGGATCGAATATGTGGAAAAAATAACATCCGGAGGGAACGAGGCGTTTAACATTTATGGCTCCATCAGGGGGGTGACGGAGCAAGAGGACATAAATCTGATGGAGTACACGCAGTACAATCATTTTATGATTACATCGGAAACTTTCGGTGTGCGCGGCGATGTGAGCGTCGGCGGCGAATTCGAAGACGGGGATTCCGGAAAATACATGCGCGCTGAATCTCACACAATCATGAGAACTGCGGATCGCGATGTGAATATAATGTCAGCTACGGATAAAGAACCTACGCAGCCCTACAGCTTCGTCGCGTTGGATACGCCCAAAGGCAGCGAGACAGGGGACAGTTATCTGGTCCTCTATGACAACCGGGTGGACAGAAATGGAGCTTCCTATGAGGAGAACGATAAAAATAATGATCCGAAACGCGGCGTACACCGGGAGTCTGACAAGGCTCGCATTCAGCCCGTGATTCTGGACCAGGGCCGGATCAGTGACTTTGAGATGCTGCAGACGCCGGATGCCGATCCGAATAAGTGCAACCTGAAAATCTTCTATATGAAGGAGGAGACGGCCGGCAACCGGACGGTGAACCGGCTGAAGGGGATCACCGTGGGGCCGACGCAGGCGCAGGGAGAGGGAAATAACAGAACGTTTACGAACAACGCGACCTATACGGATTACGACCTGTCCCTGCCGACCGCTGATTTCAAAGTGGCAACAATCGGCGTTTCCCAGTATCTGTACTGGGTGTCCACCGCGCCGAAGGAGAACAAAAACGATCCGGACATGTGGCGGATTTCCGGCGTTTACTACGACAACCAAACGGACAGCATGTCGGACGAGCTGGTGATCGCGGAATTCTCCCTGCCGACGATCGATGGGAAAAAGCAGATGCCGCTGGACGTTACCCTGACGGATACCGGTACCGGCTATATCACCGCGAGGTCCGCGGCGGGCTCCGAGGACGGCACGCAGACGGATCATGATGTCCGGCTGTATTCCTTCCCCATTTCGCTCAAGGCCGCCGGTGAGCTGAAAGGCGCGGCCGTGATGGACACCGTGGCCATGCAGGGGGAAACCCTGGCGACGGATCTGACGATGCTCAACGTGGGCAACATGGGGATCGGAACCTTTATCATCGATGTGTATAATCTGGCGGAAGGGAAGGAGACCCTCGTCGAGACCCTGTATGCCAACTGCCTCAATCCGAAGGACAGCAGAATCGTCATGGCGGACGGAAAAACGGTCATCACAGGGGAGGCGGCCTTCTTCCGCTACAAGGATTTCATCTATTCCCCCAGAAGCCATGAATGGGTCGTGCAGAAAAAGAACCGGACCTTCCGGACGCTGAAAGCGAATGCCAGTCAGGCCGAATGGACAGGGAGCGACAGTGAAGCCACCCACGTGCAGACCAACGTGCTGGTTCCCGGCGCGCTGGGGGGATATTCAACGAACATCAAAATCCCGGATAGCTGGGAGGGAAGCTACCGGCTGCGGCTGAAGCTGCGGGAGGTTTCCACCTACGCGAACTGGCTGTACGCCTCCAAACTGGCGAAAGAGCACCCGCAGCTGTTCGCCTTCTACAAAAATCAGGATCAGCCTGTTCTCATGGCATGGAACGCCACGACACTGATGGCAATGGCGGGAGATTCGACGACCCGGGCCGGGCTGCAGCGGATGGTCTACACGCTTGACGAGGACAGGGGAAAGATGGTGCTGAGGGATCCGGAGCCCTTCGCGCTGGTGCGCGCGTCGGTGGATTGGGACCTGGGCCTTTCCGCCGCGGACCGGGAGCTGCTGACCTTTAACAGCGTCTATACCGAATCTGCTCACGAGGGCGCCGTCCCGTTATATCCCTATCCGACGGAGATCGACGCCTCGGAGCCCATGGAGGTGAATGTCGAAGTGCATGACATCGACGTCGGCCACCGGATGTATACCGACTACTCTGGCCAGGAGCAGCTGGAGATCACCGTGCACAACCACTATCAGAGCAACCAGCCCATGCGGCTGTACTGCACGGTTTATGAGGACGACGCGCAGGTTGGACGGAACTTCAATCTGCCCCACAGCATGGAGCATGTTTCTTCCGGGAGCACCCAGACGATTACGCTGCCTCTGGCCGCCCTGGCGGACCCGGAGAAGCACGGAAGAATCCGGGTTGTGATCAAAGGCATCGGGCTCTATAACGAGACTGCGACATTCAACAACGAGTTCGAGATCTATACGGGCGGCAGCCCTGAGGAGCCGAGCCCGACATCCCCACCCATGCCGGTGACCGGCGACGCCGCGCAGCCTGCCCTGTGGCTGATCCTGCTGGGGATCGGCATCCTCAGCGTGACCGCGCTCGCGGTCGCCGCAATTCGGAAAAAGAGGAAATGAGACGCAAACTGACGTTCAGAGAGGAGACACCATGAAACTGAAGAGAATGATGTGCATACTGCTGTGCGCGCTGCTGATGATCAGCTGCGCGGGAATCTCCGCCGCGGAGGGGAGCCCTGCCGCAAAGCCTGAAGGCGAAGGGGCCTTCAGCCAGTGGAATGCGGAAGCGCCGGCCCTGAAGGCGCTTGTGGACTATGTAGAGGCTGTGACCGCGCCCGGCTCCCCGGATTTTATTCCGGAGAGCGACCGCGTCGCGACCTTCGATATGGACGGCACCCTGCTGGGGGAGCTGTTCCCGACGTATCTGGAGGTGGTGATCCTGACGGAGCGGATCCTGGCCGATCCCTCCTGGAAGCCGGACGAGGAAATGCTGGAGTTCGGCCGCATGACCCGGGATCACGCGCCGGACAAATCCTTCCCGGAGGATTATGACTACAGCTTTTCCCATCATCAGGCCAAAGCCTTTGCCGGGATGACGCTGAAGGAATATGAGGAATTCGTTTCCCGGATGCTGAACCGCCCGGCGGACGGCTTTGAGGGCATGACCTACGGGGAGGCGTACTACCGGCCGATGGCCGAGGTGATCGAATATCTCCGGGCCAACGGCTTCAAATGCTATATCGTCTCCGGGGCTGACCGCTTCATCGTCCGCGCCGCGCTGAATGGCATCGTGGATATCCCTTCCGAGAACGTGATCGGCTCCGATACCGCACTGGCCGCGCGGAATCAGGGGGACACGGATGGCATCGAGTATGTGTTCACCGGCGAGGATGAGCTGGTGCGCACGGACAAGCTGCTCATCAAGGATCTTAAGACCAACAAGGTGATTCAGATCGCCCAGGAGATCGGCCGGCAGCCGGTGCTGTCCTTCGGCAATTCCAGCGGGGACGTCAGCATGAACAACTACGCGCTGCTGAACAATCCCTATCGCAGCGCGGCCTTCATGGTGATCGCGGACGATAACGTCAGGGAATACGGGAATCCGGATAAGCATGACGAGCTGACCGGGAAATGGCAGGGCATGGGGTATCAGGTGATCTCCATGCGGGACGACTGGAAGACGATCTATGGCGAGAACGTCAAAAAGACCGGCGCTTTCAGCTGGCTGGATACATACGCGGACAAGAATATTCCTTCCCGAGACGGAGATATCGCGGACAAATATACGCTGGAGCAGGTGGTCGTCCTCAGCCGTCATAACCTGCGGGCGCCCCTTTCCAGCAACGGCTCCGTGCCCAACGAACTGACGCCTCATCCCTGGATCAGCTGGTCCGCGGGCTCCAGCGAGCTGACATTGCGGGGCGGGATCGAGGAGACCAGCATGGGCCAGTATTTCAGAAAATGGCTGGCGAAGGAAGGGCTTTTCCCCGAAAACACGGTGCCGGAGGCGGAGGAGATCCGCTTCAGCGCCCGGGACAAGCAGCGCTGCCGGGCCACGGCCCGCTACTTTGCCGCCGGCATGCTGCCGCTGGCGGACGTGGAAGTGGAGCATCCCGGCGACGTGAAGGGGACCGAGGACTTCATGAAGCCCGTCCTGCATTTCTACAGCGACGAATACGCCGCCGACGCCACCGCCCAGGTGGCGGCCATGGGCGGCGACGCGGGCTTTGAGGGCCTCGCGCAGCAAAACCGGGACGCGATCCGGCTGATCATGGATACCGTGGACATGCAGGACAGCGAGACCTATCAGAGCGGCAAATACGGCGACCTGCTGACCGACGGCTTCGGCTACACGATGGCGGAGGGGAAGGAGCCGGATATCACCGGAGCGGTCAAGCCGGCCAATCAGGTGGCGGACGCGCTGCTCCTGCAGTACTACGAAGAACCGGATTCCGTCAAGGCCGCCTTCGGCCATGAGCTGTCCGAGGCGGACTGGGCCCGGCTGGGAGCCTTCATGACCACCTGCCTGGAGATGAGGCACGGCGCGCCCCTGGTGGCGGCCAACATCGCGAACCCCGTGCTGCGGGAGCTGAAGAGCGAGCTGATGAACGAGAAGCGGAAGTTCACCTTCTTCTGCGCCCATGACGTTACTGTCATGGGAACCATGACCGCGCTGGGCGTGGAGGATTTCGCCCTGCCGGAGAGCATCGAAACCAGGGCCCCCATCGGCGTCAAGCTGGTGTTCGAGCGGCGGCGGGACGCGGCGGGCCAGGCCTGGTACCGGGTAAGCCTGATCTATCGCAGCACCGTCCAGATCCGCAGCGGCGAGATGCTGACGATGGAGAATCCGCCCCTGCGCTATGATCTGCGCTTTGAAGGCGTTTCGACGAACGAGGACGGGCTGATCTCCGAGGCGGATCTCTTCGCCCTGTTCGACCGCTCTATCGGCGTGCTGGAGGAGATGGAAGCCGCCTACGCCGCGGACAAGGCGGCATGAAGAGTCAACAAATCATGAGCTGATCGACAGGGAAACAGCTGTATTCCTGAATAGGTTCTTTGTGTGTGACAACAATCAGGGATTGAGACAGGAGAGCGCGGGGGCCATGGCGACAGGCCAGGGAAGCGCGCCGAGCTCCTTCAGGGGGACGAACCGGAAGCCCGCGGGGGCGGGAACGCGAGGCGCGGCTTCGCTGGCCCAGATCGTCATCTGCCAGACCTGGTGGGTAAACACATGGCGGGCGTCCTTCAGGAGCCGCGGGGCGGTCAGCGCCAGCTTCCACTTCTGAAGGACGGCGGACTGAATGGCGTCGGATTCCGCGACGTCCTGAAGCATGGGGAAGCACCAGAGACCGTTCAGCATCGTTTCGGTGCGCCGGCGGGCAAGGACTCTGTCCCCGGAGCGAATCAGCAGGACCGCGTAGTGGATGACCTTCGGCGGCTTCGCCTTCGGAAGGGCTGGCAGATCCGCCGCGTCCCCCGCCCGGAACGCGTCGCAGAAGGCGGAGAGCGGACAGCGGGCGCAGTCCGGCGTCCCGGGAACGCAGACGGAGGCCCCCAGATCCATGAGGGCCTGGTTATGGTCCCCCGGCCGGCCGGAGGGAACCAGCGAGGCGGCGAGACGGTCGATCTCGGCGCGGATCTTCGGGAGGGTGGGATCTGATCGGATGCCGAAGAGCCGGGAGAGCACCCGAATCACATTTCCGTCCACGGCCGGAACGGGCAGGTCAAAGGCGATCGACGCGATGGCGCCGGCAGTATAGGGGCCGATTCCCCGGATTTTCCGGAGTTTTTCCGGATCGGCGGGAAGCGCGCCGCCGAATTCCCGCGTCACCTGGCGGGCGCCCTCCAGGAGATTCCGGGCTCTGGAATAGTAGCCCAGGCCCTGCCAGAGCTTCAGGACGTCCTCCTCCTTCGCCCCGGCCAGGGACTTCAGCGTCGGAAACCGCGCCATAAAGCGTTCATAATAGGAAAGGACCGTATCCACCCGGGTCTGCTGCAGCATGATTTCGCTGACCCAGGTTCGGTAGGGATCATGAATTCCCCGCCAGGGAAGGGTTCTGGCGTGCTGATCATACCAGGCCAGAAGGGACGCCGTGATGCTGGCTGTGTCTGTCATTCCGATGCTCCATTTCAATTAGTGCAGGATAAAGCAACTCTCATTTTAGCATAGAATGATCTTCAGCGGGAGACGGATTTTGTCTGAGAATGCGTCAGTGCGGAACGGGTTCCGGCAGGCAAAAATTAAAAAGAAGAGATATAAAGAGATATACAGAGAAATAAGCAGAAAACAGAAGAAAATAACCGATT
>JAFRHH010000082.1 GCA_017433405.1 Clostridia bacterium | reverse complement strand
TTCAGCGTCTGCTCCCGCTCGTCGTTTCCGCCGATGCCGCTGCCGCTGTCCCGCTTCTTGCCGATGGTATCGATCTCGTCGATGAACACGATGCAGGGCGCCTTTTCGTTCGCCTGCTTAAACAGATCCCGCACCTTGGCGGCGCCCATGCCGACGAACATCTCGACGAATTCGGAGCCGCTGATGCTGAAGAAGGGCACCTTCGCCTCCCCTGCCACCGCCTTGGCCAGCAGGGTCTTGCCGGTCCCGGGAGGGCCCACGAGCAGGGCGCCCTTGGGCAGCTTCGCGCCGATGCCGGCATATTTTCCGGGATGCTCCAGGAAATCCACGATCTCCTTGAGTGCCTCCTTCGCCTCCTCCTCGCCGGCCACGTCGCCAAAGGTCACGCCGGTTTCCTGCTGGGCGACGATCTTCGCGTTGGCCTTGCCGAAGCTCATGGCGTTCATGCCCTTGCCCAGCTGCTTGGACAGAAGCCGCCCCAGGGCCATGAACAGCACAATGGGCAGAATCCAGCTGATGATGAGGGACAGAAGGGGGCTGTTCCGGGTGGGAATCGCCGCGGTAAAGGTCACCCCCGCGGCCTCAAGCCGGGCGCGCAGCCCGTCGTCGGGAAAGACGGCAGTCTTGCAGATGATCCTGTTTCCCTGGTCGTCCGTCGTCGTAAACAGGATCTGATCCGACGCCTGGTCCAGGGAAACCTCCTGAATCTTATGGGCGTCAATCATCTTCAGGAAATCGCTGTAGGTCACCTCCTGCACCTGCGGCGTAAACAGCAGCGGCGTCACGAAGGTGTTCAGCAGCAGGATCACCGATACGGCGATCAGAATGTAATAAAAGAGCGGTTTCTTGTTGTTCATGGAATCCTTGTCGATCATGGGCTTTCTTCCTCCCCCGCGGTTTCTGGACGGAAACGCCGAACCGCCGACATTTCCTTACTGTAAAAATATAGCAGGGGGATGCGAACAGAAACGGATCCCCCTGTGAAAACTGGATGAAGGTTTATGCTTCTCTCCGGGCCATCGGGGCAATCCTGGCCGCCCCGGTCTGTCCGGATCGGAGATGTTCCGGCTCAGTCCGCCCGCCGGTCCATCTCCTCCCAGCGTTTCCGGAAGTAGTGGGCCGCCATCTTGGGCCGCCGGTCCCGGGTGAAAAGCCCCTTCCGGTTCCCGCCGGCGCGCATGGGCCCCTGGCAGGTGGCAAAGTCCGCGAAGTTCCAGGGCATCTCCCCCACGACGAACGCCCGCTCGTCGAGGCATTCGCTCATGGCCTCATAGAAGGCCACCTGATATTCCTCGGTAAACATCTCCGCCACCGCGCCGTGCAGCCCCGCGACGGTGTCCGCGCCGTATTCCGACAGCACCACGGGCTTGCCCAGCTTCTCCCACCAGTCCAGCTCCATCCGGAAGGCATATTTCGCCGCCTCCAGGTCACCGCTCAGGTTGTACCAGCCGTAGTAGCGGTTGATCAGCACCAGGTCCATCGTGGGAATCGTCTCGTCCTTCGTATAGTCGTTCTGGCAGCCCACCAGCGTCACCGGCCGGCTCTGGGGATCCTCCCGGTGGGCCAGCTCGTACAGCGGATGCCAGTATTCGTAGGCTTTCCGGGCAAAGGTGTCCGTCCCCGGCTCGTTGCCGAGGCTCCAGGCCACGACGCAGGGATGGTTTTTGTCCCTGGCGATCATATCCCGCAGCACCTGAGCGTGATAGTCCCCCAGCCCCCAGCCGTAGTCCTCGGCGGCCCACATGCCGACGGCCGGCGTCTCGTCCACGATCACGATCCCCTCCCGGTCGCACAGCTGATACATCTCCTCCGCGTAGGGGTAATGGCTGGTGCGGAAGCAGTTGGCGTGCATCCAGTGGTAGAGGTTGACGTCCGTCATGTTCAGACACGGATCCAGGCCCCGCCCGTGGAAGGCGCTGTCCTCATGCTTGCAGGGGCCGTGGAAATGGAAGGGCTTCCCGTTGATCAGGAAGCGGGCCCCCTCGATCCGCACCTCCCGGATGCCGAAGGGCAGCTCGTAGCAATCCTCCCCGAAGGTAACCCGGGCGGTGTAGAGATACGGCGTTCCCGGCCAGGGCTCCCAGAGCCGCGGCTCCGGAACCCGCAGAGACCCCTGCGCCCCGCGGCCCTCGGCGACGGGCTTTCCGTCCGCGTCGAGGATCTCGATCCGGATATCTCCCGTGCCTTCCGTCTCGACGCGCCAGTCCACCTCCCCGCTGATTCGGGGCGTCAGGGTCAGATCCCGGATATATTCCGCCGGCACCGCGCAGAGCCGCACCGGCCGCTGTATCCCGGTATAGTTGAAGAAATCGAAGGCCGGCAGGTTGATCCCCCGCTCCTGCTGCAGCCGCTTGCCCGCCTCGACGGAGGGAATGCCGGGATTGTCGGAGCCGAAGAAGGCGTTTCCGCCCTCGACGCCGATGGGCAGGGTTGAATGATTGATCCGGTTGTCGGCCTCCACCTCCAGGACGCCCGTCTCCCCGGGCGCGAGCCGCCCCGTCAGTTCGATTTCAAAGGGCAGAAAGCCGCCCCGGTGGCTGCCGATCTCCGTTCCGTTCAGCAGCACCCGGGCGTTATGGGCGACCCCGTCGAAGCAGAGAAACCAGCGCATGCCCCGCCAGGCCGCGGGCACGGCGATCCTCGTCCGGTACACGACGGTTCCCGCCTTCGCCCGGAACCGGGGATCCGGGCTCTGATCGTTATAGGAGGCCGGCACGGCGATCCGCTGCCACGCCTCGTCCTCCTGAAAGCGGAACTCCCAGATTCCGCTCAGATCCACCAGGGTTCTGCTGCCGTTGTTCTGCGGATAAAGCATCCTTGTTTCCCTCCTCATTATAAACGCCGGTTCGCGTTCGCTCTCCTGTCCGGCTGTGTTTCTTCCCGTCCGTCCCGCGGTCGCTGGTCCATGTCCGCGCCCCTGCCCGGTCGATCCCGCTCCCGTCCGTCCCGGGGTCGCCGGTCCTTGTCCGCATCCCCGCGGCGGTCAGCCCAGGTCCCGGACCCCCAGATGGGCTCCGCAGCTCTCCCGGACCACCAGGCTCGCCTCGACGTTGTCGTTGAAGCTGATCGCCCGGCCCCGCTGAATGGACGCGATCAGCTCCGCCACCGCCGCCTTTCCATGGGCTCGGGGATGCAGATCCACCGTCGTCAGCGACGGGGTCAGAAAGGGGGCGAAGAAGGTGTTGTCGCACCCCACGACCGCCATGTCCTCCGGCACCCGCAGCCCCAGCCTGTGCAGCTGACGCATGGCCCCCAGGGCCGTCAGATCGTTGATGCAGAAGACGGCGGTCGGATACTCACTCCGCCCCAGCCCGCCCAGCAGCATATTGATGCCCAGCTCCCCCGCCGGCGCGGTGCAGCCCGTCAGCCGGACGTAATCCGGCCGCAGGGTAAGCCCCAGCCGCTCCGCCTCCTCGAGATAGGTTCTCTCCCGGATATTGCTGAAGCGGGCCGTCCGGTCCCCGCCGACGAAGGCGATCCGCTTATGCCCCAGCATCGCCAGATGCGCGAGGCTCTTCCGGACGCACTGGCTGGGATCCGAGGTCAGCCGCGCGCATTCCAGCCCGTCCACCGGCGGCCCGATCGCCACCAGGGGCATCGCCTGCTGCAGGCGCTGCAGGCAGCTCCGGGTCTGATCCAGCTCCTCGTTTTCGACCATCCACCCTGCCAGCAGCACCCCCGCCGGCCGGGCCGCGAGCAGATCGCTGACCGCCTGGTCGCATTTCGTTCCCTCCGGATAGCTGTAAAAAACCGGCAGATAACCGGCCCTCGCCGCTTCCTCGGTCACGCCCTGGCACATGCTGGCGTAATAGGGATTGGACTGGGAATTGATCACCACGGCGATGGTCCGGGCGTTCCCTTTCCCGCCCGGCACGGTATAGCCCACCGTCCGGATCGCCGCCTCGACCTTCTCCCGGGCCGCCACGCTGACAGGCCCGCCGCTCAGGGCGCGGCTGACCGTGGCGATGGAAACCCCGGCCTCCCGGGCCACGTCGTGAATCGTAGTCTCCTTCTCCCGCATCTCGGTACTCCTTCTATATCCTTTCGGCATTACCCGATCCCCGCCCGCGCTATCCGTTTCTTTCCGCAGCCGGATCCCTTCGGCCTCTGTTCCGCCGGATTCCTTCCATATAATCTGCGTCCCCGCGGGCACGCTACCGTCTGCCGCTATGATACCACAGCAGGAAACCGTTTTCAATAGGATATTGTAAATTTACACTCATTTCCCTGGTATTTTTTCACTTATTTTTCAAAAGTACTTGACAGCCTGTATTCTGCGGGCCTATAATGACCACGAAAGACAGGTTTTTGAAGATCGAGGACCGGTTGTCGGTCAAAGAAGACTGTAAACGTTTTCATCCGGAATCGAGCGGGCGACCGCTTGACAATATGAAAAAGGAGGATTCCCTGTTATGAAGAAACTGCTTGCTCTGGTTCTGACCTGCGCTCTGCTGCTCTCCGTGTTCAGCTTTGCCGCGGCGGAAGGAAAAACCACGCTGAACATCGTCGCCTGGGACGCGGCGACCACGGGTTATCTGACCGCTCAGAAGGAAGCCTACGAAGCCCTGCATCCCGATGTGACGATCAACTATATTGACGTCTCCTCTCAGGATTACGACACCAAGGTGGCCGCCATGCTGGCCGGCCAGGATACGAGCGATATCTACATGGTGAAGGATATCCCCGCCCTGCTGAACTGGTACGAAGCGGGCTACCTGCTCCCCATGAACGACTACATCACCAAGGCGAACTACGATCTGTCCGGCTTCGTCGGCATGGAAGCGAACTACGCCTTCGACGGCCAGCAGGTCGCCCTCCCCTTCCGCAGCGACTTCGAAATCCTGTTCTACAACAAGGATCTGTTCGACGCGGCGAAGGTGGAATACCCCACCAATGAGATGACCTGGGAGCAGTACAAGGAAAAGGCCCTGGCCCTGACGGACACGGCCAACAACATCTACGGCACCCATTATCACACCTGGCTCTCCACCGCGGTCAACTACACCGTGGCGGACGGCGTCAACACCCTGGTCGACGGCAACTATGACGATCTGGCCTACTTCTATCAGCTGATTCAGGATCTCGAGGACGCCGGCGCCTGCATGCCCTACAGCGAAATCACCGCGGCCCAGCTGCATTACTCCGGCGCCTTCGGCAACGGCAACATCGCCATGATGCCCATGGGCTACTGGTACGTCGCGACCCTGTGCGACAAGATCGCCAGCGGCGAGTACAAAGTGAAGAACTGGGGCCTGGCCGCCATGCCCGTCAAGGAAGGCGTCAAGTTCGGCTCCACCTTCGGCAACCTGACCGGCTGCGCCATCAACAAGCTCTCCGCCAACGCGGACGCCGCCTGGGACTACATCGCCTGGCTGTGCGGTGAAGAAGGCGCGAAGGTGACCGCCGCCACCGGCAACCGTCCGGCGTGGGTGTCCGAGGGCGTCGCGGAAGTCATGGCTCAGAAGGAAGGCTTCCCCACCGACGCGGGCTCCAAGGCGGCCCTGCTGCCCACCTATGTGGCCATCGAAATCCCCGGCATGCAGTACACCTCCCAGATTTCCAACATCCTGGGCGAGGAGCACAGCGCCATCATGACCCGTGAGGAAACCATCGAGGAAGGCATCGCCAACATGAACGAGCGCGTCGGCGAGCTGCTGAACAAATAAGCTTCCCCGGCTGAATGAGAACCTTCGGGCGGGAAGTGCGATCCATCTCGCGCTTCCCGCCTTTTTGATTCGAAAGGAGCTTCCATGACTGTGAACGCCGTACAACCCGCGGGCAGAGCCCGGAAAAAATACCGGATGAGCCGGCTGGAACGGAAGAACACGCTGATCGCCTATTCGTTCCTGGCCCCGAACTTCATCGGCTTTGCCATCTTCACCCTGATTCCCGTCGTGCTCTCCGTCGTCATGTCCTTCACGGAGTGGAAGGGCGGCGATCTGGCCTCCATGCAGTGGGTCGGACTGGATAACTACGCCAGCATTTTCAACAGCGCCAAGGTCGGCAGCAAAATGGCCGAGCTGGGGTTCTTCGGCGGGCTGGATTATTTCTTCAGCAAGGTGGATCTGGGCATCGCCCTGAAGAACACCGTGTTCTTCACCATCGTTACGGTGCCGCTCTCCCTGATCTGCGCCATCCTGCTGGCGCTGGTGCTGAACAAGGCGGTGCGCGGGGCGGTGGTCTTCCGGGCGATTTACTTCTTCCCCTACGTCGCCTCGATGGTGGCCATCTGCGTCTGCTGGAACTTCATGCTGATGAAAAACGGCCCGATCAACCAGCTCCTGATGGCCCTGGGGATCAACTTCAACAAGTCCTGGACCGCCGACAGCACCATGGCCATGTGGGCGATCATCCTGGTCAGCGTCTGGCGGAACATGGGCTATTACATGGTCATTTATCTGGCCGCCCTGCAGGGAATCCCGCGGGAGCTGTACGAGGCCGCCACGGTGGACGGCGCCAACAAATGGCAGCAGTTCCGCTCGGTGACCCTGCCCCAGCTGAGGCCCACGACCTTCTTCGCCTCCATCATGCTGATCATCGGCTGCTTCAAGATCTATGACACCGTCGCCATCATGACCAACGGCGGCCCCGGCCGGGCCACCAAGATGCTGGTGCTCTATATCTTCCAGGAAGCCTTCAACAACTACCATTACGGCCTGGCCAGCGCCATCGCCATGGTGCTGCTGATCGTGGTGCTGATCGTGACCGTGATCCAGTTCAGCATGGAAGGCAAATATTCCAACAACTGAGAAAGGAGGCCACCGCTGTGACAACCGCCAAACTTCGCAAAAACATCTCTTCCGAGCACCGCTTCCCCATCGGGAAGATTCTGCTCTACATCGTACTGATCGCGCTGGCCGTCTTCACGCTGATCCCCTTCGTCTGGATGATTTCCTCCTCCCTGAAGCTGGACCGTGAAGTCTTCTCCTATCCCATGCGCTGGATTCCGGAAACCTTCCACTGGGAAAACTATTCCCTGATCTGGCAGAAGGTTCCCATGCTGACCTATTTCAAGAACACGGCCATCATCGCCGTCTGCGTCACCTTCATCCAGACCCTGACCTCCTCCTTCGCCGCCTATGCCTTCGCGAAGCTGCGCTTTCGGGGCCGGGATATCCTGTTCCTCGCCTATATCGGCACCATCGCCGTGCCGTGGCAGGCCTATATGCTGCCCCAGTTCATCCTGATGCGCTCCATGGGCCTGTATGACCGGCTGCTGGCCATCATGGTGCTGCAGGCCTTCTCCGCCTTCGGCGTCTTCCTGATGCGGCAGTTCTATCAGAACATCCCGACGGACCTGTGCGAGGCCGCCCGGATCGACGGGCTGAGCGAATACGGCATCTGGGCGCGGATCATGCTGCCCCTGTCCACCGCCGCCATCGCGACCCTGGTGATCTTCACCTTCATCGGCACCTGGAACGACTATATGGGCCCGATGATCTATCTGACCCGGGACGAAAACAAGACCATCCAGGTCGGCCTCCGGCGCTTTATCCAGGAGAACTCCAGTGACTATCATCTGATCATGGCCGCCTCCGTCGTGTCCCTGATCCCGGTGTCCATCGTCTTCCTGTCGCTGCAGAAATACTTTATCGAGGGCATCGCGACCTCCGGCCTGAAGGGCTGAGGGCCGGATCACAGAGGAGACAGATTTTGTCCGCGAATCGCGTCAGCGTGAGCGGCTGCAAAATCGTCATCCGTCGCAGAACGGCAGACGTGAACTACTGTTCACAGAGGAGATCAAACGCATGACCAATCAATATGAAGCCGCGCTGGCCCGCGCCTCGGCGAAATACCGCCTGAGCGCCGCCGACGCCGGCCTGAAAGGAATCATTCCCTATAAGAGCGAGGGAACCCGCTGGATCGGCAGCCCCTTTGCCGGAAACGGCTGGTGGACGGGCGGCTTCTGGCCGGCCCTGATGTGGCAGCTGTGGGTCTACACCGGCGATCCCTTTTTCCGGGACGAAGCCCGGCGGGTCGAGGGGCTCCTGACCGACGAGTTCCGCCGCTTCACGGAGCTGAACCACGACGTCGGCTTTATGTACCTGCTCTCCACCGGCGCGGATTATAAGCTGAACGGCGATGAGCAGGCCCGGATCGACACCCTGCACGCGGCCTCCCTGATGATGGGCCGCTTCAACCCGAAGGGCTTCTTCCGCGCCTGGGACGGGGCGGACCGGAAGGGCTTCGCCATCATCGACTGCATGATGAACCTGTCCCTGCTCTTCTGGGCCTCCCGCCAGACGGAGGATCCCCGGTTCTTCCACGCTGCCCGGGCGCACGCGGATACCGTGCTGCGGGAGTTCTTCCGCCCCGACGGCTCCGTCTCCCATATCATCGAATTTGACCCCGCCACCGGCGCGCGGGTCCGGGAGCACGCCGGCCAGGGCTACGCGCTGGGCTCCCAGTGGAGCCGGGGCCAGGCCTGGGGACTGTACGGCTTTACCCTGTGCTTCCTGAACACCGGGGATCCGCGGGATCTCGCCGCCGCGGAGCGGATCGCCGCCAATTTCACGGCCCATATCCGGCCCGACGGGCTGACGGACTGCGATTTCTGCCAGCCCTCGGAGGAGGAGCGCCTGGACAACATCGCCGGCGCCATCGCGGCCTGCGGCTTCCTGGAGCTGTATGAAATCACGAAAAAAGAAGCGTGGCACGCGGCCGCGCTTCGCCTGGTGGACGGTCTCCTGGACCGCTGCACCGATTTCGGGGAAGGAATCCGGGGGCTGCTGACCCACTGCACCGCCAGCTATCACGACGACGGCGCCGGCCGCCATACGAACATCGTCTATGGCGACTATTTCCTGATCGAAGCCCTGATGAAGCTGACCGGCCGGGATCCAATGCTGTGGCGGTAGCCGCCCCGGCCCTTCAGCCCCCGTCCGGTGCTGCCGGCTTCGTTTCCGGGCTTTGGAAGGCCGCGGCCGCCGAAGCCGTGTCCGCGGAAGCGGCCTCCTGCCGCTTCCGCTTTTCCAGCCATACGGTCAGCACGGCGATATCCGCCGGGTTGACGCCGGGAATCCGCCCGGCGGCCCCGAGGGAAACCGGCTTCTGCCGGGCCAGCTTCTGGCGGGCCTCCAGCCGGAGATGCTCCATCTCCGCGTAGGGCAGGTCCTCCGGCAGACGGGTTTCCTCCAGGCGCCTCGCCTGGGCGATCATCTGGTTCTGCTTTTCCAGGTATCCTGCGTATTTTACGGCAATCTCAGCCTGCTCCGCCGCCGCGGGGGAGGCTGTTTTCCATTCCGGCCGCAGCGTTCCGAGATCCTTCAGGGAAACCGAGGGGCGCCGGAGCAGCTCCTCCGCCGTCAGGGATCCGGCCGTCTCCCGCTCCCCCTTCTCCGTCAGCAGCCGGTTCAGCGCCTCCCCAGGCGCGAACCGGGTCGTTCTCAGCTCCCGGATCAGCGCCTCCGTTTCCCGCCGCTTCCGCTCCGTCCGCTCCATGCGCTCCGGGGAGACCAGGCCCGCTTCAAACCCGATCCGCGTCAGCCGCAGATCCGCGTTGTCCTGCCGCAGATACAGCCGGTGCTCCGCCCTGGAGGTCATCATGCGGTAGGGCTCGTCGGTTCCCTTCGTCGTCAGATCGTCCGTCATCACGCCGATGTAGGCCTGATCCCGGGTCAGGATCACAGGCGGCCGCCCCTGCAGGCTCAGCGCCGCGTTCATGCCCGCCAGCAGCCCCTGGGCCGCCGCCTCCTCATAGCCGCTGGTTCCGTTCAGCTGGCCGGCGAAATACAGCCCCCGGATCCGGAGGCTCTCCAGGCTGGGCCGCAGCTCCAGGCTGTCGATGCAGTCGTATTCGATGGCGTAGCCCAACCGGGTGAACTCGCAGCGCCTCAGCCCCGGGATCGTCCGGTACATCGCCCACTGCACGTCCTCCGGCATGGAGGTGGACATCCCCTGGACGTACCACTCCCGGCTCTCCTTCCCCTCCGGCTCGAGAAAGATCTGGTGCCGATCCTTATCGGCGAAGCGAACCACCTTATCCTCGATGCTTGGGCAGTAGCGGGGGCCGATGCCGTGAATCTTTCCGCTGTAGAGGGGCGCCCGGTCCAGGTTGTCGAGGATGATCCGGTGGGTTTCCGCGTTCGTCCAGGTCAGATAGCAGCTGTGGGTATTCGCGAGCGCCCGGTCCGTCAGAAAGGAAAAGGGCACCACCGGGTCGTCCCCCTGCTGCTCCTGCATCTCGTCAAAATCAATGGTCTTCACGTCGACCCGGGCCGGGGTTCCGGTCTTGTAACGGCGCAGCTGAAACCCGAGCCGCTCCAGGCTCCCGGACAGCTCGTTCGCCGCGCCGAGGCCCTGGGGCCCGCTGTCCCGGCGATACTCGCCGATAATCACGCTCCCCCGGAGATACACGCCGGTCGCCGCGATGACCGCCCGGCAGGGAATGCGGGCGCCGGTGGCGGTGGTGACGGCGGTCACCCGGTCCCCCTCCGTTTCGACGGAAACCGCTTCCCCCTGGCGCAGGGTCAGGCGGGGCTGGGTCATCAGGGCCCGGCGCATCCGGTTCTGGTAGGCCTGCTTGTCCGCCTGCGCCCGCAGGGAATGAACCGCAGGCCCCTTCCCGGTGTTCAGCATCCGGCTCTGCAGAAAGGTGTCGTCGATGGCCAGGCCCATCTCCCCGCCCAGCGCGTCCACCTCCCGGACCAGATGCCCCTTGGCCGACCCGCCGATCACCGGGTTGCAGGCCATCAGCGCCACCCCGTCCATGTTCAGCGTCAGGAGCAGCGTCTCCATCCCCATGCGGGCGCAGGCCAGCGCCGCCTCACATCCGGCGTGCCCCGCGCCGATCACCACCACATCCGCCATAGCGTTCCTGATCCCTTCTTTTTTCAGATTGCTCTGCCCGTCCCGGAGGCTTCAGGCTCCCGGTTCGTCGGTCTTCCCGGTTCGTCCCTTCCTTACCCGTTGGAATCCTCCCAGTTTTCGATGCGCCAGTCCCAGCTGCGCGGCACCCGGGCGCTCTCGGGAATCTCCCAGGTATAGCCCTCGATGTCCGTGTAGTCCGTCACCGTCAGCACGACCATGCCCAGCGGGTCGTTGATCGCCGCGCCGTAGAAGGAGAACTGCCCGTGCTGGGAACGCATGCCGGGATCCAGCGCCAGGGTATAGGCGCCGCTAAAGGAGGTGCTCTCCCCGTCCTGGTTACAGACCATGGGATTTCCGTCCCGGTCATAACAGTCGATCCGGAACCGCACCCGGGTGATCGTGAAATCGCTCATGTTCCGCAGGACGATCCGGATCCGGTTATCCGCCGTCACCGACAGGCCCTCCGCCAGCACCGCGCCGTTATAGTCCCGGACGCGGATCTCGCCCTCCGCGGTAAAGCCTCCGTCCTCCGTCGTCACCCGCAGGCTGGTGGTCCCGACCTGATGGCCCGTGATATAGCAGGCGTTGCCGGTTCCCCGGGCCGTCGCGATGGCGGGATCTCCTGTACTCCAGCTCATGTTCTGGTTGTTCGCGTTCTTTGGAATGGTGATGGCCGTCGCCCGGTGATATTCGTCATACAGCTGCACGTGATGCAGGAAGGCCTTGAGCTGCACCCCCTCCACCGGCTGAATCACCGTCACCCGGATCTGGGCGGTTTTGCCGGACTTGTCTGTCGCCTTGACGGTAATGGTCGCGGCCCCCCGCTTATGCCCGGTAATCCTTCCGTTCTGATCGACGGTAACGATGCTGGTATGGTTGCTGGTAAAGGTGACCTCCCGGCTGGATACGTCCTCCGGCTCGATCATCCACTCCAGCTGGGCCGATTCCCCCGTCAGGATGGAAAGGCCCTGCGGGCTGGTAAAGCTGATCCGGGTGGCCCGCTGAACCACGCGGATCCGCGCGCTGGCCGAAAGCGCCGGGTTCGAATAGCTCCGGACCGTAATCGTGCAGGCGCCCGCCTTATGCCCTGTCACCTTTCCGCTCTCCACCGTCGCGATCTCCGGATCGGAGGATTCCCAGTGAACACTCTTGTCGCTGGTATTGGCCGGTGAAAGCGTCGCCCGCAGATAGACCGGGCTTCCCTTCACCACGACCTCCGCCTCCGCGCGGTCGAGCGAAATCGCCTCCGCCGTCTGCGTCACGTTGATGGAGATGGCGGCCGAGGCCCCGGAACCGTCCGCCGCCCTGGCGACGATCACCGCGGTTCCCCGCTTCAGCCCGGTCACCACGCCCTCCTGATCCACCGTGGCGATCGTCGGATTCCGTGAGGCCCAGGACACCCGCTGAATCGAAGCGGTCTCCGGCTCACAGGCATATTCCACCTGCAGAAAGCCGCCGGTGGCCACCTTCCGGTCCCCCGCGGCGAGGCTCAGCTTCCGGACCGGCTGAATCACCACGACCCGAACCGTTTCCGTCACCTCGGGGTTCTGGACGCTGGCGATGGTCAGATTGCATTCGCCCCGCTGCTCCGCCAGCAGATAGGCGCCCGATACCCTGGCGACCCCCGCGTCGTCCGTCGCGAAGGTCACCTTCGTGCTGCTGGCGTCCTCCGGGGTGCAGACCGCCTTCAGCTGAGCGTTCTTTCCCGCGGGAATCACCAGCACCGGGCAGGAGACCGGCTCCCGCAGGAGCCCGGCCGCCATGGCGTCCTCCGGGTCATAGACCGTCAGCTTTGAAGTGCTCAGCGTGACCCTCGTCACCCGCCGCAGCACCGTGATATTCATCACCGTCTTCCAGCTGTTCTTTCCCCGGGTCAGCTTCGCGGTCACCTTCGTCTTTCCCTTCCGCAGAGCCGTGATCTCCCCGGTTTCGGAGACCGACGCTACCTTCGGATCGGAAACGCGGAAGGTCAGAACGTCGCCCGCTTCCTCCGCCCCGCCCGTCAGCCCGGGCGTTATCCCTTCCCCCTCGTAGAGGGTGACTTCCTTTACGGCGAACTGAAAGGCCTCCTCCGCGCCGGCGGCGGAAAAGGCCGCCAGCAGGATCAGCATACCGAGAACCGCGGGAATCCATCTTTTCATCATGGTCGTTTTCCGCCCTTTCCCACTTCCTGTTTATCCATGGAACGATTGTCTTTTCCCTTTTCTTCCCCTGATGAAAATGAAATGTGCCGCCTCCCGGGCGGCACCGCTGAATCGCTCTGCTTAATGGGTTTCCAGATAGGAACGAACCAGCTCCTCCACAATCTCGTCCCGCTCCAGACGGCAGATCAGGCTTCGGGCCGCGTTGTGGCTGGTAATGTAGGTGGGATCCCCGGAAATGATATACCCCGTCAGCTGGGTAATCGGGTCGTAGCCCTTGGCCTGCAGGGCGCTGTAAACATACATCAGGATATCATGCGCCTCATTCCCGGTACTCACGATGGGGTTCAGCTTCATGGTATTGAACTGTTCCTCCATGTCGATCCCCTCCTTTAACTTTTCCTATTATACCCCCGCGGCCGCATCCTGGCAAGCATAAAAAATTCTTGCCTGTCCCCCCTTTTTCCATGTATAATAAGGGGTGATATTTACGCAAATCATGGCGAACGGGAAAGGATGACAAAGCGATGATGGAAGAAACAGCCCGCAGCAATTTTATCTGGGACGCCATCGACCGGGATCTGGCGGAAGGACGGTATACGGAGATTCATACCCGCTTTCCCCCGGAGCCGAACGGATATATGCATATCGGTCACTGCAAGGCTCTGATCATGGACTTTCTGACCGCGGAAAAATACGGCGGAAAATGCAACCTCCGCTTTGACGATACCAATCCCGCCAAGGAGGATACGGAGTATGTGGAAGCCATTAAGCGGGACATCCACTGGCTGGGCTTCCACTGGACCGGCGGGGAGTTCTACGCCTCCGACTACTACGACAAGTGCTACGAAATCGCGGAGGACTGGATCCGCCGCGGCCTGGCCTATGTGGACGAGCTGAGCAAGGAGGAGATGCGGGAATACCGGGGCACCCTGACGGAGCCCGGGCGCAACAGCCCCTGGCGGGACCGGCCCGCCGAGGAAAGCCTGGATCTGTTCCGCCGGATGAAAAACGGCGAGTTCCCGGAGGGCAGCAAGACCCTGCGGGCGAAGATCGATATGGCCTCCCCGAATATCGTCATGCGGGATCCCGCCATGTACCGGATTCTGTATAAGGAGCACTGGCGGACCGGCAATAAATGGTGCATCTATCCGATGTACGATTTCGCCCATCCCATCGGAGACGCGCTGGAAGGCATCAGCCATTCCATGTGCTCCCTGGAATACGAAATCCACCGGCCGCTCTACGACTGGGTCGTGGAAAAGAGCGCCCATATGCTCCCTGCCCGGCCCCGGCAGCTGGAGTTTTCCCGCCTGAATATGACCCGGACGGTCATGAGCAAGCGCTATCTCCGCCAGCTGGTGGAAGGGGGCTACGTCTCCGGGTGGGACGATCCCCGGATGCCGACCCTGTCCGCCATGCGCCGCCGCGGCTATACCGCCCGCTCCATCCGGAATTTCGTTGACATTATCGGCATGAGCAAGGCGGATTCCGTGGTGGATTTCGCCGTCCTGGAGCACTGCGTCCGGGACGATCTGGGGGAAACGGCTCCCCGGGCCATGGCGGTGCTGAACCCCCTGAAGGTCGTCCTGACCAACTGGCCGCAGGGCGAAACCCGGAAGGTGACGCTGGAAAACCACCCGGATCATCCGGAGATGGGTACCCGGGAAATTGAGTTCGCCCGGGAGATCTATATCGAGCGGGAGGACTTCATGGAGGTCCCCGTGAAGAAGTATCAGCGGATGTTCCCCGGCAACGAGGTTCGCCTCAAGGGCGCCTATATCGTTCGGTGCGACGGCTGCGTCAAGGACGATGAGGGAAACATTACCGAGGTGCGCTGCACCGTGGATTTCGATTCCTTCTCCGGCAGCCCAGGGGCGGACCGGAAGATCAAGGGCAAAACCCTGCACTGGGTTCCCGCCGGCAGCTGCGTGCCCTTCGAAGCCCGGCTCTACGATCCCCTGCTGAACGACGAGCTGACGGAGGACGCCGCGGAGGCGGATAAGAAGGATTTTATCTCCCGCCTGAACCCGGAAAGCCTTCGGGTTTGCCGCGGCGTCGCCGAAAAGGTGATCGCTGAGGCGGAAACCGGGGCCTCCTTCCAGTTCCTGCGGACCGGCTATTTCTGCAAGGATCCGGACTCGACCCCCGAGCTCCCCGTCTATAACCGGACCGTCGGCCTCCGGGACACCTTCGCGAAGCAGGCCGCCCGGTAGAACACAGAGGGGAAACAGAACACAGAGGGACGGTCCTTTTGTGTTGAAGGCAGGGAGACGCTTCTTCTGTCTGGAGCAGGCTTGCCTCTTCCGTATCGCGTGTCCTGAATACCCAATTTATCATAAGGAGTATGATTTTTTATGAACGTACGCACCCGTTTTGCCCCCAGCCCCACCGGCTTCCTGCATCTGGGCGGCCTCCGCAGCGCCCTCTACGGCTACCTTTTCGCCCGGAAAAACAAGGGCTCCTTTATCCTCCGGATCGAGGATACGGACCAGGAACGCTACGTCGAAGGTGCGACCCAGGTGATCTACGACACCCTGCGGGACTGCGGCATAAACTGGGACGAGGGTCCGGATGTCGGCGGGGACTACGGCCCCTATATCCAGTCCGAGCGCAAGGCGACCTATCTCCCCTACGCGCAGCAGCTGGTGGCCTCCGGCCACGCCTATTACTGCTTCTGCACCAAAGAGGAGCTCGAGGAGCGCCGGGCGGCCGCCGAGGCCCGCGGCGAGGTGTTTAAATATGACAAGCACTGCCTGCGCCTGACGAAGGAGGAGGTTCAGCAAAAGCTGGACGCCGGCGTTCCCTACGTGATCCGCCAGAACGCGCCGACCGAGGGCGAAACCACCTATACGGATCTGGTCTTCGGGGAGATGACCTTCCCGAACGATTCCCTGGACGATATGGTGCTGATCAAGCAGGACGGCATGCCCACCTACAACTTCGCCAACGTCATCGACGACCATCTCATGGGCATTACCCACGTCATGCGCGGTATGGAATACCTTTCCTCGACCCCGAAATACAACCTGCTCTATCAGGCCTTCGGCTGGGAGATTCCCCAGTATATCCATATGCCGCCCGTCATGCGGGACGAGCATCATAAGCTCTCCAAGCGGGACGGCGACGCCTATTATTCCGACTTTATCGCCAAGGGCTACCTGTCGGAGGCGATCATCAACTATCTGGCCCTGGTGGGCTGGAACCCCGGCACGGAGCAGGAGTTCTTCACGATGGACGAGCTGATCGAGGCCTTCGACGTCACCCGGATCAACAAATCCCCGGGCATCTTTGACGTCAACAAGCTGACCTGGTTCAACGCGGAATACATCCGCCGCCTCTCTCCGGAAAAATACCTGGAGCTGGCGACCCCCTGGTTCGACCAGGCGCTGGCCGGCAGGGGCATCTGCTATCCCCGGCTGGCGGAGCTGATGCAGGAGCGGACGGAGGTCTTCAGCCAGGTGCCCGGCATGGTCGCCTTCCTGGGCCGCCTCCCGGACTACAGCATCGACCTGTATACCCATAAGAAAATGAAAACCAATCCCGAGGTCTCCCTGGCCAGCCTGGAAATGATCCGGCCGGTGCTGGAGGGCATTGACGACTGGTCCGAGCAGGTGATTCACGATACCGTCATGGCCGCCATCGCGGAGGCGGGACTGAAAAACGGCGCCGTGCTCTGGCCGCTGCGGATCGCGATCTCCGGCCAGGCCAGCACCCCCGGCGGGGCCATTGAAATCGCCTGGCTCCTGGGCAAGGAAGAAACCCTCCGCCGGCTGGACGACGGCCTGAACAGACTCCGCGCCGCCCGGTAATTTTCTAAGAAACGAGGGGTACAATACGATGAAGATTTCCAGTCAACAGCTTAACCTGGTGAACGGTCGGATCGACGCGCTGGTTTCCGCCGGCAGCTTTTACGGCAAAAAGCTGGCCCAGGCGGGCATCCACTCCGTCTCTTCCCCGGAGGAGTTTGAGCAGCTCCCCTTCTCGGAAAAGAGCGACCTGCGGGAAGCCTATCCCCTGGGCCTGATGACGGCGCCGGAGGATAAAATTGTCCGGATCCATTCCTCCTCCGGCACCACCGGGCTGCCGGTCATTATTCCCTATACCGCCAAAGACGTCGAGGACTGGGCGATCATGTTCGCCCGCTGCTACGAATACGCGGGCATCACGCCGATGGACCGGATTCATGTCACCCCGGCCTACGGGCTGTGGACCGCCGGCATCGGCTTCCAGCTGGGCGCAGAGCGCCTCGGCGCCATGGTTATTCCCATGGGCCCCGGCAATACGGACAAGCAGCTGCAGATGATGCAGGACCTGAAGAGCACCGTGCTCTGCTCGACCTCCTCCTACGCCCTGCTCCTCTCCGAGGAGATCGAAAAGCGGGGCATCCGGGACCGGATCCACCTGAAGAAAGGCGTCATCGGCTCCGAGCGCTGGAGCCAGAAGATGCGGGATCAGATCGCCGGCTCCCTGGGCATCGAGCTGTACGATATCTACGGGCTGACGGAGATCTACGGCCCCGGCATCGGCATTAACTGCCGCTATAACACCGGCATGCATTACTGGGACGATTATCTCTATATCGAAATCATCGATCCCGTCACCCTGAAGCCGGTTCCGGACGGAGAGATGGGCGAAATCGTAATTACCACCCTGGTCAAGGAAGGCGCGCCCCTGATCCGGTACCGCACCCACGACCTGAGCCGGATCATCCCCGGAACCTGCCCCTGCGGCAGCCCGCATCCGCGCCTGGATACGATCATGGGTCGGACGGACGATATGATGAAGATCAAGGGCGTCAACGTCTTCCCGAGCCAGATCGAGGAAATCCTCCAGTCCTTCCCGGAGGCCTCCAGCGAATACCAGATCCGGATCTCCCACCTCGAGGGCCGGGACACCATGCGGATCTATGTGGAAACCAACGGCACCGTCAACTTCCTGGATCTGGCGGACCGGATCGCCGCGAAGGTTAAGAGCGCCATCGGCTTCACGCCGCTGGTCAAGGTCGTGGAAAACGGCGTCCTGCCCCGCAGCGAGAAAAAGACGAAACGCGTCATCGACGAGCGGTTTGACTGACCGGGTCCGGGCCTGTACTTCGGGCCCGGATTTCCCGCGCCCAGTACATAAAAAGAATCCTCAGGCCATCACGGTCTGGGGATTTTTTCTGCCGAACGCCGGTTATCCGGGACGGCGCCTGATCAAGTCGGCTTCGCTGTATGCTCCTCCGCCTTCTCTTTCCTGGAGGTGATCTTTTCCACCAATACGGTGATCGCGCCGACGATCAGGAACAGGTAATAGGTGAAGAAGCGCCAGATCAGCAGGGCCAGCCCGATGGTCCCGTTCTGGAAAATGCCCTTGAAGTACAAGAGGAAGCCGCCCTCCTGGGCCCCGGAGGCGCCGGGCAGCGGCGTGTAGCTGGCGCTGATGTAGAGCAGGGCGCTCAGGGTCAGAATCCGCCAGGCGGGGGTTCCGCTCTGCCCGAAGGCAAAATAGACGAACACAACCGTCGAAAGCAGGGCCAGCTGGCTGAGCAGGCTGCACAGCAGCTGAACAAGAATCCGGCCCACGCTGCCCATGAGCTCCTTCATCGCCGTGTGATAAACATCCAGCATCTCCGACACCCGGGCGATGCTGGCCTCCGGATCCCGGATCAGCCGGATCCTGGCCAGGAAGCGGATGATGCCCTGGGCCAGCTTCTGAATCAGCACCCGCTGGAAGGCCGCCAGCAGCACCAGCGGAACCGAGGCAAAATTGATCATCCAGCCGATGCGCACAAACCAGATCGCGTCCCCCAGCTGAGCATAGACAAAATCCCGATTGGCCAGAAACAGCACCAGGCTGATCAGGCAGGCCATGAACTGATTGCAGATAAAGCGGAAGGAAACCGCCACCGTCCCGTAGCCGACGGAAACACCGGCTTTCCGCAGCGAATAAATCTGCATGGGCTGGCCGCCGGCGGCGCTGGGGGTAATATTGCTGTAATAGAATCCGATCAGGGTGGCCAAAAGCGTCCGCCAGGGGGAAAGCGCGTATCCCTGCTTTCTCAGATAGATCAGCACGCCGAGGCTGTCGAACCCCGCGTAGGCCGCCCAGCAGAGAAACAGAACCGCGGTCCAGCCCCAGTTCAGTTTTTGCAGCGCCTCCCAGGCGTTTCCGAGCTCAGGATTGCTGAAGACCAGGGTAAACACCACGGCGAGGGACAGAATCACAAAGGCCGTGCTGAGAAATTTTTTCAGCTTCGGACTCATGGCTTCCCCTCCTTCCGGATACCTCATGTCTTTTTATTGTACCTTTTTTTGCCGTTTCTGTCCAGTCAGGACTTTCCTTTCCTTCCTGATCATGATATACTGGGCAGACACCGGGAGCGCGGATCCTCCGCGCGGCGCCCGTGGCGTTTTCGGAGCATCCGGACAGAAAGGCCGACGTGAACGGATGAGCAAAGAGGGAATGCGAGGTTTTGATGTTGAACGAAACACCCCTGGTCAGCGTGGTGATACCCGCCCATAACGAGGAAAAAACGCTGGCCCGCCTTCTGGACAGCCTTCAGGCCCAAACCTATCCCTATCTGCAGATTCTGATTACCGACGACGGAAGCAAGGATCAGACGCTGACCGTCGCGCGCCGCTATGCCGAGGCCGATCCGCGGATCTCGGTCATCTCCCAGCCCGCCTCCGGCGTTTCCGCCGCCCGAAACCGGGCGCTGCCCCTCTGCCGGGGAAAATATCTGCGCTTCGCGGACGCGGACGATTCCCTCCCGCCGGAGGCGATCGCCCTCCAGGTCGCCCGGGCCGAAAAGGACTCCTCCGATCTGACCATCGCCGGCTATACGGAATATCTGGGGGAACACGGACGTTTTAAAAACCTGGTCGATCTGGATCAGACCCTCCCCGCCCGCGAAAATCTTCGGCTGCTGAATCCCCGCTCCAACAGCTATTTCTACGGTGTCCTGTGGAACAAGCTGTTTCTCCGGGAAAAGGCCGAGGGGCTCCGCTTCGACGAAGCCCTGACCTGGGGGGAGGATTTTTCCTTTGTTATGGCCTATCTGAAGAACTGTGAACGCATCTCCTACATGCGGGACCCGGTCTACGATTACCGCCGTTCCGCCAACACCGCCACCATCCGCCAGGTGCTGGATTCCATCCTGCACCCCATGAAAAATATCCGGATCAAGATCCGCCTGTATCATTCCCTGAAGGAGCTCTATGTTGCCCGCGGGGAATATCCGGCCTTCCGCAAAACCCTCTGGCTCTACCTCTTCCGCTTCGGCCTGGACCTGTAGCGGAACGAAGGGACGGTCTTTTTCGTTCCGCCCGCGGACGACATCCGTCCCCCCCTGCGGCCTATCTGTGAATCCGGATCTCCGGCAGCACCGCGTCGATATCCACATATCCGTTCTCTTCATCCATCCGGTCGATATACACCGGCACCTCGTCCGACTTCAGCATGTCGGTCACATCCATGTTGAGATAGCGGCTGAAATAGACGTGGGCGATCCCCGTGGCGGGATCCGTGTAACAGCATTCCACCACGTACGGATGTCGTCCGTTGATGCTGACATTCCGCTGCGGATGGACGCCGGTGATTTTCGCCATGACATAGTATCCGCCCTCAAGGGCCCGCCGCATCCGGGCCCGCCGCCGCAGGTCCATCGACAGAAAGAGGATGCCCAGAATCAGAAAAAGGATGCCCATCCCGCCGAAGACAGCGCAAAGCATCTGATAATCCTTCGGCCTGTGGCCCGCCCGATTGACCCAGAGGGCAATCCCCAGCAGGGTGAATCCCAGCCCGATGGGGGCGAAAATCGCCCCGACGATTCCGTAAACCGTCCAGCCGTATTTTTTTCTGTTCATGTTCATCTGCTTCCTTTTTTTGTCGCTATTTTTTTGTCGCTGCTGTTTTTTCCCCCATCCCCGTGGGTCCGTGTGTTCTTCTTTACTGCGGAATCTTTTCCTTTTCCAGCAGCATCCGGATTTCCCGATTCAGGTTCCTGTGTACGTTATTGAAGTTTTCCTCGCGGCATTCCGCCAGGATCAGCAGACTGTAGCTTCCCTTGCCGAAGGACTCAATCCCCTTATAGATCGGCCCGCTGATGATATTCGGAATGCGTTTCCCGATCTCCGGCAGGGCTTCCCGAAGGGTCTTTTCCATCTGCGCAACCTCCACGCTGGTAGAAACCGATACCTCGATGGCGTACCAGGAGTTGAACCGGGTCATGTTCACCACATCGGTAATAAACCGGTTGTTGATAATTTTGACGTTATCGCCCTGGCAGAGAAGCTTCGTGGTCCGGATGCCGACATCCATGATCTTGCCCTTGACCTTATTGATCTCCACGATGTCCCCGACCTGAAATTCCCCTTCCACGACGATGTTGACCCCCGCCAGAATATCCGCCATGATATCCTTCGAGCCCAGGGAGACGGCCAGGGTAATGGCCCCCATCGCTCCCAGCAGCGCATTGGTTTCCAGCCCCAGGTCTTCAAACCCGTAATACAGGACTGTAAAAACCGCGATATACTGCAGGAGATTGTACACCATCCGCAGGATGGTCTCCCCCTTGGTGCCCAAGGACTGGCAGGCCAGCAGCATGATGATCCGGAGCACCAGCAGGGCCAGCATTGTACCGACCATAATCAGCACCGTTTTCCCCATGGCGAACAGATTCAGCCCTCGCTGCCAGTTCCCGGTCATGATGTAGCGAATCAGCCCGGAATTCAGAAAACCGCCGGCACTCATAGCGATCAGCATCCCCCCGGACAGCGCCACCAGAACAATCTGAAGCGCCAGCCTCGCCTTCTGCTCCGGCATCATCCCCCGCCATTTCAGCCCCGTCATCGACCACCGACTGTAGGGATCCACGGTCCGTTTCCGCCTCCCGTCCGCCGTCACGATCTCCACCGTTCTTCCGGATAACGTTTCCCTGCCGATCCGGGAGAAGTGTTCATATTCCGCCCGGCTGTACCCCCAGAGCAGCGTGAGCCCCAGCGCCAGGCAGAGGAGCAGGGCGAACCCCAGGGCCACCCAGATGAACGGAACCAGCTTCCGGCCCAGGAAGGACGCGCTGAAGAAATAGAAATAGGTTCGCTGCCCATGCCGGACGGAAACGCCGTAATAGTTCACGCCGTTGACGTTCGCCGAGCACATGGGGCTGTTCCCGCCCAGCAGATGCTCCAGCCCGTAAGCGCTGACGTTTTTCCCGATCATGGCGCTGTCGCTGGCATAGAGGATGTCGCCGCCTGTCTGATCCGCCGCGAAGGACACGCAGCCCTTCTGCGTGGCCGCCAGCAGCGTATAGGAGTGGGTTTCGGTCAGGGGCTCCTCCCGCAGGATCGCCGGGTCCATCGCGAAGATCAGAGCGCCGAATCCCCCGTCCGTCCTGATCCGCAAGCCGATTTTCTGAATCTCCCGGCCCAGGATCTCGTAGGTGCGCGGCGGCTCCACAATGGATTCCACCCCCATCGTCAGCCTGCGGAAGGGAGCCATCTCATCGGTTTCATCCGTTCCCAGGGTAAAATCCGTATAATCCGTGCTGCAGACCGTTTCCCGGCCCGCGTGGTCATAAATCATGATATATTCGCTGCCGAACAGGGCATTGATTTCCGCCAGCTTCTCCCGGGTCGCGATGGCGGGATTCTCCTCCAGGCTGTCCCGGATCAGCCTCGCGTTATTCAGGATAATTTCCGTCTTCGCCTTCTGATGCGTTTCATTTCGCGCCTCCAGCCAGTCCGTATCCACCGCGACCCGGTCCATCAGCGCGGACGATCTGGCCAGCTCGACCCGGAGGCTGTCGATGCTGTTGGTCAGGATGGCCGTCAGAAGCACCGCTGCGCAGCCGAGCCCGCCGAAGATCAGGGTCAGCCGGCGAATCTTTTCCGGGTGATACCGCTCGAACTGATCCGCGTCCAGGATCGAATCCCGGACCAGCCGCTGGATGGAAATCAGCCATACGATCAGCCCTACCGCGATCAGCGCCAGAACGGCTGAAACCAGCAGCGCCTGACCCGTGAAATCCGGAGCGTTTTCGCCCTCGCTCAGGTTCAGCTGAAAGAAGAAAAAGCCCGTCCTGTAACCCAGGCCCATCCGGGAGCAGTCCACCGAAACATAGTACCAGGGCTTTTGTTGCGAATCCTCGCCGCGGAACACCCCCGGATGTTCCGCGGAAGCCGTCTCCGAAAGATGAAGGGAGCCGATCGTGGCGTCGTAAGGGAGAAAGCCCTCTTTGCTCTGCATCGCAAGGCTTCCCTCGTCGGTAAAATTGACCAGCACGCCGTCATAGATTTCACCGATTTCCCGGTAAGCGTCCATCAGGCTGTTATCCGTCTCCGCATAGACGAACTTGTTCAGCCAGTCATCCCACAGCACCAGATAGCGATCCTCCGTGATTTTTTCAACGAAAACGATCACGGGAAATTCGCTGCCCACGGCTTGCGCCGCCACCGTCATCATCTCCCCGGGGGTCGCGCTTTCCAGCGCCGACGCGGTCAACTCCAGCCGGATCGGCATCCCTGCCGGAAACAGGACTTTCCCGTCCCGAACGGTGCAAACCGCCGCGTTTTCAAAAAGCTCCGGGCCGGTGTACGCTCCGTCCTTCGCATATTCCCGGAGCACGGAAGCCTTCAGACCGCACGCCAGCCTCAGCCCGTTCTCATACTCTGTCTCGTTATGGTTAAAGTCTTCCGCCACCTTCCCGAGAATCACGTTCATCCCGCTGATTCGCTGAGCCCGCTGCCGGATCTGATAGTCCCGGGAGGCTTTTTTGCTCACGGAACGCAGCGCAAAAAAGCAGCCCGCCGTAATCGCAGCTGCCAGCAGGACGCAGATGCTCATCTTCAGTTTCAGTCGCTTCACCGGAACCATGCTCCTTTCCTGTCCATTATATCGTCTCCGTTCCCGTTACGGAGCGACCTCCTCCTCGCTCAGCAGGATGATGCTGCCGTTTTCCTCGTTCGTGGAAACGTACCACACCTCTTCGACGCCCTCGGCGTTGACCGCCCGGAACCGGACCCTCGGCAGGATCTCCGGCATCCAGTCGAAGACGGCCACCACCTCCGAGGTGGCCATCTTCTTCTTCGTATAAAGCGCTTTGGCCCGGGTCACCCGGAAGGTCTTATCGTTCCAGGTCAGCTTTTCGATTTTAAATTTTCATCTCCTCCAACCGCCCTGCTTTCCGTCTGTCTTTCCCGGGCCCGGCCGCCGGAGGGCCCGGGCCCGGTCGTTCTCTGCCGTTATCCTATCACAGGGACGTATTTCATTTCAAGCCCGCGGGCGCGGCGCCGTCAATCCGGACGGCGTCTATTTCAGCGCCCTCTCCAGACGCTCCATCGCTTCCCGGAGAATGCTCCGGGGGCAGGCGGTATTGATCCGCTGAAAGCCCTCGCCGGGGGCGCCGAAGATGGCGCCGCTGTCCAGCCAGAGGCCGGCGCGGCGGATGATGAGATCATCCAGCTGCGAAACCATCAGCCCGAGGCCGCGGAAATCCAGCCAGATCAGATAGGTCCCCTCCGGCCGCTTCATCCGGACGCCCGGCAGGCTCTCCCGAACAAAGGCTTCCGCGAAGCGGATGTTTTCCGCCACATAGGCCCTCATGCCCTCGTACCAGGCGTCCCCGTGCTCGTAGACCGCCTGGGTGGCGGTGATCCCGAAGATATTGGGCTCGTCGTAGCCGGTTCTCTGGATTTCGGCTTTCAGCCTGTCCCGGAGGGCGGGATTCGGCGCGAAGATGTTGGCCAGCTGCAGCCCGGGCAGATTAAAGGTTTTGCTCGGGGAGGTCGCGGTCACCGTGAAATCCCGAAAGGCGGGATCCGCTTCCTGGAAGACGGTGTGCTTTCCTTCCCAGACGAAATCGAAATGGATTTCATCGCTGAACACGGTTACCCCGTGGGCGGCGCAGATCTGACCGACTCTCCGGAGTTCCTCCCCGGTCCAGACCCGGCCGACCGGGTTGTGCGGACTGCAGAGGATAAACAGCCGGACGCCACATTCGGCAATCTTCCGCTCGAAGTCGTCAAAATCCATGCGCCAGCTTCCGTCCGGATCCTGAATCAGATCGGAGGAGATTTTTTTTCTTCCGTTGATATCGATCAGGGTGCTGAAGGGATAATAGACCGGCTGCTGGATCAGCACCGCGTCGCCGGGGGCTGTCAGGCTCCGGATCGCGGCGGCGATGGCGAAGCAGACCCCGGGCGTCGGGATCCGCCATTCCGGCTTTACGTCCCACTGGTGGCGGCGTTTCATCCATCCCTGAACCGCTTCAAAATACCCGTCCCCCGGCTTCGTGTCGCTGTAGCCGTAAATATTGTGACGCGTCAGGGCGGCCAGGGCGTCCTCGACGAAGGAGGAGGTTCTGAAATCCATATCCGCTACCCAGAGGGGCAGCACATCCTTCGGATAGCCCCGCTCCGCTGCGAAGTCATACTTGATGCTGCGGGTGCCCCGCCGGTCGATCACCCGGTCGAAATCGAGATTCCTTTCCGTCATAAGGTTGTCCTTTCTTTACTTCTCCAGGGCCGCTTCAAAAGCCCGGAAAAGATCCCCGATAATATCCTCCGGGTTTTCGATGCCCACCGACAGCCGGAGCAGCCGGTCGGTGATGCCGAGCCTTTCCCGCTGCCCGCGTAATAAATTTGTTCAACCTGTTCATTCGACATCAGCCAGGCCCGTACCTTCTCCGCGTTGCTTTTATGCCTTTCCATCCGCAGGGAAAGGGGCGGAATGCATCCGAAAAGCGGATGAGCTGATGTATGAGACGAAGCGGGCGAAAAGAGCGGACGCACACCGATCAACTTAAAAGGGTGACATGAGTTTTTTAAAGACAGGGGACAGCAGGGAGCTTACAGAACCATGGGCTGGCCGCATTCATCTTCGATGGCTGTAGTAACAAATTCATTGAGCGTCATATTTCTTTCCCTGGCTCGGATGACCGCGGCCCGGTGCAGTTCAGGCGGAATGCGTACATTGAACTGGCCTCGGTATTCCCTTTCGGGCTTTTTTCCAAGCTGTTCGCACAGGAGCAGGTAATTGTCAATCGACTGGTGAAACATGCTTTCCAGTTCCTGAACGGATGAACCGTGAAATCCCAGCGCATCATTGATCCCAATGACCTGTCCAATAAAAAGATGATCCTCGTCTGAATATTTTATATCCGCGTGATAGCCTCTGTATTCCATCACGACGCTGTCACTCCTTTCCTGGAACCTCTCCGGTCTCTTTGAGAAACTGCCTGACCATTCTGATCTGATAGGGGTAAAGCTCCTTTTCCGGGTGCGGTTCATCAAACGCGAGAATCCTTCCACTTCGCCGATGATAAAATCTGATTCCGGACCCTCGTCCGCCGGAAGCCTTTTCACAATGGCAGGCCGCCATCAGTGTACTCAGTTCCTGTTTCGTAAAATTATGGGGCAATTTACGATCAAACAGTTTGGCCAGCAGCTTCTCCTTTGTGGACACGCAATTTCACCTCTGTGAACGACAGTTCACGTCTGCCTTTCTGTCCGGATGACGATTATGATCCCGCTCCCGCTGACACGATCATGGGAAAAAACCGCCTTTCTCTCACGTATGGTACCGAAGATTAGTTGCATTATATGCGCTGAGATAATCAACTGTCAACTGAAAATTCCAGGCATTCATTGAGGCGCTACCCAAAAAAATATGTGCGCCCATTCCATTGTTATCACACGATTTGCCTGTCACAAAGACTTGCGCGTCTTTTTACCGGGA
>JAFRHH010000081.1 GCA_017433405.1 Clostridia bacterium | reverse complement strand
GGCGATAATCCGGCAGCGCTGCGTCCGGCAAAACAGGCAGTAAACGTGCAAGGGCGGGCCCTCCTCTTTCGGTTGGCGGTCTCTGGGCAGGGACGGCCCCTGTCCGATTCCTATTATAAGGAAATCCCCGAAAAAGTAAAGCGGAACGGCGGGACGGTCTTTTTTGTTCCGGGTTGTTCGTACTTTTTTCAGGGGAAGATATTGAAAAGAATGGAAATTGTCTGGTATAATACCAACAAGTTCCAGAGGGAGGCGAGCATGGATGGCCGAGACGAAATATATGCAGGTAGCGGATACCCTGCGGCGGGAGATCGCCGAAGGGGTCTTTCAGGACGGCCAGGCGCTGATGACGGAGGAGGAGCTTCGCTTTCGCTTCAAGGTTTCCCGCCAGACGGTCCGGCAGGCGATCGCCCTGCTGGAGAACGACGGCCTCGTCGACCGGCGCCGGGGGAGCGGAACCTATGTCCGCCATGGGCCGCGCCGCCGGCAGGGAACGATGCATGTGGCCGTGGTGACCACCTATATTACGGATTATATTTTTCCCTCCATCGTCAGCGGGATCGAATCCGTGCTGAACCGGGACGGGGCGGTTATGAGCCTGAGCGCCACGTATAACGACAGCGCCATCGAGCGGGACGTGCTGGAGCGGATGATGGACGGCCGGGTGGACGGGCTGATCGTGGAGGGCGTGAGGACCGCCAGCGAAACGCCCAACGCGGCGCTATACCGGCATCTGGCGGAGCGGAATATTCCCGTGCTTTTCATGAACGGGTACTATCCCGGGCTGGGGGATTTTCCCCACGTGGTCATGGACGATTTCGGCGGGGGCCGGATCGCTGCCCGGGAGCTGGTGAACCGCGGGTATCACCGGCCGGCGGGCCTGTTCAAGACCGACGATCTTCAGGGGCGGGAGCGGCTGGAGGGCTTCCTGGCGGAGCTCCGGAGCCAGGGGATCGAGATCCCGGAGGAGAACCTGCTGACCTTTGGGACGGAGGAGCGCTACACGGTGTACGAGAATCCGGCGGGCCAGCGGCTGATCCGCCGCCTGCTGGCCGGAACGGCGGACAGCATCGTCTGCTATAACGATATCTTTGCCGTGACCCTGATGACGATTCTGCGGGAGCAGGGCATGAAGCTGCCGGATCAGCTGGGGGTCATCGGCTTTGACAACGCCCCCGTGGCGGAAATGATCCGGCCGGGGCTGACGACGCTGGGGCATCCGAAGGAAGCCTTCGGGGCGCTGGTAGCGGAAAAGCTCCTGCGGATGATCGTCGGGGAGCGGGAGAGGAGCGTCAGCATGGCCTGGAGCCTGGTGGACCGGGAGAGCCTTCCGCGGGTGGACCGGGAATGAGCATGACGGTGCTGGCGGTGGGCCGCCTGAGGGAAAAGCCCTTCCGGGAGATGGCGGATGAATATCTCAAACGCCTGTCACGCTTCGGAAAGGTTCGGGAAATCGAGGTGGCGGATCTGCCGGAGGGCTCGGGTTCGCCGGCGGAAGAGGCCAGGATCCGGGAACGGGAAGGGGAGGAGCTCCTTTCCCGAATCCGTCCGGGGGATCATGTGGTGGCCCTGACGATCGGGGGCCGGAAATTCGACTCCCCGGGGATCAGCCGGCGGCTCGGCGAGCTGCGGCTTTCCGGCGAAAGCAGCCTGGTGTTCGTCATCGGCGGCAGCCTGGGCCTGGGGGAGAATCTGCTTCGGCGGGCGGACGAGGAATGGTCCATGAGCGATCTGACCTTTCCGCACCAGCTGGCCCGGGTGATGCTGCTCGAACAGCTGTATCGGGCGGAAAAAATTGCGGCGGGAGAGCGGTATCATAAATGAAGAGACGATGGATGGGCCTGCTGGCGGCGCTGCTTTCGGTGCTGCTGGCGGTGACGGCGCTGGGAGAAGAAGTCCTTTGGCCGGGAAAGGGACCGGGGGCGGCGGAAGAGAGCATCCGATGGACGGAAGGCCGTCTGCCGGAGGACGGGGCGGCGGCTCCGGCGAGCCTCGGGACGGAAACCCGGTTCGGAGAGAAGGGGGAGGCTCCGCTGACCCTGGGGGAAGGAACCGAAACCCGGGAGGGGAAGGCGGGAACGCTTACCTTCCGGGTGACGTCCAGAAAGAAGCGGAACCGTCCGACATGGGCGCCGGCGCAAACCGCGGCGCCGACGAAGACCCCGGCCCCGGGGGAGGCCGCGAAGACGCCGGCGGTGACCGCCGCTCCGGCCGGGAGGCCGGCCTTCGCGGAGGAGGACGGCCCGATTATCAAGCCCCAGGCGATCGCGGATTACCTGTTTATGTACGGGGAGCTGCCCCCCAACTTTATTACAAAGCGGGAGGCCCAGGCCCTGGGCTGGGACAGCTCCTGGAACTATGTCAGCGACGTGGCGCCGGGGAAATCCATCGGCGGGGACCGCTTCGGGAATTACGAAGGGCGCCTGCCCCAGGTGTGGGGAATTCAGTATATTGAAGCGGACGCGAACTATGTTTCCGGCCGGCGAAGAGCGGAGCGGATCATTTATTCCTCGGAGGGCCGGGTCTGGTATACCGGGGATCATTACCGGACCTTCCAGGAGCTGTTCCCCTCATGGGAGCAGGGAAACGGAAAGTAGCGGGGCGGCAGCCCCGAAATTCGGAGCGCCCGGAAAGGAGGAATTTTCTTGAAGAGAAACGGAAAAGCGGCGGGGCTGATCCTGACGGTGGGCCTGTGCTTTGTGCTGACAGGCTGCTATATCGCCCCGGACGACGTGAATAACGACGGCGGCGCGCCCACGGGAAACAGCCTGCCCTTCAATACGCTGGCGCCGACGGCGACCGTGGAGGTGACGCCGGACACGGTGGTGGTGGAAACCCAGAACGTTTTCGGCGGAGGCGGCTCCCCTCAGGGAGGAAACCAGCCCCAGGCGACGCCGACCCCGGCTTCGGGAACGGTGGGCTGGAACGACTGGGGCAGCGTGGAGCAGAAGACGCCGATTCCCTCCAGCGGAACCTTCGAGGTGATCACGCCGACGCCGGATCCCCGGGAGACCATCGCGGTGGTAACGGCGAAGCCGACGAACACCCCCATCGCCCTGACTCCCTCCCCGACGCCCGCCAGCCTGCAGCAGGGCTTCAAGGGCAGCGATGAGGTCCGGGCGCTCCAGAAGCGGCTGAAGGCGCTCGGATACTATTCCGGGGCGGCGGACGGGGACTTCGGCCCGGCGACGGAAAGGGCGGTCCGGGCCTTCCAGAAGGCCAATGGCCTGACGGTGGACGGCAAGGCCGGCGCGAAGACCCTGGAGAAGCTGAACTCGAAAAACGCCATCTCAGCGAAGCAGGCCAACGCCACGGCGACACCGAAGGCGACGGCCAGACCGACGGCCAGGCCGACCCCGAGGGCGACGCCCACGCCCCGGCCGACGGCGACGCCGAACCTGAGCCGGGATTATTATCTGACCCTCGGCTCCCGGGGAAACAAGGTCACGACCCTGCAGCGCCGGCTGATTGAGCTGGGATGGCTGAGCGGAAAGGTGACGGGGGAATACGACGCGGCGACCCAGGCGGCGGTCACCGCCTTCCAGGCGAAGACCAAGGGCCTGTGGGAGGACGGCATCGCCGGTCCCGATACCCTCCGGGCGATTTATTCCTCGGGCGCGGCCCGAACGGCCCACGCCGTTTCCGGCTCCGGCGAAACGCTGCAGAACGGCAGCGAGGGCGCGGCGGTGCGCCAGCTGCAGCAGCAGCTGAAGGATCTCGGCTATCTGAGCGGCTCGGTGGACGGCTCCTTCGGGGTGGCGACGGAGGCGGCGGTGATCGCCTTCCAGAAGAACAACAATCTGACAGCGGACGGCAAGGCCGGTACCGCGACATTGAGCAAGCTGTATTCCGGGACGGCGGTCAGGGCCTCCGGAAAGGCGGTCCGGATCTCGGGGACGGCGGAGAAGCTCGGCGGCGCCGATACCTCCGATATTTCCTCCACGGGCTACGCCACCCTGAGCGACGGATCGGAGGGCGAGCAGGTCCGACGGCTGCAGCAGCGCCTCAAGGATCTGGGGTATTATACCGGGTCGGTGGACGGACGGTACGGCTCCGGCACCCAGGCGGCGGTCATGGCCTTCCAGCTGCGGAACAGCCTGACGGTGGACGGCAAGGCCGGCCCCGCGACCCAGCGGCTGCTTTACGGTTCCTCCGCGTCGATTACCTATTCCGCCATGCAGATGGGGGACGACGGAACCGCGGTGCGGAATCTGCAGTACACCCTTTATGAGCTGGGCTACTATGACGGCAGCATCGACGGCGTCTATGGCCAGACCACGTCGGACGCGGTAAGGGCCTTCCAGATTCAGAACAGGCTGAAGGTGGACGGCAAGGCGGGCACGGAGACCCTGAAGAAGCTGTACTCCAGGGATGCCCGGTCGGCGACCGCGGCCCAGACCTCCTATGAGTCGGTTCGGCCGGGGGCCCGGGGCAACGAGGTGGTTGAGATTCAGGAATGCCTGGAGCAGATGGGCTTCCTGGACGAGGTGAACGGGGAGTACGACGCGAAGACGGAGGCGGCGGTCCGGGCCTTCCAGAAGGCCAACGGCCTGACGGCGGACGGAATCGCCGGCAACCAGACGCTGATGGTGCTTTTCGGATACTGACGGAAAGAAAAAAGGATGGAGGAAGGAACCATGCGGAAGGGGATGCTGCGGTGGCTGCCGGTGCTTTTCCTGACGGCGCTTCTGCTGCTGGCGGTCTCCTCCGCGGCGGGGGAGGGCGTGACCCGGGCCCTGCTGTTGGGGTGCGATACCTTCGTCTCCATGCCGAATACGGCGCCGGCCGCGGAACAGAACCTGATCCGGATGGAGGAAATTCTCTGGACCCGGCGGCCCGGGATGACGGACTGCCGGACGGCCCTGAACAGCCCGGGGACGGCGGAGGGACTGGAGCGTCTTCTCCAGGAAACCTTCGGGGGCGCCGCGGCGGAGGATACCGCGCTGATCTATGTATCCACCCACGGCCTGCACTATGCCGACGGGCGGACGGCGCTGCTCCTGTCCGACGGGCGGGAGGAGGAAGCCCTGACGGCGGAGCGGCTGACGGACATGCTCTCCCGCCTGCCCGGGAAAAAGATCCTGATCCTCGACGCCTGCTATTCCGGCGGGATGATCGGAAAAGGGATGGCGGAGGGCGTCAATGCCTTCGCCGGAACGGGCATCCAGGTGCTGACCAGCGCCGGCGGCCTGGAGGAGAGCGCCCTCTGGATGGACGAAGGCGGCGGGGGAAGCTGGTTCCTGGCGGCGCTGGAGGCGCTGCTTTCGGGAAAGGCGGTGCCGGGCGGCGGAAACGGGGACGGCTTTTTCAGCCTCCGGGAGCTGCGGGAAGGCATCCGGACCCTCTGCGGCGACAGCCGGGCCTGCTGCTATCCGGAGGATGGGGCGGAGCCGCTGTTCTCCGTCGGGGAGCCGGAGGCGGACCGGGCGATTTCCAATTTAAGGATCCTCTCGGAAAAGGATGACGCGGGCCGCCCGAAAACGGAGCTCACCTTTACGGTGGGGACCACGCTGCAGCTGTGGTACCGGATGGTCTTCTGGAAGGAAGGCGGATGGGATTTCGACGGCGCGGTCCAGATGCCGGACCGGGAGCGCTTTGAAGGCATCCGGGCGAACCTTTCCGCGGGGGAAAAGCAGCGGACGGTGCGGATGACCACGGTGGACGGCGAGGACTCCGGCTTCGCGCTCCTGCAGCTGATGACGATCCGGGAGGGCGCCGGCGCGGCGGCCGGAAGCCGGCGCATCGCCCTGACGGGGAACCGGGAAACGGTGGCGGCCCTGACCTGCGGAGAAAGCTTTACGCCCTCGGCGGGAGAGGAGCTCCACGCCTTCCTGACCATCGACGCCCCGTGCTCCGTCACGGCGCAGGTGGAGAACGAATCCGGGGAGGTCATCCGGACGCTGAGCCGGGAGGAGCCGCTGCTGCCGGCGGCGGACGGCGGAGGCTGGCTGGACTGGAGCTGGAGCGGCCTCCGGGAGGACGGAGAAACGGCGGAACCGGGGTTCTACCTTCTCCACGTGATTTGGGAGGACGCCCTGGGAACCCGGGAGGCCTTTTCGGGAACCTTCGAGCTGCGGGAGGCGGAATAAAAAAGGGCAAGAAGGAAAACCGGGCCCCGGGGGCGAAATGTATCGGGAAACTGTTTTTTTGAGGTGAGTGAAATGTCTGAATGTACCCATGACTGCTCCACCTGCGGAGCGGACTGCGCTTCCCGGGATCAGCAGCCGGCGAGCCTGCTGGAGGCGCCGAATCCGGCGAGCCATGTAAAGAAAATCATCGCCGTGGTCAGCGGCAAGGGCGGCGTCGGCAAAAGCCTGGTGACCGGGCTGATGGCCGTGCTGACCCAGCGGAACGGCAAAAAGGCCGGTATCCTGGACGCGGATATTACGGGGCCTTCGATTCCGAAGATGTTCGGCGTGCATGACCGGGCGATGGGATCGGACGAGGGGATCCTGCCGGTGGAGAGCAAAACGGGCATCAAAATGATGAGCATCAATCTGCTGCTGGAAAATGAGACGGATCCGGTCATCTGGCGCGGAAGCCTGATTTCCGGGACGGTGAAGCAGTTCTGGACGGACGTCTGCTGGGGGGATGTGGACTGCCTGTATGTGGATATGCCTCCGGGAACCGGGGACGTGCCGCTGACGGTGTTCCAGTCCCTGCCGGTCAACGGGATTATCATCGTGGCCACGCCCCAGGAGCTGGTGGGCATGGTGGTGGAAAAGGCCGTCAACATGGCGAAGATGATGAATATTCCCGTGCTGGGCCTGGTGGAAAACATGAGCTGGATCGCCTGCCCCGACTGCGGAAAGAAGATCTATCCCTTCGGGGAGGGAACCTCGGAGAAGGCGGCGGAGCGGCTGGGAATTCCCCTGCTGGCGAGGCTGCCCATGGATCCGGCGCTGGCCCGGGAATGCGATACCGGCGTGATCGAGCTGTTCAATGAAAACTGGCTGGATCCGGTGGTGGAAGCGGCGGAAAACATGGCATAAAGGAGCCGGGAGATGGCGAGGGGAAACCAGAATATTAACGACCAGCTGTACCGGACCCGAAGCCGGAACGCCGCCCGGGAACAGCCGAATCCGGAACGGGACCGGCGGCGGCAGATCCGCAGCTGGGTGATCCTGGTGGCGGTGGTGGTGGCGGTCGCCCTGGGGGTTCATTTTCTGGGAAACTACGGAAAGGGCAAGGAGATCACCCTGGTGAACCTGCCCTGCTGGTCCAACCAGAATGTGACGCCCTTCCGGGACGGAATCCTGTATTACGACGGGGCCTCCATTCACCATCTGTCCAGCGGCGGGACGATCCGCTGGAGCTTCCCGGCGGGAACGGGCGTCGAATTTTCCGTAGGGCCCACCCATCTGGCGATCTGGAGCGGAACCCAGCTCTACCTGGTGGATAAGGACGGAAACTCCACCTATAACGAGAGCATGGAGGCGACGGTTCAGTTCGCCCGGGTCGGAGAGCGGTACGCGGCCGTGGTGCTGGGGGAGGAGACGGAGCCGAAGCTGGTGGTCAAGGATCTGCGGGGGGCGCAGGTGGACGCGGAGGCGGAAGCCTTTTCCAGCCTAATGATCCTGGATACCGGGTTCTACGGGGATCAGGGACAGTATCTCTGGACCCTGGCGCTGGACGTGTTCGGAACGGCGCCCAATACCGTCCTGAACACCTTCCAGGTGGGCAAGATGAACACGGGCGAGGTGAATCTGGGGGAAGCCCTGACCTATAAGGTGATCTATGAAAGCGGACGCCTTCGGGTTTTTACCACCCGCCAGGTTTACACCTATGATTACAAATGCGTTCAGGACACCAACGCGACGATGCTGGTCTACGGCTGGAAGCTGATCGACGCGGAAATCCCCGATCGGGGAAACGCCCGGATGCTGCTGGCTCCCACCTCGCAGACCTCCAGCGCCCAGGTGATTTCGGAGCTGCGGGTACTGGAAGGAACCGGGGACAAGCGCTATACCCTGCCGACGACCTGCGTCGGCGCCGGTATGTATCAGGGCAATATCTACGCGGTGGCCGGGGATTATATTTACCGGGCGGATATCAACAGCCAGAAGTTTTTCGGCTACCGGATTCCGGTGCCGGAGGGGACGATGATGACCGCCTTCCTTGGGATCACCTCGGACGGGCGGATGCTGCTGGCCTCGGGAGAGGCGATGTATTCCCTGACGCTGCCCCAGAAATAGCAATCAATTTCAATGAAATCGTTGGAGGAAACCCATGGCTAAGAATCAGAAACAGGAATTTGTCACCCATATCACCCCCCGAAGCGAGGACTTCTCCCAGTGGTATACGGACGTGATCAAACAGACGGAGCTGTGCGACTACGCGCCGGTCCGGGGCTGCATGGTGATCCGGCCCTACGGCTACGCCATCTGGGAGCGGATTCAGGCGGAGGCGGACGCCCGTTTCAAGGAAACCGGCGCGGAGAACGTCTATTTTCCGATGCTGATTCCCGAAAGCCTGCTGCTCAAGGAGGCGGAGCATGTGGAAGGCTTCGCCCCGGAGGTCGCCTGGGTCACCCAGGGAGGTCAGGAGCAGCTGCAGGAGCGGCTGGCGATCCGGCCGACCAGCGAAACGATCTTCTGCGCCATGTATTCCAAGTGGGTTCAGACCTGGCGGGATCTGCCGATGATGTACAATCAGTGGTGCTCCGTCATGCGCTGGGAAAAGGCGACCCGGCCATTCCTGCGCACCAGCGAGTTCCTCTGGCAGGAGGGCCATACCATCCACGCGACCGCGGAGGAGGCGGAGGAGGAGACCCTGCGGATGCTGGAGGTCTACCGCCAGGTGGCGGAGGACGTGCTGGCGATCCCGGTCTATGTGGGGCGCAAGAGCGAAAAGGAAAAGTTTGCCGGCGCCCGTTCCACCTATTCCATGGAGGCCATGATGCAGGACGGGAAGGCGCTCCAGGCGGGCACCTCCCATAACTTCGGCACCAATTTCGCCGAGGCCTACGATATCCGGTATCAGAGTAAGGAAGGCAAGCTGGAATACGTCAATGAAACCAGCTGGGGGATCAGCACCCGGCTGATCGGCGCCCTGATCATGACCCACGGGGATGAGCGGGGGCTGCGGCTGCCGCCGAAGGTGGCGCCGGTTCAGGCGGTGATCCTGCCCATCGCGGCTCATAAGGGCGGCGTCATGGAGGCCTGTGAGGAGCTGTTTTCGAAGCTGAAGAAGGCCGGCTTCCGGGTGAAGCTGGACGATCGGGATACCGTGTCCCCGGGCTTCAAGTTCAACGACTGGGAGCTGAAGGGCGTGCCGGTCCGGCTGGAGGTGGGCCCGAGGGACCTGGAAAACGGCGTGGTGACCGTGTTCCGCCGGGATACGCTGGAGAAGTTTACCCTGCCGCGGGAGGGGCTCGAGGATCGGCTGGGCGATCTGATGGAGGAGATTCAGCGGTCCCTGTTCGATCAGGCGAAGGCTTTCCGGGACGCGCATACGGTGCGGGTCAGCTCCATGGAGGAGCTGGAAAAGGCCGTGGAGACGGGTTTTGCCGAAGCCATGTGGTGCGGGGACCGGGCCTGCGAGGACGCGATCAAGGAAAAGTACAACGCCTCCTCCCGGAACATGCCCTTCGACCAGGAGAAGCGCCGCTTCTCGGACCGCTGCGTCTGCTGCGGCAAACCCGCGGACAAGGTCATGTACTTCGCTAAGGCGTACTGATGCGGAGCCGTCCAAATCTCCGATTTGGGTAACGGCTCCCATGCGCAAGCTGTCCGATCGTGCGAGGCGCAAGCTGAAGCAGGATCGGGTAACAGCGGACGCAGATGAATACAGGAGGAATGCTCATGAGGATCTACGTTGACGCCATGGGCGGCGATTTCGCGCCGGAAGCGCCGGTGAAGGGAGCCCTGCGGGCCCTCCGGCAGTATCCCCATCTGGAGATCATCCTGGCGGGGCGCCTGGAGGAGGTTCGCCCCTTTCTCTCGGGCAGCGAGGATGTGGAAAGCCGGCTGACCCTGGAGGAGGCGCCGGAGGTGATCACCAACCATGAAAGCCCGGTCATGGGCGTTCGGAAAAAGGTCAACAGCGCCACGGTTCAGGGCATGCTGAAGGTCCGGAGCGGGGAGGCGGACGGCTTTGTTTCCGCCGGCTCCACCGGGGCGACCCTGGCGGGGGGCATGTTCCGGCTGGGACGGATTCCCGGGGTGGAACGGCCGGCGCTGGCCCCCGTGATCAACAACGGCAGGGGCCGCTTCCTGCTGATCGACTGTGGCGCGAACGTGGACTGCAAGCCGGAGTACCTGGTCCAGTTCGGCGTCATGGGCGACGCCTATATGCGGGGCGTCTGGGGGCTGGAAAAGCCCCGGATCGGGCTGGCCAACATCGGGGCCGAGGCGGAAAAGGGCAACGCCCTGGTCAAGGAGACCTATCCGCTGATGGAAAAGGCTCCCTATGACTTCGTCGGCAACGTGGAGGCCCGGGATATTCCCCTGGACGCGGCGGACGTCATCGTGACGGACGGCTTCAGCGGCAACCTGATCCTGAAATATACCGAGGGGCTGGCCAAGGCGCTGCTGGGCGTCATTAAGCAGGAGCTGATGTCGGATTTCCGCGGAAAGGTGGCGGGGCTGCTGGCCAGGCCCTCCTTCGGGCGGGTGAAAAAGGTCCTGGATCCCGACGAGGTGGGCGGAGCGCCGCTGCTGGGCGTACAGGGGGCCGTGGTGAAGGCCCACGGCTCCAGCAATGATTATGCCTTCTGCAACGCGATCAGCCAGTGCGTCAGGATGATCGACGGCCGGGTGGTTCAGATCATCGAGGAAGGCGTCCGGAAGATCGCGGAGGCCGCGGAGAAAGGCGCCGGATCAGAAAAATAGCAGCGTCAGGGGCGCGGCCGGGAGACAGCGCAGGTCGGGAGACAGCGTCAGCCGGGCCGCAGGAAAGGGGATATCGCCGACAGAGCCGGCATATCATAGAGAAACAGCTTATGTCAAAGCAAAAGGAGGAAACCCCATGAATTTTGAAACCGTACGCGACATGATCGCCGCCCAGCTGAAGGCCGATGCTTCCACCATCACCCGGGAAACCCGGCTGATCGAAGATCTGAAGGCTGATTCCGCCAACATCATGGTGATGATCATGGATCTGGAGGATCAGTTCGGCATCACCGTCGAGGATGACCAGATCATGAAGATGAAGACGGTCGGCGACGTGGCGGATTATATTGCCAGAGTAAAGGGCTGAGGCGCAGGCCGCATGCGAAAAAAACTGATGGAAGCCCTGGGCTACACCTTTCGCGACGAAGCGCTGCTTCGCCGCGCTTTAACGCACCCTTCCATGGGTCGGGAGGATAACCAGCGGCTGGAATTTCTCGGGGACGCGGTGCTGCAGTACCTGATGAGCGATCAGCTGTACCGGGAGCATCCGGAGGATCGGGAAGGCGGACTGACGCATCTTCGGGCGCTGCTGGTCTGCGAGGCGGCGCTGAGCCAGGTGGCGGGAAAGCTGGGCCTGGGGGAGGCGCTGATCATGGACCGGGGCGAGGAGCAGACCGGCGGCCGGACCAAGCCCAGCGTCCTGTGCGACGCCATGGAGGCGGTGCTGGCGGCGGTGTATCTCGACGGCGGCATGGAGGCGGCCCGGGGCGTGGTGACCCGATGCTGGCCGAAGCCGGAGGAGGTCTCCCGTCCCCTGCAGGACGCAAAGGGCGAACTGCAGGAGGAGCTGCAGAAGGACGGTGGGGATCCCCCCGTCTACGAGATCCTGGGCCAGCGGGGACCGGATCACGCGCCCTGGTTCGAGGCGGTGGTGATCCGGGGCGGAAAAACCCTGGGCCGGGGCGAGGGAAAGACCAAGAAACAGGCGGAGCAGGCGGCGGCGCTGGCCGCGCTCAGAAGCGTGAAGGGAGAGAGGAAGCATGGCGGGCATCACGATTGACCGGGCCCGGTCCGCGGGAACGGTTTCCAGGTATATCTTCGGCCATTTCGCGGAGCATCTGGGCCGCTGCATCTACGGGGGCATCTTCGTGGGGAAGGACAGCTCCATTCCGAACGTAAACGGGATGCGGCGGGACGTGGTGGAGGCCATGCGGAACCTGAAGGTTCCGGTGCTCCGCTGGCCCGGCGGCTGCTTCGCGGACGAGTATCACTGGCGGGACGGCATCGGCCCCCTCGAGGCGCGCAGGCGCATGGTCAATACCAACTGGGGCGGCGTGGTGGAGGATAATTCCTTCGGCACCCATGAGTTTCTCGAGCTCTGCCGCCAGGTGGGCTGCGAGCCCTATATCACCGGGAACGTGGGCAGCGGCACGGTGCAGGAGATGAGCGAATGGGTGGAATACCTCAACAGCGACGGGGATTCCACCGTGGTTCGGGAACGCTGGAAAAACGGGCGGAAGGATCCCTGGGGTGTCCGCTTCTGGGGCGTGGGGAACGAAAGCTGGGGCTGCGGCGGCAACATGCGGCCGGAGTACTACGCGGACGTTTACCGCCGGTATCAGGGCTTCTGCCGTCAGTACGGGGATCACAGGCTGTACAAAATCGCCTGCGGCCCCAGCGACGGGAACCTGGAGTGGACGGAAACCCTGATGAAGAACGCGGCCTTCTGCATGGACGGGCTGAGCCTGCATTACTATACGATTCCCGGCGGCTGGAGCCATAAGAATCAGGCCCTGACCTTCTCCCGGGAGGACTATTTTGAAACCCTGGCGCTGGCGGCGAACATGGAAAAGATCATCCGGGGCCATGCGGCCATCATGGACCGGTACGATCCGGAGAAGCGGATCGGCCTGGTGGTGGACGAATGGGGAACCTGGTTCCAGGTGGAGGAGGGCACGAATCCCGGCTTCCTGTACCAGCAGAACACCATGCGGGACGCCCTGGTGGCGGCGATCCATTTCGACCTCTTTGCCCGCTGCTGCGACCGGGTCTTTATGGCGAATATCGCCCAGACGGTGAACGTGCTCCAGGCGATCATCCTGACGGAGGGGGACAGGATGGTGCTGACACCCACCTATCACGTCTTCGATCTGTATAAGGATCACATGGATGCCCGCCAGCTGGACTGCTTTGTTCAGTCGGACCGGATCGGGACGGAGAAGCACGCGGTGGACGCGATTTCTGCCAGCGCCAGCGAGAAGGACGGAAGGATCACCCTGACCCTCAGCAACCTGGATCCGGAAAAGGCCCGGGAGGTGGAGATTTCCCTCCGGGGCGAGGAAATCGCCGGCGCCCGGGGACGGATTCTTTCCGGCCGGATGGCGGATTACAACGATTTCGGCCGGGAGCGGGTGGCGGTCCGGGCGTATACGGACTTTACGCTCAAAGACGGCCGGCTGACGGCGGTGCTGCCGCCCTGCGCCGTGGCGGCAATCAGGCTGTGACGGAGGCGCGGAAGCCCTGTATCCGCTGCCTGCTTTCCGAGCTTCCCGACGAGCGGGCGCTTTCGGAGATCATCCGGGAGCGGATTGCCCAGATGCCGGAGTCGGAGCGGGCGGCGGAGGCGGAACGGGAGCGGCGCCTTTCGAGGTGCCGGGCCTGCGGAAAGCTGAACCGGGGCACCTGTGCCGCCTGCGGCTGCTATGTGGAGCTGCGCGCCGCCCGCCGGCGGATGTCCTGCCCGGATGTCCCGGATCATTGGGGCGCGAGCTGACCGGCGAAAAATCTTAAAAATCAATCTTGACAAGCCTTTGAAGGTTCTGTATACTGTAAAGGCTGTTCGCAGCAGACGGGGAAGCTGTCCCCGTCAGGACCAAAAGACGAGGAGTGTTGACCATGTTCCGTACGTATCAGCCCAAAAAGCGTCAGCGCAGCAAGGTTCACGGTTTCCGCGCCCGGATGGCGACCAAGAACGGCCGTCGGGTGCTGGCGGCCCGCCGCCGCCGTGGCCGGAAGGAACTGACGGTGTAACTGCCGCGGATGCCTTTTGATTGTGGATGAAGCCCGCCCTGGATCTGTATGGGCGGGCTTTTCCTCATAAGGGAACGGATGGGCCGTTCCCGGGGTCCGGAGGGGAACCGTTTTCGGACGGTTCGGAAGAGAGATCAAGGAATGGAAAGACGGTTTCGGCTGCAAAAAAACAGAGCGTTTCAGTATGTCTACCGCAAGGGGCATTCTGTCGCCTGCCGCGATCTGGTGCTGCTCTCCGCCCGCAGCAGGGAGCTCCGGGTTGGGTTTTCCGTCAGCAAAAAAGTAGGCAAGGCCGTGGTCCGAAATAAGGTCAAACGGCGCCTGCGGGAATGCTTTCGGCCCTGGTTGGGGGATGTGAAAACCGGCCTGTACGTCATCGTTGCCAGACCGTCAGCCGCTCAGGCCGACTTTCGGAGCCTGAAGCAGGACGTGCGCTATCTGCTGAAAAAAGCGGATGCGGTGAAGTCCGCGGAAGGGCTGGAAGGGAGCAGCGCCCCATGAAGCGTCTTTTGCTTTCTCTGATCCGCTTTTACCGGAAAAATCTGAGCCGCAGGAAAAAGCATCCCACCTGCCGCTATATTCCCTGCTGCAGCGAATACGCCATGACCGCGGTAGAGCGGTACGGCGCGCTGCGGGGCGGGGGGATGGCGGCCTGGCGGGTTTTGCGCTGCAATCCGTTCAGCAGGGGCGGCTATGATCCGGTGCCGGAGGATCCCGCGACAACTTTAAGGAGGGAATAACCCAGAATGAACGATTTCCTGTTCGGAATCCTGCAATGGATCAACAGCTGGGTGGGCAGCTACGGCTGGGCCATGGTGGTCTTTACCGTGCTGATCCGCCTGGTGCTGACGCCGCTGGATGTCAAGAGCCGGGTCAGCATGCGGAAAACCGCGAAGCTCCAGCCGCAGATGGCCGCCCTGCAGAAGAAGTACGCCAACGACAAGGAAAAGCTGAACCAGAAGACGGCGGAGCTGTATCGGAAGGAGCATATCAACCCCCTCTCCAGCTGCCTGCCGCTGCTGCTGACCTGGCCGATCCTGATCGCCGTGTTCGGCGCGATGCGGACGGCGGCGAATCAGGAGCTGCTGGTGCAGGTCGGTCAGCTGCTGAACCTGGAGGCGCCGACCCTGGAGCGCTGGCTGTGGATTAAGAACCTGTGGATGCCCGACAGCCTCTTCAGCCCCGCCTATCCGGATCTGGGGACGCTGAACCAGATCGGCGCGGATCAGTGGCTGGCCTGGTTCAAGGGCCTGGATCAGGCTCATCTGCCGGCGCTTCTGCAGGGGCTGAACCTGACGGAGGCCAGCTTCGCGGGCGACCAGATCCGGAATACCATCACGGCCATCCAGGGGGCGCTGCAGAATGGCAACGCCGCCTATGCCGAGGCCCTGTCGGTGGCGCCGGGCATGAGCGTCAACCTGCTGGTGACCCAGCTGAACTTCGTCAGGGACTATAACGGCCTGATGATCCTGCCGATCCTGTCCGCGGTCAGCCAGATCGCGATGACGAAGCTGACGGGCCAGAATCAGAATCAGAACGGCGCTGCCGGATCGGATCCGGCGGCCTCCACCGGCAAGTTCATGATGTGGTTCTTCCCCATCTTTTCCCTCGTGCTGTGCTTCAGCTACTCTTCCGCCTTCGCCCTTTACTGGGTGGCGGGGAACCTGGTGAGCATGGTGCAGACCCTGGCGATCAACCGGTATCTTGACAGTAAAGAAGCGAAAACGGCCGCTGTGGCCGGGGAAGGAACGGTCAAATGAGACAGTATGAAGCGTCCGCCAGGACGGTTGAGGAAGCCATCGAACAGGGGCTTCAGGAGCTTGGCGTATCCATCGGGGATGTAGAGGTGCTGGTGCTTGAGGAGGGGAGCAAGGGCCTGTTCGGTCTGTTCGGCTCCCGCCCGGCGAAGGTGCGGCTGACGGTGAAGGAGGCCGAGGCGGATCCGCTGCAGGATCTGATGGCGGAGGAAGCGGCGAAGACGAAGAAGGCGCCGGACAGGAAGCCTGCGGAGAAGAAGCCGGCGGAAAAGAAGCCGGCCGAGAAGAAGCCCGCGGAGTCGACGCCCCGGCCGAAGGCGGCGGAAAAGCCGGACGCGGAGGAGAAGAAGCCCGCGGAGGCGAAGCCCCAGCCGAAGGCGGCGGAGAAGCCGGCCTCAGAGCCGAAGGCGGCCCGGGAGGAGAAGCCCGCGAAAAAGTCCGCGATGAAGAAGGCGCCGGAGAAGAAGCCGGAGGAGCCGAAGGCGGATACGGATGAGCCCGCTGAGCATCCGGACGGGGCGGCGGAAGCGGCTTCGGTTCGGGCGCTGGAAAAGCCGGAAATCACGATGATTCCGGCGGAGAACCTGGATCCGGAGAGCCGCGCGGGCGTCGCGAAGGCCTTCCTGTCGGAGCTGACCCGGCTGATGGGCGTGGATGTGACGATTGATATGGGAACCGACGCCGAGGGCAATGTCTACGGCGCCATGAGCGGGGACACCCTGGGCATCCTGATCGGCCGCCGGGGCGAGACGCTGGACGCCGTTCAGTACCTGACCAGCCTGAAGGTCAACCGGGGCCAGGAGCACTATACCCGGGTGACGCTGGATACGGAGAATTACCGGGCCCGCCGGGAGGATACCCTGATCCGGCTGGCGAACCGCATGGCCAACCGCGCGGTGAGGACCGGGCGGCGGGTAAGCCTCGAGCCGATGAATCCCTACGAGCGGCGGATTATTCATTACGCCCTGCAGCAGAACGAGGCGGTGGACACCCATTCCGAGGGGGATGAGCCGAACCGTCACGTGGTGATTACGGTGAAGAAGTAAGCGAAACGGAGAGACAGATTTTGTCCGCGAATCGCGTCAGCGTAAGCGGTAACAAAATCGTCATCCGGCCAGAATGACAGACGTGAACTGCCGTTCACAGAGGAGGAAGCGGAATCAATGCTGGATATCAATCTGATACGGAACGATCCGGAGAAGGTCCGGGAGAATATCCGCAAAAAGTTTCAGGATCAGAAGCTGCCCATGGTGGACGAGGTGCTCCGGTTTGACCGGGAGTTCCGGGAGGCCGTGCAGCAGGCGGACGCGCTGCGCAATAAGCGGCGAACCCTGAGCAAGGAAATCGGCGGGCTGCTGGCCAAAGGCCTGAAGGAAGAGGCGGAGAAGGTCAAGGCCCAGGTCGCCGCCATGGCGGAGGAGCTGGAGGCGCTGGAGGCGAAGGAAGAGGAGCTGAAGGCGGAGATCCGCAAGCGCATGCTGGTTATTCCGAACATCATCGACGACAGCGTGCCCATCGGCCGGGACGACAGCGAAAACGTGGAGATCGAGCGCTTCGGCGAGCCGGTGGTGCCCGCCTGGGAGATTCCCTATCACGTTGAGATTATGGAGCGCCTGCAGGGCATCGATCTGGACGCGGCCCGCAGCACCAGCGGCAACGGCTTTTACTACCTGATGGGCGACGTGGCCCGGCTCCACAGCGCGATCCTCAGCTATGCCCGGGATTTCATGATCGACCGGGGCTTTACCTATGTGGTTCCGCCCTTCATGATTCACGGCAACGTGGTTACCGGCGTCATGAGCTTCGCCGAGATGGAAAACATGATGTATAAGATCGAAGGGGAGGATCTTTATCTGATCGGAACCTCCGAGCACAGCATGATCGGCAAGTTCATCGATACGATCCTGGAGGAAGACAGCCTTCCGAAGACGCTGACCAGCTACAGCCCCTGCTTCCGGAAGGAAGTGGGCGCTCACGGTATCGAGGAGCGCGGCGTTTACCGGATCCATCAGTTCGAAAAGCAGGAGATGATCGTGGTCTGCAAACCGGAGGAGAGCCCCCTGTGGTTTGACCGGCTGTGGCAGAACACGGTGGATTTCTTCCGGACGCTGGATATCCCGGTGCGGACCCTCGAATGCTGCTCCGGCGATCTGGCGGATCTGAAGGTCAAGAGCCTGGATGTGGAGGCCTGGAGCCCCCGCCAGAAGAAATACTTCGAGGTCGGCAGCTGCTCGAACCTGGGGGATGCCCAGGCCAGAAGGCTGCAGATCCGGGTTCGGGGGGCGGACGGGAAGAAGTATTTCGCCCATACCCTGAACAATACCTGCGTGGCCCCGCCGCGGATGCTGATCGCCTTCCTGGAAAACAATCTCCGGGAGGACGGAACAGTGGCGATCCCGGAAGCCCTGCGTATGTACATGGGCGGAAAGGACCATATCGGTTAAGGCGTCCTTTCCTGTCCTTTTCCTGTTCTTTCCCGGAAAGGACATTGATTCTGATTCCCGGAACAGGTAAAATTTGTCTGCCGACGGACGATCGCCCGAGCGATGAGGGCGATCGTTTTTTGCGAAGAAAAGGAATCGGAGGACGAGCAATATGAATCTGACGCAGAAAATCCTGGCCGACCATCTGATCAGCGGGACGCCCGCCGCCGGGGAGGAGGTCGCCATCCGGATCGATCAGACGCTGACCCAGGATTCAACCGGCACCATGGCCTACCTCCAGTTCGAGGCCATGGGGATCGGCCGGGTCAGGACCCGCCGCAGCGTCGCCTATATCGATCATAATACGCTGCAGACCGGCTTCGAAAACGCGGACGATCATCAGTATATTCAGTCCGTGGCGAAGAAGCACGGGATCTACTGCTCCAAGCCGGGCAACGGCATCTGCCACCAGGTGCATCTGGAGCGCTTCGGCGTGCCGGGGATGACCCTGCTGGGAAGCGACAGCCATACGCCGACGGGCGGGGGCATCGGGATGCTGGCGATCGGGGCCGGCGGTCTCGACGTGGCGGTGGCCATGGGCGGCGGCGCCTATTATCTGACCTATCCGAAGGTGGTGGGCGTCCGGCTGGCCGGAAAGCTGCCCTACGGCGTGGCGGCCAAGGATATTATTCTGGAGGTGCTGCGCCGGCTGACGGTCAAGGGCGGTGTCGGAAAGGTCATGGAATATATCGGCGACGGGGTGAAAACCCTGACGGTGCCGGAGCGGGCGACCATCGCCAACATGGGGGCGGAGCTGGGGGCCACGACGTCGGTTTTCCCCAGCGACGAGGTGACCCGGGCCTTCCTGAAGGCCCAGGGCCGTGAGAATGATTTCCGGGAGCTGTATGCCGACGCGGACGCCCGGTATGACGAGATCCTGGAGATCGATCTGGGCGCCCTCGAGCCCCTGGTGGCCCAGCCCCATATGCCCGACCGGGTGGATACGGTGCGGAATGTGGGGCCGATTAAGGTGGATCAGGTCTTTATCGGCAGCTGCACCAATTCCAGCTATCAGGATATGATGCGGGTGGCCCGGATCCTGCGGGGAAAGACCGTGCATCCCGATGTCAGCCTGGTTATCGGCCCCGGCAGCAAGCAGGTGCTGACCATGCTGGCCCGCAACGGCGCTCTGGCGTATATGCTGGGGGCCGGGGCGCGGATCCTGGAAAGCGCCTGCGGGCCGTGCATCGGCATGGGCCAGAGCCCGAAGACGAACGCGGTTTCCGTCCGGACGAACAACCGGAACTTCTACGCCCGGAGCGGAACCGCCTCCGCGGGCATCTATCTGGTCAGCTGCGAAACCGCCGCGGCGACGGCGCTGGCCGGGGTGCTGACGGATCCCCGGACCCTGGGGCTGGATCTGACCATTCCCCAGCCGGAGCAGTTTGAAGTGAACGACAACCTGGTGATCCCGCCGGTGGGCGAAGGCGCGGAGGACACGGTCGAGGTGGTTCGTGGCCCCAACATCAGGCCCTTCCCCCTGGGCCACGACCTGGAGGAAACGGTGACGGGCAGGGTGCTCCTGAAGATGGAGGATAATATTACGACGGATCATATCATGCCCAGCAACGCGAAGCTCCTGCCCTTCCGGAGCAATATTCCGCATCTGGCGGACTTCTGCCTGACGCCGGTGGACGAGACCTTCCCGACCCGGGCGAAGGCCGAAAAGGGCGGTATCCTGGTGGCCGGCGCCAATTACGGCCAGGGCTCCAGTCGGGAGCACGCGGCGCTGGTGCCGCTGTATCTCGGCATCCGGGCCGTCGCGGCGAAGAGCTTTGCCCGGATTCATCAGGCGAACCTGATCAATAACGGTATCCTGCCGCTGACCTTCGCGGCGGAAGGGGATTACGACCGGATCGATCAGGGGGACAGCCTGAGCCTTCCCGGCGTCCGGGAGGCCATTGCCGCCGGGCGGGAGGAGCTGGAGCTCCGGAACGAGACGAAGCAGGAAAGCTACCGGGTGCTGCTGCCGCTGACGGAGCGCCAGCGGGGAATGATCCTCGCCGGCGGCCTGATCAATTTCATCCGGCAACAGGCCAAAACGAAAGAAAACTGACGCCAGGAAGACAGGGGGACGTATCTTTTGTCTTCGGAATACCGAACGCTGTGGAAACAGAAAACGATTGCGCGATCAGGGCTGTCTGCTCCCTCTGTCTGCCTGTCACTCTGCGGTGTTGATCAGGGGCTCCGAAGCCTTCAGCACCCAGTAACCTCCGGAGGAGGTCAGTTTTTCGACCTTTCCGAAGAGCGGACGTTTGTCAGAACTGTCCCCCTGTCTTTGCCCGGACAGGTAGCGCAGGCAGCTTTCCGCCCCCTGCTGCTTCCGGATGACGAGATACAGGGCGCCGCCGGGACGCAGACAGCCTGCGGCGTCGGAAAACATGCGATAAATCACCTGCTTTCCGGCCCGGATCGGCGGATTGGTGATGACCGCGTCGAACCGGCGGTCCAGGAAGGCGGTCATCCCGTCGCTCTCGACGCACTGAACCGTGACGCCGTTTGCTTTCGCGTTTTGTCGGCTCAGTTCCAGGGCCCGGCGGTTCACGTCCCCCAGGGTGACGGTGGTTTCCGGCCAGGCCTTTTTGACGGAGATTCCGATGACGCCCCACCCGCAGCCCAGGTCCAGAATTTCCCCGCCCAGGGTTTCCGGCAGGGCTTCCAGCAGCAGCCGGGTTCCCCTGTCCACCTCCCCCCGGGAGAAGACCCCCGCGTCGGTTTCAAAGGTCATCCCGTGGCCGCGAAACACCCAGCCGCAGGAAACGGGGCGGGACTCGCTCCGGGGATCCTGGGTATAATAATGATCGTTCATACAGTCGTCTCCTCATCTGTCCCCGCTGTGAACGGCAGTTCATGTCTGCCTTTCTGTCTCCGCTGTGAACGACAGTTCAAGCCTGTCTTTCCGTTTCCATGCCCGCGGCCCGGCGCAAGGCGCAGACTTCCGCGCGGGTCAGCTCCCGCCAGTCCCCTTCCCGAAGCTCCTCCGGCAGGAGAAGGGGCCCGAAGCTCCGGCGGTGCAGGGCGGTTACCTCATGGCCCGTGGCGGCAAACATCCGCCGGACCTGATGATATTTTCCCTCCCGGAGGGTGACTTCCGCCAGGGAGAACTCCGCCTCTGCCCGAAGAATCGTCATCACCGCCGGGAGGGCGGTAAAGACGCCGAGATCCATGCCCGCCGCGAAGGCCTGAACGTCCGCCGACTCCAGCCGGCCCCGCACCCGGGCCCGGTAGACCTTGTCCACATGCCGCCCCGGGCTCAGCAGCCGATGACTCATCTCGCCGTCCGTCGTCAGCAGCAAAAGCCCCGTCGTGTCCCGGTCCAGCCGGCCGACGGGCATGCACTCGAGGCTCCGATAGACCGGCGGAAGGAGATCCATCACGGTGGGCTGCTTCGGATCCCGGGCGGCGGTCAGCACGCCGGCGGGCTTATGCAAAAGCACATGGCGGGTCAGCCGCCCGTCCAGCGCCCGCCCGCGGAGGGACAGCCGGACGCCTTCGGGATCAAAGGAAAGGGCGGGATCCCGAATCACCCGCCCGTCCACGCAGACCTGCCCGCCGCGAATCCATTCCCTGACTTCCCGGCGGCTGCCCTCGCCGAGGGAAGCCAGCCATCGATCCAGCCGGATCATGCCTTTCCTTCCTTCAGCCCGCGAACCCAGGCGCCGATCATCAGGGAGCGGACCGGCATCAGCGGAATCGTCAGAACGCCGCCGACGGCCAGGATGATCAGGCTGGTCCGGGTATCCGGGAGATGGGCGTCTCCCATGATCAGCCCGTCGAGGTTGGACAGCGCCGGCGCGTAGCGGAAGATCAGCGCGAGAATGGCGATCAGGGCCGGGGTGATCGTAATCAGGGAAGCCAGCCAGCAGCCGACCCCCTTCCAGCGATGCCCCGAAAGCAGGCGCTTTTCTCCGAGCACCAGGGCGTGCCGCTCCCCGCTGTGCCAGGCGATGCCGAAGAAGAGAATCAGAATCAGCGCCACCGCGATGACCAGCAGGTTGATCCCGCCCTGCATCAGCTCCCCGCCGCCGAAGGCCTTGATGGCCCGCAGCAGGGTAAAGGCGTCGGTCTCTCCGGAGATTTGGGTCCGGGCGTAGAGGAGGCCGGCGATCAGCGGGCTTCCCCAGAGCACGAGCTTCAGCGCCTGCTTCAGCCCGAAAGCCAGCTTTCCGCCATAGCCCTCGGGATCGACGAGATGAACGCTCAGGAGGCTCCCGCCGCCAAGGGCGTCCTGCATGACGCCGGCGGCGTTGATCCGGGCCGGGAGCATCAGCAGCAGATAGAAGGGAACGCACAGCAGGCAGAGGCTCTTCAGGCTTTCCGTCGTCCAGAATAAAAGGGGCGTAAAGCACGCCAGCGTCAGGCAGAGCTCCGTCAGCATGAAGCAGACGCCTTCGTAGGGCTTTTTAAAATAGGTCCGAAACGCCTGGCCCATGGCCCGGGAAATCTTCATCGTTCAGGTCAGTCCTTTCCGCGGGGAATCATCCCGGCCCCTCAGGCCATCCCCTTCGTTAACCCCCGTATTATATCCTCTTTTTCAGTCCTTTGCAAACCTTCCCCGGTCTGTGCAGACCTTCCCATTCTCTGCAAACCTTTCCGGCCGCGGGACGCCCCGTCCCGGCTGGAAAAAACCATGTGGACGGAGAACGCCGGATGCGCTATACTGGAGCGGGTCGGAAAACAGCATGAAAAAGATACGAGCTGGAACGGAACGTGGGGACTGTCCCCGCGTTCCCCGGATGCGCTATACTGGAGCTGGTTTAGAAAACAGAAAAAGGGGTCAGGCCGATGCTGATCGTAAACGCGAACGTCTGGAACGGAAAGGGATTTGAAGAGAAGGGGCGGATCCGGACCGGCGGGGGCCGGGTCACGGAAACGGGCCGGGAGCTTTCTCCCCGGGCCGGGGAAAGGATCCTGGACGCGGAAGGGGATACGGTTCTGCCGGGCTTTGTGGACGTGCATATCCATGCCTTCCGGGGCCGGGATACGATGGCGGGGGAGGAAGCGGTCCGGGCCATGAGCCGGAGCCTTTTCGCCGAGGGCGTGGCCGCCTTCTGCCCGACGACGATGAGCGCCTCCCCGGAGGAAACGGCCCGGGCCCTCCGGGGGATTCAGGCGGTGATGGACCGGCCGGAGCCGGAGGGTGCCCGCGTGCTGGGGGCGCATATGGAAGCCCCCTTCCTGAGTCCCGCGAGGGCCGGGGCGCAGCGGAAGGAATGCTTCCGGCTGCCGGCATGGGAAAGCTTTCTGGAAATGACCGGCGGAAGGCCGGAATCCGTCCGGCTGATCACGGTGGCTCCGGAGCTGGCGGGCAGCGAGGCCTTCATCCGGAAGGCCCGGGCCGCGGGGGTCCGGGTCTCCCTGGGGCATACCGCCGCCGACGGGGCGACGGTTCACCGGGCCGGGGACTGGGGGGCGGATCATGTGACCCACCTGTTCAACGCCCAGACCCCGCTGCATCATCGGGAGCCGGGGGTTCCGGGGGCGGCGCTGACGGATGACCGGTTCTTCTGCGAGCTGATCTGCGACGGCATTCATCTGCATCCGGACATCATCCGCCTGGCGGTCCGGGCCGCGGGAGCGGGCCGGGTGCTGGCGGTAACGGATGCCATGGAGGCGGCCGGCATGCCGGAGGGCATCTATCAGCTGGGGGGCCAGGAGGTGGTCGTCCGGGGCGGGGAAGCCCGGCTGCGGGACGGGACCCTGGCTGGCTCGGTGCTGACCATGAAGGAGGCGCTGGGGAACCTGATCCGCCGCTTCGGGATCCCGCCGGAGACGGCCTGCGCCATGGTAACGGAAACGCCGGCGGCCTCGGTGGGGGAGGCGGTCTGCGGCCGGCTGATCCCGGGAAGCCCGCTGCCGCTGACCCGGTGGAGTCCGAAATGGGAGATGAAGGAAATCATTCGGGAAGATCAGCTCCCCGTCGCGCGGTAGACGTCCAGGACGTCGGTTTTGTTGCGGATGGCGGCGATGACATGGTCCATCTCCTCCCGGCTGTGGACCTCCAGGGTCAGACGCAGGGTGGAAACCCGGGTCCGGTCGTCGGTCTGGATGGAGGCGGCCCGGATGGAAACGTTGTGCTGACCGATGATCGTGGCGATTTCCCCGAGCATGTTAACCCGGTCGTAGGCCAGGATGGTGATACTGCCGTAGAAGGTGTTGTCCTCGCTGGCGGAGGCCCATTCGACGGAGATCCGCCGCTCCGATTCCCCGGCGGCCGCGTTGACGCATTCCGCCTTATGGACGGTCACCCCCCGGCCCCGTGTAATATAGCCGACGATTTCATCCCCGGGAACGGGGCTGCAGCATTTCGCGAAGCGCACGGGGATATCCAGATCCTCGCTGCCGGTCAGCACGATGCCGTGATGAGCCCGGTGAGCCTTGAGCCGCTCCTCCTCAGACAGCTGCTGGGGCACGTGGATCGGAGCGGGGGCCTCGTGGGCTTTCTGCTCCTCGATCAGCCGGGAGACCACATAGGTGGCGGACATGCCGCCGTAGCCGACGGATCCGAAGATATCGTTCATCTCCGTAAAGCCGTATTTTTTCAGGAGGGGCTCCGTCAGCTCCGGCTTCATCAGATCCGGGAGGCGGACGCTGCGGTGGGCGCATTCCCGCTCCACCATGCTCCGGCCCAGCTCGATGTTTTCCTCCTTCAGCGCTTTCTTCAGGAACTGGCGGATCTTGGCCTTGGCCTGAGGGGTCTTGCAGATCCGGAGCCAGTCGGTTCCCGGCCCCTTGGAGGAGGGGGAGGTCAGAATCTCGACCCGGTCGCCGGTGGCCAGGGTCGTATCCAGGGGAACGATCTTCCCGTTCACCTTCGCGCCGACGCACTGGTTGCCGACGGCGGAATGAACCCGGTAGGCGAAGTCCAGGGGCGTGGCGCCCTTGGGCATGGAGATGACGTCGCCCTTGGGGGTAAAGAGGAAAACCTCCTCGGAGAAGAGATCGGTTTTCAGGGTATCGAGGAATTCCTGGCTGTCCCGGGTCTCCGTCTGCCAGTCCAGCATCTGGCGGACCCAGTAGAGCTTGTGGTCCAGGTTGTCCTCCTTGGCGGCGCCTTCCTTGTAGCGCCAGTGGGCAGCGATGCCGTATTCCGCGACCCGGTGCATCTCCCAGGTCCGGATCTGAACCTCGAAGGGGAAGGGAATCTTCCGCCCGCCGACGACGGTGGTATGCAGGCTCTGATACATATTGGCCTTCGGCACGCTGATATAATCCTTGAACCGGCCGGGCACCTGGTTCCAGAGGGTATGTACGATCCCCAGCACCGTATAGCAGTCCGGAATCGTATCGACGATCACCCGGATGGCGATCAGGTCATAGATCTGGTCGAAGGATTTCTGCTGAAGGATCATCTTGCGGTAGATGGAATAGAAATGCTTGCTGCGCCCGTCGATGTCAAAATGAATCCCCTGCTGATCCAGGCGCTCGCTGAGCTCGTCGATGACCAGGCGGATGCTTTCCTCCCGCTCCGCCCGCTTCATGCCGACCAGGTGAACGATCCGGTTATAGCCCTCGGGATCGATGTATTTCAGGGAAAGATCCTCCAGCTCCTGCTTCAGGGCATAGACCCCGAGCCGGTGAGCCAGGGGCGCGTAGATATCCAGGGTTTCCCGGGCGATGGCGACCCGGCGGTCTTCCGGCTGATACTTCAGGGTCCGCATGTTGTGGAGCCGGTCGGCCAGCTTGATCAGCACCACCCGGATATCCCGGCTCATGGCGAGGATCATCTTCCGGAGGGATTCCGCCTGGGCCTCCTCCCGGTTGGCGAAGTCCAGCTTGTTCAGCTTGGTCACGCCGTCCACCAGATCGGCGACCTCCTGGCCAAACTCGGCGCGGATGATCTCCGGGGTGACGCCCTCGCAGTCCTCCACCGTGTCGTGGAGAAGGCCGGCGGCGATGGTTGGGGGATCGATCATCAGATCCGTCAGGATGCTGGCTACCAGGCAGGGATGGGTAAAATAGGGCTCCCCGGACTTGCGAACCTGGCCCGCGTGGGCCTTCTCGGCGAACTTCCAGGCCTTTTCGACCAGCTTGTAGCCGTCGCCGGGATGATATTTCTGGATCCGGTTCAGCATCTGATCCAGGGGCATCGGTTCATAGGAAGAAAACGCCATGGAAAGCCCTCCTTTCTGTAAAATCGTCTCGTGGGAATGCTTTATGGTTCGGCGGCCGCCCGCGGTTTTCCTTCCGCCCGCCTCAGGAAAATCCGTTTCCGGTAAAGCTCCGGAGGTAGCGGATCAGCGGGCTGTCCGACATTTTGCAGCGCTCCGCCTTAAGCAGGGTGACGGAGAAGGGCTCCACCGTCCACCGGATAAGCCGCGTGTCGGAAAAGGCCGTCAGCGCTGTCAGAATCTGTTCCCGGGAAAAGCCGGCGGCCTCCGCGAGCGCCTCCGCGGAGGGGAATTGTTTCGCCCGAAGCAGCCGGTAGACGCTCCGCAGCTCCTCGTCCGTCAGGGTCCGCTGCCGGATCAGCCTGAGCCCCTCCTCCTGCCCCTCGAGGGAAAGCAGCGTCGGATCGGGGCAGGCCTCCCGCAGGGCTTCCGCCTGGGCTTCGATGCGGACGCGGCCGCCGAAGTCGTTCCGGACGGGATGGTAGATCACATCCAGCCGGGGAGCCAGGCCTTCCGCCTCCTCCCCGTGGCCGAAGGCGATCCCGTCGATCAGGGCGCCCCCTTCCTCGGCCAGGGTCAGCTTCAGATGGGCGCCGTCCCGGCCGACCCTCCGGGCGGACTGGCGGGCGGCGCCGGCCAGCAGGAAGGAGGGGGCCGGGTTGCCGAGGCCCGTCGGTTCCAGCGCTTCCAGCATGGCCAGCCGGTCCGCGGTCCAGCTTCCGAAGGGCAGACGCAGATCGTATTCCGCCGCCGGCACGAAAAGACCCGGGTCAAAGCCCTCCCGGATCAGGCCGGAGAGCCGCTGCCGAAAGGCGGGCAGCTTTTCCGGATCCATCGTCAGCCCTGCCGCCTGGGCATGGCCGCCGCAGCGGATCAGCAGATCGCCGCACGCCTGAAGCAGGCTGAAGATCGGAATGCCGGGAATGGAGCGGCAGCTGCCGACGGCGAATTCGTCCTTCCGGGTCAGCACGATGGCGGGCCGGTGGTACCGCTGGCAGATTTTCCCCGCGGCCAGGCCGATGAGGCCGGGGTTCCAGGCGTCGCCCAGGGCGATGAGCACCGGCGCCGATTCCGGATCCCCCTCCCGGAGGATCGCCTCGAGGGCCTCCTGCTGAATCCGGGCTTCCTCCCCCTGGCGGAGGGCGTTGTTTTTTTCCAGGAAGGCGGCCAGGGCCTGGCCCTCCTCCTCGCTGTCGGTGGTCAGAAGCCGCAGGGCGGGATCCGCGTCCCCCATGCGTCCGGCGGCGTTGATCCGGGGCCCCAGCCGGAAGGCGAGATCCTCGCTCCGGGGCAGGCCCCGGATGCCGGCGGAGGCCATCAGCGCCCTCAGCCCCGGCCGCCGGGTTTCCGCCATGACCTTCAGCCCCTCCCGGACGATGACCCGGTTTTCCCCCGTCAGGGGAACCAGATCCGCCACGGTGGCCAGGGCGGCCAGATCCAGGTGCTTTCGGGCGCCTTCCGTCCCCAGCAGCGCCTGGGCGATCTTCCAGGCGACCCCGGCGCCGCAGAGCCGGGGACAGGGGTAGCTTCCGATCAGCGGGTCCATGACCGCGTCGGCGGGGGGCAGGGTTTCCGGCAGCTCATGATGATCCGTGACGATGACCCGCAGGCCGAGGCGCTGGGCCAGCCGCACCTCCTCAGCGCCGCTGATTCCGCAGTCAACGGTGATCAGCAGCCGGAAATCCCCCGCCATCTCCGCGATCCGATCCCGGTTCAGGCCGTAGCCGTCCCGGTGACGGCTGGGAAGAAAGACCCCGGCCTTCGCGCCGGTCTCCCGGAGGGTTTGCAGCAGCAGGGAGGCGGCGCAGACGCCGTCGGCGTCGTAGTCCCCCCAGATCAGGATGGGATCTCCCCGCCCGGCGGCCTCCTTCAGGAGGCGGACGGTTTCCGCCATGCCCTCGAGCAGAAAAGGGTCGTGAAAGTCCTCCGGCCCGGGGTTCAGGAAGGCTTCCACCTTCTCCTCCGTATCGATCCCCCGGGCCCGGAGCAGGGCGGAAAACCAGGGCTCCAGGCGGCCCAGGGCCTTCTCCTCCGCGCCCTTTCGCTGGATAAATCGCATGCGGCCCACCTCCGTGAACGTCAGCTCACAAAATCCAAAGAGGGGCCGTGCCTTCCGGCACGCCCCTCTTTCCGTAAAACGCAGGAATCAGGCTTTTTTCTTGGTCCGGCGCTTCTCCTCGAGGAAGGCCCAGACGTAACCGTTGATCATGTTGGCGCTGTAGACGCCGGACAGGATACCGATGATGATGGGCAGCGCGAACTCCCGGATGGAGGGAACGCCCAGGATGCAGAGGGCGACGATGGTGATCAGGGTGGTTACCGTGGTGCAGATGGTGCGGCCCAGGCTTTCCCGGATGGAAAGGTTGGTAATTTCCTCCCGGGGGGCGGTGGGCTGCTTCTTCGCGTTCTCCCGGATCCGGTCGAAGATCACGATGGTGTTGTTGATGCTGTAGCCGACGATGGTCAGGGCCGCGGCGATGAAGCTGGAGTTCATCTGGATAAAGCTGCGGAAGATCACCATGAAGCTCAGCATGATCAGCACGTCGTGCACCAGCCCGAAGACGGCGGACAGGCCGCTGTTGAAGTCGAAGCGGATGGCGATGTAGATCAGCATCAGCACGGTGGCCAGCAGCACGCTGATGACGGCGTTGCGGATCAGGGTCGCGCCGGCGACGGGGCCGACGTAGTTGACGTCGCCGATGGATACGGCTTCCGGATACTTTTCCTTAATCCCGGTTTCAAAGGTTTCCTGCACCTTCTGGATATCGTCCTTGGCGACGTCCTTGATGCGGATGTTGACCTCGTTGCCGGAGGCGCCCTGGACGGTGACGGTATAGGAGCTGACCTCCATGCCGTTCAGGACCGCTTCCACGTCGCCCTTGGCGACGGCAGCCTTCAGATCATACTGCATGCTCAGGCCGCCCTCGAAGTCGATGCCCAGGTTAATCCCGTGACCGAAGATGGTCATAATCAGCGCGATGACGATGATGGCGCAGCTGATGCAAAGGCAGATTCTGGAACGGTTTTTGATCACCATTACGCCTCCACCTCCTTTTCAGCGGACACTTTGGTATAAAGGCTGATCCTGGTGGCGCCCGCGCCGATGAACCGGTTCATCAGGAAGCGGGTAATCAGGATGGCGGTGATCATGGAGACCACCACGCCCAGCAGCAGCGTCTTGGCGAAGCCCTGGATGGAGCCGGTGCCGAAGATCAGCAGCACGACGGCGGCGATCAGGGTGGTCACGTTGGCGTCCAGCACGGCGCTCATGGCGTTGCGGAAGCCGGCGCGGACGGCAGCCCTGGCCGGACGGCCCTTCCGGGCTTCCTCGTTGAAGCGCTCAAAGATGATCACGTTGGCGTCGACCGCCATGCCGATGCCCAGCACCACGCCGGCCAGGCCCGGCAGCGTCAGCTGAATCCGGAAGACGGCGATCAGCATGAACAGCAGGATGATGTAGATGGTCAGGGCCCAGCTGGCGATGACGCCGTTGAGCCGGTACCGGACGATCATCAGCAGCATGATCAGCAGGATGCCGATGATGGCGGCCCGGACGGAGCTGGAAACCGCGTCCTGCCCCAGGGTGGCGGAAACCTTGTCCACCTTCTGCTGAGTCAGCTCCAGCGGCAGGGCGCCGCTCTGAATCTTGGCGGCGATGGTGGTGGCGCGCTCGGCGCTGCCCAGGCCGTTAATCACGCCGGAGCCGTTGGTAATGGCGCTCTGGACGGTGGGGGCGATCAGCTGCTCCCCGTCCAGATGAATGGCGATGGTCCGGCCGATGCTGGCGCTGGTCACGTCGCCGAAGAGCTTCGCGCCCTCGTCCGTCAGCTGGAAGGCGATCTGGTGATCGCCGTCGGCGTAGTAGTACTGGGCGGTCTTGACCATGTCGCCGGTCATGAACACCTCGCCGTCCGGGTTGTAAAACTCCAGCTTGGCGGGGGTTCCGATCAGATCCAGCACCGTATCGTCCTGCACGTCAGGAATCTCGACGCGGATGCCGTCGGTCCCGATGCGCTGAACGTTGGCCTCGTTGAAGCCCTTGTCGCTCAGCCGCTGCTGGATGATGCTCATGGTTCCGTTCATCAGCTCGTCAAAATTGGCGGTGGAGCCTTCCGGAGCCTTTCCGGAATATTCCACATACATACCGCCCCGCAGATCCAGTCCCAGGGGAAGGCTTTCCGGCCAGGCGGCGGAATTCGTCGTCGGCAGCCAGCTCAGCACCTTGTACAGGCCCTGAGGCGGCAGGCTCAGTCCGGTGACGCCGATGATGCCCGCGACCAGCGTCAGCACCAGCACCACACACAGCGCGATGATGGAGCCGGTTTTGCCCATCCCGCGCTTTCTGTTGGATTTCATGTCGATCGTTTCCTCCTTCGAACACAGATGAATTGATTATAGTCTTTCCCCTTTTGTTCGTCAAGGAACTAATTCAGATACATCCCGGGAAAGATCATATTGACGCCCAGGGGGGCGGCGCCAAAGTCGTTCATCAGGTGCTGCTGGGGAAGGCTCCGGCTCATGATCCGGGTGGTGATCCGGGAGACGCCCTCCGCCGCCATGATGGCCATCATCCGGTGCAGAAGGGCCCGGCCCATGCCCTGGCGGCGGCTGCCGGGCTCGATATAGATCGCCACCAGCTCGCAGTCGCTGCCCTGGCCGGCCATGATGGTCTCGCCGATCAGCGCCGCGTTGCGGTACAGCCCGAGGGTCATGAAATGCGGCATCCGCCGCAGGGCTCCCAGATAGTTCATGTCAACGAAGGTGATCTCGTTCATCTGCAGCCGGTAGATCAGGTGGTTCTGCTCGTCCCAGGTGTTCAGCGGCGTGGGCGCCACGGTGCAGCTCATGGGAATCCGCCCGTCCCCGAAGGGAATGGTCAGTTGCAGGATCTGATCCGTCTCCTCGCAGTCAAAGCCGTTATGGAGATAGAACTCCTTCATCTGCGTATCCGTGGGGGACAGGCTGGTATACAGCCGGGCCCGGAGCTGGGGGTTGACGTTCTGCAGGATCCGGGCCCGGGCTACCAGGGCGCCGAAGAGCAGGTATCGGGAAGCGGCGTCCCCGTCGATGGAGAAATAAAGGTTCACGGGGCAGTCGGGATACAGCCCGGGCTGCAGCTGATAGAGGATGAAGCCGTAGCCGGTCTGGGTTCCCAGATCGTCGATGGCATAGAAAACGTCCTCCGGATTCAGCCCGTTGACCGGCTGCGGGGGATGAACGATCTTCATGGCTGCCCAGCTCCTTTCATCGCCTGTCGGAATGGGAAAAAACAGCGCCCGCGGCGCGATTTGCCCCGTGTACAGGAGCGTCTCATTATAGTCGGAAACGGGCGGAATGTCAAAAAGCTTGCCATGGAAGGGGAATCCTGATAAAATAAGTCCGTTGCGTGAGACGAAAGCGGCTTTCCGGCGCGGGGTTCGGAGCGCTCGAGAACGGGCGGAAGCCCCGGGCACGGGATCCCGCGTGCGCGATTCTCAGGTTCAAGCGAAAGCGTGAAGGGACGTTCACAAGAGGAGGAAACGATGGCAAAGAATCCGGTTTTTGTAATACGGATGAAAAACGGCGGGGTGATGAAGGGCGAGCTCTATCCGGAGGTTGCGCCCCAGTCGGTGGGGAACTTCGTAGCCCTGGCCAACAGCGGCTTTTACGATGGACTGATCTTTCACCGGGTGATCCCCGGCTTCATGATCCAGGGCGGGGATCCGAAGGGTATGGGCTACGGCGGTCCGGGGTACTGTATCCGGGGCGAGTTTACGGCCAACGGGGTGGATAACCCGCTGAAGCATACCTACGGCGTCCTGAGCATGGCCAGGAGCATGTCGATGGATTCCGCCGGAAGCCAGTTTTTCATCATGACCAGCGACAGCCCGCATCTCGACGGCCAATACGCGGCTTTCGGAAAGGTGCTCGAGGGCATGGAGGCGGCGGAGGCGATCGTCAATACGCCGCGGGACGGGGCGGACAAGCCCCTGGAGCCTCAGGTGATGGAATCCATTCGGGTGGATACCTTCGGAGAGGTTTATCCCTTCGAACAGATCTGACGAAAGACAGCGCGGAAGAGAGAGCCTTCTGCGCTGTTTTTCGTCTGAGAGGAGGAGCGATCGCGGATGGAGAAGCAGACCCTGACCGTGCTGGTGGGCGGAAAGAACTATACCCTGACCTCGTCGGATCCGCCGGATTACGTCCGGCGGGTGGCCGCCTATGTGGACCGGAAGCTCAGGGAGACCGCCGCGGTGACGAATCTGCCTTCCGCCCAGGGGGCGGTGCTGACCTGCTTCCAGCTGGCGGACGAGCTTTTAAAGGCCCAGGACGAAAACCGGACCCTCCGGCTGCAGATGGAGGCCCGGAACGGCAGACGGGAACCGCCGTTTACCGAGGAGCGGCATGAACGAAGGCTTCCGGTGGATGGGATGCCGGACGGAAAGGCGGAGGGCTGAGCATGGAAAACCTGGCCCCGGCGGGAAACCGGGAGGCGCTGGAGCGGGCGGATGCCGCCGGAGCCGACGCGGTTTATCTGGGCTATTCCGCCTTCAGCGCCCGGGCGGGCGCGGGAAATTTTAACCGGGAGGAGCTGGCGGAGGCGATCCGCTTTGCCCATCTGCGCCATATGCGGGTGCATGTGACGGTGAACACCCTGGTCAAGGACGGGGAGCTGGAGGAGGTGGCCCGGGTGCTGCTTCTGCTCCGGGAGCTCCGGGCGGACGCCGTCCTGGTGCAGGATCTGGGGGTTCTCCGGCTGTGCCGGAGCCTGGCGCCGGATCTGACGGTGCACGCCAGCACCCAGATGACGATCCACAACCGGACGGGGGTCCGCTGGTGCGCCCGGCGGGGAATCCGCCGGGTGGTGCTGGCCCGGGAATGCTCCCTGGAGGAGATCCGCCGCTGCGAAGGGGCCGGGGCGGAAATCGAGGTGTTCGGCCACGGGGCCCAGTGCGTTTCCGTCAGCGGCCAGTGCCTTTTTTCCTCCATGGTGGGTCAGCGGAGCGGGAACAGGGGCCGCTGCGCCCAGCCCTGCCGGAAGCGGTATGAATACCGGGGGGCGGAGGGTGCCTGGCTCAGCCCCCGGGATCTGTGCCTGCTGGAGGATCTGCGCCTGCTGGAGGAGGCCGGGGTCACCTCGGTCAAGCTGGAGGGCCGACTCAAGCGCCCGGAATACGTGGCGGTCACGACGGGGGCCTACCGCCGGGGCCTGGACGCGCTGGAAACCGGCCGGCCGCCGGAGGCGGACGGGGAGGTGCGGAAGGCGCTCCGCCAGATCTTCAGCCGGGGGGATTTCATGAAGGGCTACGCCTTGGGCAGCGAGGACGCGGCGGTGATCGATCTGGCGGCCTCCGGCCACCTGGGGCTTTCCCTGGGAAAGGTCGAAAACGTCTCCGGCCGGCTGGCCCGGGTGCGGCTGACGGAGGCGCTGCTCGACGGGGACGCGGTGGCCGTCGGCCGCGGGGAGAAACGGGCGGAGATGATCTACGCCGGGAAGGATGCCCTTCCCGGGGAAACGGTGACCCTGCGGCTGCGGGAGGGAACCCACGCGGCCCCGGGGGATCCCGTCCGGCGGCTGACGGACGGGAAGCAGCTGCGGGAGGCCATGGCCCTGCCCGGGAGGCGGGTGCCGGTTTCCCTGAACCTTGCGGCCTTTCCCGGCCGGCCCCTGGAGCTGGAGGCCTCGGACGGAATCAGCTGGGTGAGGGTGACCGGAGCGATGCTCAGCCCGGCCCGGACGAGCCCCGCGTCGGAGGCGTCGCTGGCCCGGGCCCTGAAAAAGACCGGGGATACGGTCTTTATTCCCGGAGAGGTCCGGGCGGAAACGGCGGGGGCCTTCGTGCCGGTCGGGGAGGTCAACGCCCTGCGGCGGGAGGCGCTTTCCCGCCTGGCGGAGGAGCGGATCCGCGCCTTTGAGCCGGCGCGGCGGGGGCCGGCGGGGCCCTTTCCCCCGGCGGAGCTTCCAGCCCGCCCCCTGCCGCCCCTGGCCTGGGTTCGGACGGGGGAACAGGCGGAGGCCGCCCGGGCGGCGGGCTGGCGGGTGATCCGGGATCCGGAGGATTTCCGGGCGGAGGCCCTGGCCCGGCTGCTGGAGGAGATGGCGCCGGGGGACTGGCTGCAGCTGCCGGCGGTCTGCGAGGAGGCGACCCTGGAGGCGCTCCTTGGCCTGTGCGCCGCCGCCCGGGGAAAGCTGGGCGGGGTCGTGCTGGGCAGCGTCGGCCAGCTGGGCAGGGACTGGCCCCTGCCCTTTGCCGCGGGGCCCGGCCTTCCGGTTATGAACCGCCAGGCGGCGGCTCTGCTCCTGGAGGAGGGCTGCGAATTCGTAACCGCCTCGGAGGAGCTGACGGGGGCGGAGCTGAAGACCCTGACAGCGGGCGGGGCGCCCATCGCGGTCAAAATCTGGGGCCGGACCCAGCTGATGCTCCTGCATCACTGCCCGGCGCGGACGGCGCTGGGGCTGCGGCAGGGCCACCGGGACTGCGACTTATGCGACCGCGGGGCCCCGGAGGCGCTTCGCGGCTCCCTGCTGCGGGATCCCCGGGGCTACGCCTATCCGCTGCTGCGGCAGCGGCTGCCGGAGGGCTGCCTGGTCCGGCTGATGAACGAGCGGCCGACGGAGTGGACCGATCGGGCCGGGGGTTTTTTCCCTGCGGTGGTGCTGTCGACGGAGAGCCGGGAGGAGGCGGAGCGGGTTTTCGCGGCGGCGGCCGCCTCCCGGAAAACCGGCATGGAGGCGACGGCGGGCCACTGGCAGCGGCCGGTCGAGTAAGGCCCGGAAGAGCGGAGGAGACAGATTTTGTCCGGGAACGGAGGAGGGAAACACAGCCATGATGCCGGAGAGAACCCTGCGGGTGCTGGAATTTACGCGGATCCGGGAGCTGCTGGCGGAGGGCGCTCTGACGGCGGCGGGGGCGGAAAAATGCCGGCGCCTGACGCCCTTGGAAAGCCTCCCGGAGGTGGAGGCGGCCCAGGCGGAGACGGAGGAGGCGGCGGTCATCCTGCAGTACGTGGGGGGGCATCCCCTGACCTCTTTTCCGGACGTGCGGGAGGCGCTTGCGCTGTGCAGCCGCGGCGGCAGCCTGAGCCCCGGCATGCTGCTGAACGTGGCGGCGGTGCTGCGGGCGGCCCGGGGCGCCAGGGACGCGCTGGTCACCGACCGGGAGAATACGCCCCTTCTGCGGGCCCGGGCCGAGGGGCTCTATACCTCCCGGCCCCTGGAAAAGGATATTACCGACGCGATTCTGACGGAGGAGGAGATCGCCGACCGGGCCTCCTCCGAGCTGGCGAACATCCGGCGCCATCTGCGGGGGGCCCAGGACCGGATCCGGGAAAAGCTGAACCAGATGATTCATTCCCCGAATATGCGCGGCGTGCTGCAGGACGCCATCGTGACGGTGCGGGGAAACCGCTATGTGCTGCCGGTGCGGGCGGAATACCGGGCGAGCGTTCCCGGCCTGGTGCACGACCAGTCCGCCTCCGGGGCGACGCTGTTTATCGAGCCCATGGCCGCGGTGGAGATGGGCAACGAGCTGAAGGAATGGGAGCTGAAGGAGCAGCGGGAGATCGCCCGGATTCTCGCGGCGCTGTCGGCGGAGGTGGCGCCCTGGGCCGACGCCATCGGGGAGGCGGCGGAAACCCTGGCGGAGCTGGATTTCATCTTCGCCCGGGGGCTGCTCAGCCGCCGCTGGAACTGCGTCGGCCCGAAGATGAACAGCCGGGGCTGGCTGCATATCGTCCGGGGCCGGCATCCGCTGATCGATCCGGAAAGGGTGGTGCCCATCAGCCTCTGGCTGGGCATGGATCCGAAAAAGGGGCCGGAGGAGCTGCCTGGGTTCAATACCCTGGTGATTACCGGCCCGAACACCGGCGGAAAGACGGTGACCCTGAAGACCGTCGGCCTCTTTACCCTGATGGCCCAGGCGGGGCTGCAGATCCCGGCGGATCCGGGAACGGAGCTCTCCCTCTTCGAACAGGTTTTCGCGGATATCGGCGATGAGCAGAGCATCGAGCAGAGCCTGAGCACCTTCTCCGGCCATATGACCCATATCGTGTCCATCATGCGGGAGGTGACGCCCCGGGATCTGGTGCTCTTTGACGAGCTGGGGGCGGGAACGGACCCGACGGAGGGCGCGGCCCTGGCCCAGAGCATTCTGACCCGGCTTTTGCATATCGGGGTGCGGACCGTCGCGACCACCCACTACAGCGAGCTGAAGGCCTTCGCCCTGACGACGAAGGGGGTGGAGAACGCCTCGGTGGAGTTCGACGTGGAAACCCTCCGGCCGACCTACCGGCTGTCCATCGGGGTGCCGGGCAAGAGCAACGCCTTCGAGATCAGCCGGCGGCTGGGGCTGCCGGAAAACCTGATCGAGGGGGCGAAGAAGCTCCTGTCCTCCGAGACGGTGCGCTTCGAGGACGTGATCGCCAACGCGGAATACCACCGCCAGGTGGCCGAACGGGAGCGGGAGATCGCCCAGCAGGCGAGCCGGGAAACCGTCCGGCTCCGGGACGAGGCGGAGCGCCTGCGCCGGGAAATGGAGGAGAAGCGGGAGGCGACCCTGCGGAAGACCCGGGAGGACGCGAAGCGGATTCTGACTCAGGCCCGGCAGGAGAGCGAGAGCATCCTGGCGGATCTGAAGAAAATGCGGAAGAACGCCCAGGAGGCCGGCGGCGCCGCGGAGCTCCGGCGGAAGCTGGATCGGGACATCGACAGCCTGTCCGAGGGGCTGAAAACCGACGCCGGGGAGAGCTCGGAGCCCCCGAAGACCGTCCGGCCGGGGGACCGGGTGCTGATCCTGACCCTGGGCGCGGAGGGCACGGTGCTCGCGCCCCCGGACAGCCGGGGCGAGGTGCAGCTCCAGGCGGGCGGCATGAAGCTCCAGGCGAAGCTGTCCCAGCTTCGGATCAAAAAGGAGGCGCCGCCGCCGGAAAAGGTCACCGTGCGGGCGAAAACCGGCATGCTGAGCCGGACGGTTTCCCCGGAGTGCGACGTGCGGGGCATGATGCTGGAGGAAGCCCTCGCCGCGGTGGAGCGGTATCTGGACGAGGCGGTGCTGGCGGGGCTGAACGAGGTTTACGTCATCCACGGCAAGGGAACCGGCGTTCTGCGGGCCGGCATCCAGCAGGATCTGAGAAAGAACCGGCATGTGAAGAGCTTTCGCCGGGGGCTCTACGGCGAGGGGGAGGACGGGGTGACCGTCGTGACGCTGAAGTAGCCGGAAAGGAGAGGTACGCGTGAAGGAACATCCCGATGTCCTGGTGGTGGACGATGACCCGAATATACGGCGCCTGATGCGCCTGTATCTGGAGAAGGACGGTTTTACGGTTCGGGAGGCGGAGCGGGGCGATACCGCGGTGGAGGAGTTTCACCGGCTGCCGCCGGATCTGGTGCTGCTGGACGTGATGCTGCCGGGGCAGGACGGCTACCAGGTGCTGAAGGCGATCCGGAAAACCGGAAATATCCCGGTGATCATGGTCACCGCCCGGGGCGAAACCTTTGACAAGGTGCTGTGCCTGGAGCTGGGGGCGGACGACTATATTGTCAAGCCCTTCGACGGAAAGGAAATGATCGCCCGGGTCCGGGCGGTGCTGCGGCGGACCCAGTCCGGCGAGGAGGAGACCGGCGGAAGCCTGGCCTTTCCGGGCCTGACGGTCAGCATTTCGGAATACGAGGCCCGGTATGAGGGAAACCGGGTGGAGATGCCCCCCAAGGAGCTGGAGGTGCTGTATTTTCTGGCGTCCCATCCGAATCAGGTCTTTACCCGGGAGCAGCTCCTGGAAAAGGTCTGGGGCTTTGATTTCTTCGGCGACAGCCGCACGGTGGACGTGCATATCAAGCGGGTGCGGGAAAAGCTGCAAGGCAGCGGGCGCTACGGCTGGAGCATCGAAACGGTGCGGGGCGTGGGATACAAGTTCGCGGTCGCCCGCTGAAAGAGGGAGCAGGCATGTTTACACGGATTATGGCGGTGGTGATGATCGCCATTTTGCTGACGACGGCGGCGCTGTCGGCGGTGTGGTGGGTCACGCTGCGGAGCCGGCAGATCGACGCCCGGCTGGAGGCGCTGACGGCCCAGGCCCGGGACATCGCCTATCTGGCGGCGAACCTGAACAGCACCGGCTTTGAGAGCTATTTTTACGGCAATCCGACCCGGGCCTATCTGGCGGAGAAGGCGACCCGGGTCAACGACGAGTTCGGCGCCTATATCGCGGTGGTGGATCGGCGGGGCAACGTGATGGACAACCTCCGGACCGCCTACGACGAGGATCCGGACTTCGTCTACAGCCTGAGCGGCGAGGAGATCAGCCAGGCCCTGGTTCGGATCCTGAGCGGGGAAACGATCCGCCTGCGATCCAGCGCGGGGGACGCGCCGACCTTCACGGTGGGGGTGCCCTTTATTCAGAACGACACGGTGACCGGGGCGGTCTTTATCCAGACCCGGGCCCAGCGGATTGAGTCCGGCCTCTCCGAGACCCTCGGGTCGATTATCGCGGTGGCGGCGGCCATGATCCTGCTCTCCGGCGTGGCGGTGTTCCTCTTTCTCCGCTCCGCCCTGCGGCCCCTGGGGCGGCTGACGACGGCGGCGGGGGCGGTCGCGGGGGGAGATTTCACCGTCCGGGTGGAGGAAAACCGGGGCGCGCCGGAGCTGCGGGAAATGGCCCGGACCTTTAACGCCATGGCGTCGAAGCTGCAGGGGGTGGAGGAAGGCCGAAGGGAGTTCGTCGCCAATGTCTCCCATGAGCTCCGTACGCCGATTACCAGCATCCGGGGCTTCGCCGAGGGACTGGCGGACGGGGTGATTCCGGAGGAGGACCGGGAGAGCACCCTCCGGCTGATCGCGGAGGAAAGCAAGCGGGTAAGCGGCCTGGTGACGGATCTTCTGACGCTTTCCCGGATGGACCGGGAGGACGCGAAGCCGGACTTTACCGTCTTTGATATCAATGAGATGCTTCGCCGGGCGGTGATCCGCCGGATGAACGAAATCGAGGAGAAGCGGATCGACATCGCCTGCGAGTGCGAAACGGATCCCTGCCCGGTCCGGGCGGACAGCGACCGGATCGAGCAGGTGGTGATCAACCTGCTGGACAACGCGCTGCGGTTTACGCCGGAGGGCGGTGAGATCCGGCTGGAATCCGCCGTGCGGGGCGGAGAGGTGGAGGTCACCGTCCGGGACAGCGGGCCCGGCGTGGCGCCGGAGGATCGGGAGCGGGTCTTCGAGCGGTTCTTTACGGCGGACCGAGCCCGAACCTCCGGCAAGGGAACCGGCCTGGGGCTGAGCATCTGCCGGCGGATCATGGAGCTTCACGGCCGCCAGATCGTGCTGCTGGATACGGACAGGGGCGCGGCCTTCCGCTTTACCCTGGAGCGGGCGGAGAGCCGGCCCCAACTCCCGGACACTTGACGAAGGGGGAAGAGATAGGGTATGCTCAGGGTAGATGAAGGCAGAAAATAGTAGGCAGAAAACAGTAGGCAGGAAACCATAGGCAGGTAACTGTAGGTAGGGAACCATAGGCAGGTAACCGTAGGCAGGCGGACAAAGGAAGGGAGGCGAAAGGATGGACAGGCATCTTTTTCTGATCGGGATGCAGGGCTGCGGGAAGAGCAGCCTCGGCAAGCGCGCGGCGAAGGAAACCGGCAATCCTTTCGCGGATACGGACGCCGTCGTCGCCCAGAGCGCCGGCTGTACCGTCAACGAGTTTTTTGAGCGCTACGGGGAGGACACCTTCCGTCGGGCTGAAACCGCGGCGCTGGTGGCGCTGACCTACGCCCGGCCGATGATTATCTCCACCGGCGGAGGAACGGTGATGAACCTGGAGAACCGGAAGATCATGCGCTCCTGGGGATCCATCGTGCTGATCGACCGGCCGCTGGAGGAAATCCTCGGGGATATTAAGCTGGACCGGCGGCCGACCCTCCGGGACGGGGGGCTGGCGGAGGTGGAGCGGGTTTATCATGAGCGGATCGGGCTTTATCGGGAGCTGGCGGACGTGGTGCTCCGGAACAACCAGGGCTACCATATGGCGGTCTATACGCTGACGCGGCTGATTCGGGAGCGGTTCTGAACCGTCTGTGAGAACCGACCGAAAAAGGAAAAGAGGGCTGAAGAAAATGGAATATCAGTTTGATCTGGTGGGCAAGATCGGGTCCATGGCGCTGATCCGGAAAGAGGACCGGGATATTGACTATAATATTTTTTCCCGCCTCGGGGCTGAGCTGAAGCCCGGGATGATCTGGGTCACCAGCGGCGCCACGGAGATCGGGCGGCTGGATTATAAAAAGCGGACGGGCTGCGAGCTCTCCGGGGATCCGGAGCAGGATAAGGCGGACTATGCCGCCCAGGGCCAGGCGATCCTGATGCAGAATTACCGCCAGTTCATTCCGCCGGAGTTCGGTATTCGCCAGATCCTGGTGGAGCATACCCATTTCAACGATCCGGAGAAGGCGGAGCATATCCGCCAGATGCTGATCCGCGCCGCCCGCCAGAAGACCATTCCGATCGTCAATTATAACGATCCGGTTTCCGACGAGGAAAACCGGAAGATGGAGCTGGCGGCCCGCCGGGACCGGGGGGAAGAGGTTCACGAATGCGTCGATAACGACGAGACGGCGGCGGTGATCGCCGGGCTGGTGAAGGCGAAGCTGCTGGTGCTGATGACCTCGACGGAGGGCATCTATCACCGGGCGGGGGATCCCTCGACCCTGGTGCGGGATATCTTCGGCGCCGACTACGGAGAGGTTGAGGCGAAGGTTCGGGAGCTCCAGAAGGCCTGCGTCGGGGCGAGCCGCGAGGGGGCCGGCGGGGCCCGGGCCAAGCTGGAATACGCCCTGTCCTGCGTCCGCGGGGGAACGACGGTCATCATCGGCCACGCCCGCCATCATCTTTCGGACCTGGTGGAAGGCCGGGTGCCCTGTACCCGGATTGGGATCCGGAAGGACGGGGAGCCGTGAGGGCGGAAGCGATGAATCCGGCGCTGCTGGAGGCGGTCCGGTTCTTTACGCGGGAAACGAAAATCATGTCCGGGCTGTCCGTCGCCTGCGGATCGGCTTCCCGGCTGGAAACGGCGGAGGAGGGCACAGCGGCGGGGGAGAGCACGGTGTTCGACCTGGCGAGCGTAACCAAGCTGTTTACGGGGCTTTGCGCCATGAAGCTCCGGGAAGAGGGCCTGCTGGATTTCAGCAGGCCGGTTTGCGATTACGCCCCGGCCTTTGCCGGGCTCCGGGGGATCACGGTGGATCAGCTGATGGCCTTCCGGGTCGTCGTCAGAACCCCGGGGCGGATCGACGCCTGCCGGACCCGGGAGGAAGCCCGGGCCTGCCTGTTCGCCGCTGCGCCCGACGGCGTTCCGGAAAAGAGGGCCTATTCGGATATCCCGGCGATGATCCTCCGCTATGTGATCGAGGGGGCGGCGGGGACCTCCCTGATGGACTGCGTCCGAAGCCGGATCCTTTGGCCGGCGGGCATGGCGGAAACCTGGGCCCGGGTGCCGGAGGAGCGGCTTGGCGACTGCGAGCTGTACGACCGGGAGCATCGGATCGAGGGTTCCCGCCGGATCCTGCGGGAAGGCCGCCGCGGCGTTCCCCATGATCCCAAGGCGGCGATCCTGCAGGGGGATACGGGGGAGCTTTGCGGCCACGCGGGGCTTTTTTCGACCCGGGGGGATCTGGTCCGCTTCTGCCGGGCGGTGCTGGCCGGCCGGGTGGTTTCGTCGGAGTCCCTCCGGCGGATGGCGGAAAACCGGACGGGGCGGCGCCTTCCCGACGGCTCCTTCAGCCAGTTTCTCGGGCTGCAGTGCAATGTGCGCCACCCGGTTCAGTATTTTTCGGAGATCCCGGCCTATATGGGTGATCAGGCCTTCGGCATCGGCGGGTTTACGGGGAATCATCTCTCCCTGGATCCGGAGCGGGGCATCTTTGCCATTTTCCTCGGGAACCGGGTGCTGAACCGGCTGACGGTGCTCCTGCCGGAGGAGGGGAAAACCCTGACGGATTACGGGCTGGCCGCGGACGGCCGTGGCTTTTTCCGCTGGGAGGACGGGGAGACGATTCCTTCCTCCGTGCATTATGTGCATCAGAAGGATGAGCATCTTCACCGGGTGATCGCGGAGATCATGGGCTGGCCGGAGGCTCCTTTCGAGCCGGAAACAACAAATCCCGCCCCGGGGGCTTGAAAGAGAACCGGGACTGTGCTATACTGTATTGGTCAAAGAAAGTCAATCCATTCCCTGCTGCAGGGGATCCTTTGACAAGGGGAGGCCAGAAAAATGAGACTGAGCGACAGTATAGAGAGCTTTATCAAAACCCTGCTGACGGATGAGTCGGCGGAGGTGGAGCTGAAAAGAAATGAGCTCGCGGAATATTTCGGCTGCGCGCCGAGCCAGATCAATTACGTGCTGGCGACCCGCTTTTCGCCGGATCACGGGTATCTGACGGAGAGCCGCCGCGGCGGAGGCGGGTATATCCGGATCGTCCGGGTGGTGGAATCCGGCTCCCAGCGCCTGATGTACCTGGTGAACGAGCGGATTGGCGAGGAGCTGAGCGAGGAGGAGGCCCTCCGGCTGATCAGCCAGCTGAAGGATCAGCAGCTGGTGACGCCGCAGGAGGCGTCCCTGATGTCCTCGGCCCTGAGCACCCGGGCGATGGCGGTGCCGATCCCGGATGCGCTGAAGAACGCCCTCCGGGCCCGGATGATGAAGAGCATGCTGATGAGCATCGCGGCCCGGAACAGGGGCTAAGTCTCGGGATGTGCGGGCGAAAACACCGCAGCTGGGCGGCTCAACCGCACAGCCTGATAAGTTTGTGAAACGGAAGGGAGGCGGCGCGCTTGCTGTGCGAGGAATGCCGTGTCAATGAAGCCAATTATACCGTATCGGTCGTCACGGGGGAGGAGACCTCCGTGCGCCATCTCTGCGCGGACTGTATGAGCCGGATGAATTCGGATCTGATGCGGGGCAGCGTGCGGAGCCTTTTAAATACCGTGCTCAGCGCGATCCAGGCGGGCAGCGGCAGCCGGAAGGAATTCTCGATGCCGATGTTCGGGCGGCTGACCCAGCGCTCTCAGCAGATTCTGCAGCTGGCGTCCCGGATCGCCGGCGAGCTGGGCCAGACCTATGTGGGAACGGAGCATATGCTCCTGGCCCTGATGAAGACGGGAACCTCTGTGCCCCGGGCGGTTTCGGAGCGGATGAGCTATGACAGCGTGACCGCGGAGCTGAAGGAGCACCTGAAGACCATTGGGGAAGGCGCGCCGGAAAACCCCGGGGAGCAGGGCGGAAGGATGGAGCTGAGCCCCCGGGCGAAGAAGACCCTGGAAAACAGCGTGGTCGAAAGCCATAAGCTGGGCCAGAACTACGTGACGGCGGAGCATATCTGGCTGGCGCTGCTGGGGAATGACGACGGGGTGGCCGGAAGCCTTCTGCGCAAGGCGGGGGTGGATCTGTCCGCCGCCCGGGAGCAGCTGCTCAGCCAAATGCGGGACAGCGAGGGCGCGGATCCGGCCCGCCGTCCCCAGGGCTTCCCCTTCGGGGCCGCCGGCGGGCGCCGGGGCGGCGAAAAATCGGCCCTGGACCAGTTCAGCCGGGATCTGACGGCCGCGGCGGCCAAGAACGCCCTGGATCCGGTGATCGGGCGGGACGCGGAAATTCAGCGGATTATTCAGATCCTGATCCGGCGGACGAAGAACAACCCGGTGCTGATCGGGGAGCCGGGGGTCGGCAAGAGCGCCGTGGCGGAGGGGCTGGCCCAGCGCATTGTTCAGGGAAACGTGCCGGAAATGCTGCTGGGAAAACGGGTGCTGAGCCTGGATCTGGGCAGCATGGTGGCCGGAACCAAATACCGGGGCGAGTTCGAGGAGCGGCTGAAGAACGTCATGGAGGAGCTGCGCCGGGCGGGAAACGTGCTGCTCTTTATCGATGAGATCCATACGATCATCGGGGCCGGCGCCAGCGAGGGAAGCCTGGACGCGGCCAATATGATCAAACCGGCCCTGAGCCGGGGGGAAATCCAGTGCATCGGAGCCACGACCCTGGATGAATACCGGAAGCATATCGAAAAGGACGCGGCCCTCGAGCGCCGGTTCCAGCCGGTGACGGTGGAGGAGCCCACGGCGGAGGAAACCCTGTCGATCCTCTTCGGTCTCCGGGATCGCTATGAGGCCCACCATAAGGTGCGGATTACGGACGAGGCGCTGTCGGCGGCGGTCAAGCTGTCGGACCGGTATATTCCGGACCGCTTTCTGCCGGATAAGGCCATCGACCTGATGGACGAGGCGGCCAGCCGCGTCCGGATTCAGGCCTGTACCGCGCCGCTGGATGTACGGGAGCAGGAAAAGCGGCTCGAGGCCGTCGTGATCGAAAAGAAGGAAGCCGTCGCCCACCAGGATTTTGAAAAGGCGGCGGCCCTGCGGGACCAGGAGCGGAACCTGAACCGGGAGATCGAGGAGAAGCGGGCGGAGTGGAACCGGTCCCAGACCGCGGCCCGGGATACGGTGACCGAGGAGGACATCGCCCAGGTCGTCTCCCAGTGGACGGGGATTCCCGTCAACCGGATGACGGAGAGGGAGGCGGACCGGCTGGTCCACCTGGAGGAAACGCTGCACCGGCGGCTGGTGGGCCAGGAGGAGGCGGTCAGCGCGGTGGCCCGGGCGATCCGCCGGGCCCGGGCGGGGCTCAAGGATCCCCGGCGGCCGATCGGCAGCTTTATCTTCCTCGGCCCCACGGGCGTCGGAAAGACGGAGCTCTGCCGGGCCCTGGGCGAGGCCATGTTCGGGGATGAGGAGGCGGTCATCCGTCTGGATATGAGCGAGTATATGGAGAAGCATACGGTCTCCCGCCTCGTCGGCTCCCCGCCGGGCTACGTAGGCTACGAGGAAGGCGGTCAGCTGACGGAGGCGGTCCGCCGGAAGCCCTACAGCGTCGTGCTGCTCGACGAGGTGGAAAAGGCGCATCCGGATGTCTTCAATATCCTGCTGCAGATCCTGGAGGACGGCAGGCTGACGGACAATACCGGCCGGGTGGTCAGCTTTAAGAACACCGTTGTGGTTATGACCTCCAACGCCGGGGCCCATGCCATCGGAAACGGCCGCGCCCTCGGCTTCGGGGCGGATCGGAAGGACAGCGCCCGAAGCTACGGGGAAATGAAGGACTCCGTCATGAAGGAAGTGAAGGAGCTCTTCCGGCCGGAATTCCTGAACCGGGTGGATGAGCTGATCGTTTTCCACGCGCTGACGGCGGAGGAAATCGAACGGATTACGGCGCTGATGCTCTCCCTGGTGGCGGAGCGGCTGAAGGAGCAGGAAATCACCCTTTCCTGGGATGAGGCGGTGGTGAAGAAGCTGGCGGAGGACGGATACGATCCGAAATTCGGCGCCCGGCCCCTGCGGCGGCTGATCCAGCGGACGGTGGAGGACACCCTCAGCGAGGAGCTCCTGACGGGCCGTCTGACCCTGGGAGGAACGGTCCGCCTGACGGTACGGGAGAACCGGATTGCGGTAACAAAAGAGCCCCGGAACAACAGGGAGAACCCGGCCGGCGGGGAACCCCGCGCCAGTGAAGAACCACAGCCAACGAAGACAGGATCGTGAAAGGAGAAAAGAAACATGCTGGAAGCCCTGAAACAGAAAGTCTATGAGGCCAATATGCTGCTGCCCGCCTACCATCTGGTGACCTTTACCTGGGGGAATGTTTCCGGAATCGACCGGGAGAAGGGCCTTTTCGTCATCAAGCCCAGCGGCGTCCCCTATGAGGAGCTGAAGCCGGAGGATATGGTGGTCATCGACCTGGAGGGAAAGAAGGTGGAGGGCCGCCTGAATCCCTCCTCGGACACCCCGACCCACGCGGAGCTGTACCGCCGCTTCGGGGAGATCGGCGGCGTCGTGCATACCCATTCCCGCTGGGCGACGATCTGGGCCCAGGCCGGCCGTGATATCCCGGCCTACGGAACCACCCACGCGGATTACATCTATGGCAATGTGCCCTGCTGCCGGGATCTGACCCGGGAGGAGGTGGAGCGGGCCTACGAGCTGGAAACCGGAAAGGTCATCGCGGATCATTTTGAAAGCCGCGGCCTGAACCCGAATCACGTTCCCTGCGTCCTGGCCCGGCATCACGGCCCCTTCGCCTGGGGCAGGGACGCCATGGAGGCGGTTCATAACGCCGTGGTGCTCGAGGAGGTCGCCATGATGGCCTGGCATACGGAAACCCTGCCCCAGGCCCAGCCGGTGGCCTGCCTCCCGGACCACGTGAAGGAAAAGCACTTCATGCGCAAGCACGGCCCCAACGCCTACTACGGCCAGGGTCGGTAACCGAACGGAACCAAAAGCCGCTGTTGACACGAAGACAGGGGGACGTATCTATTGTCTGGCAAGACAGGGGGACGTATCTGGACAGCTGGAAAACAAAGGTATTTGAATTTAAAATGGTAAAATATGGTACACTTTCCCTGTCTTTTTCACGGTTTTCAGGAAGAATGAATTGCATTTTTAAAGCCGGGGGGCTATAATGTCGCCGGTTGAATTCCTTCGGGTCTGTGGTTGCAAGCCGAGGCCAGTCGCAGGCAAAACGGTCCACGTAATCCGCTGAAAAGCGGCGGGGAGCATGGTGCGGTCTAGATGTAAGTCCGTCCGGGGGCGTCGTCCCCGAGAGGAGCGCGTGAGGGCGCGGAAGCGCGGAGCAACCTTCCAGGCGGCGAGTGTGGGGTCAAAGACCAGGTCAGCCGGGGGAAATCACCTATTTTAAACTGTATGGGGGTTACCGGATCATGTACGAAGACAAAACGCTGGTTTGCAAGGACTGCGGAGCGGAGTTCGTTTTTACCGCCGGAGAACAGGAGTTCTATGCGGAAAAGGGATTCCAGAACGAGCCCACCCGGTGCAAGGCCTGCCGTCAGGCCCGGAAAGCCAGCCGCGCATCCGGCGCTCCGCGCCAGATGTTTGACGCCATCTGCGCGGAATGCGGGAAGCCTACCCAGGTTCCTTTCGAGCCGAAGGAGGATCGTCCCGTGTACTGCAGCGAGTGCTTTGCCGCCCGCCGCGGATGAGAACCTGGAACGAAAAACGGTTACAAAAAGGAGCTGTGAACAGGATTGCCATCCTGAGATTCACGGCTCCTTTTTAAAGGCCCCGTTCTGAAGTTCAGAACGGGACTTTCCACAGTCAGATATGCTCAAAGAAAGGCTGCTCATCCTCCCGGCGCAGCACCCCGTCCTTAAAATGCAGCGGGGTCGGCACGGTGATCATGTATTTGAGAATTTCATCCATCCGGACGCTCTCCCGGAAGGTGACCAGGGAAAAGCTGACGCCGTGCTTGTGGGCGCGGCCGGTGCGGCCGATCCGGTGCAGATAGTATTCGTTCTCGTTGGGCAGGTCGTAGTTAATGACCGCCTCAACATCGTCCACGTCGATGCCCCGGGCCGCCACGTCCGTGGAGACGAGAATGGGGAAGCGCCCCCGCTTGAAGTCGTTCATGACGACGTTGCGCTTCGCCTGGGGAATGTCCCCGTGCAGGCACTGGGCGTTGTACCCCTCCTTGCAGAGGCGGCTGGTCAGCTTGTCGGTCATGAACTTCGTGTTGCAGAAGATCATGACCCGCTGATACACGTCCGCGTCCAGCAGATAGAGGAGATGATCCGTCTTTTCGTTGGGCTCCGTGGCGATCACGTACTGGGTGATCTGGGGCCGGTCTTTCTTCGTGGCCTCCACCACGATCTCCACCGGGTCATGCTGATATTTCCAGGCGATGGTCAGTACATCCTGGTTGGTTGTGGCGGAGAAGAGCACCAGCTGCCGGTCCGGCGGGGTGGCCTCGATGATGCGTGTCACGTCCTTGACGAAGCCCATGTTCAGCATTTCGTCCGCCTCGTCGAGCACCATGGTATGCACCGCGTTCAGCCGGATGTTCCCCCGCTGCATATGGTCGAGCAGCCGGCCGGGGGTGGCGATAACAATCTGCGGATTCCGCTTCAGGGCGGAGATCTGCCGGGAGATGGGCTGCCCGCCGTAGATGACGGCGATGCGAACCCCCTGGATGAAGCGGGCGAGGGCTGTCAGCTCCTCGCCGATCTGCAGCGCCAGCTCCCGGGTCGGCGCCAGCACAATCTCCTGCACGCGGGAATCCTTCAGCTGGACGTATTCCAGCATGGGGATGCCGAAGGCGCAGGTTTTTCCGGTGCCGGTGGGCGCGATGGCGTTAATATCCGTCCCGGACATCATCAGCGGAATGGTCCGCGCCTGGACGGTGGAGGGTTCCTGAAAGCCCATCGCTTCTACGGCTTTGAGGATCTCCGGGGACAGATCCATCTGGTCAAAGGATACAGGGGTCTGATTTTCTGGATTCAAGGGTGAACTCCTTTCCTGTCATGCCCCGGCGGGATAGGACCGGATGGCCTTTGCCAGCTGATCGGGGCAGGAGGTATTGCCGCGGCAGGGAATCCCCTCCAGCTCGGCGGCGACTTCATCCGCCCTGCGTCCGACGGCCAGCTTCGCCACGCCGACGGTATTGCCGCGGCAGCCCTGATTGATTTTGCAGTAGGTAATAATGCCGTCCTGAATCTCCAGATCGATGGAGGTGGAGCAGGTGCCCCGGCACTGATAGTGATACATGATGAGCCTCCTGAAAAAAACGATTCGTTTACCGCGCGGCCACGCGTGAAACAGGGAATGTCTGAAACAGGGAAAACCCGAAAAGAAACAGTCCGAAAAAAGGAACGCTCCCGGGTCGGGAGCGTTCCGGATATGCGGGTGAATTATTCGATGACCTTGGCCACAACGCCGGAGCCAACGGTACGGCCGCCTTCACGGATCGCGAAGCGCAGTCCCTGCTCCATGGCGATGGGGGTGATCAGGGTGATTTCCATGTCGATGTTGTCGCCGGGCATCACCATTTCAACGCCCTCGGGCAGCTTGATGTCGCCGGTCACGTCCGTCGTCCGGAAGTAGAACTGGGGACGATAGCCGTTGAAGAACGGGGTATGCCGTCCGCCCTCTTCCTTCGTCAGTACGTACACCTGGCCGATGCAGTGGGTATGCGGATGAATGGAGCCGGGCTTCGCCAGCACCTGGCCGCGCTCGACTTCGTTC
>JAFRHH010000080.1 GCA_017433405.1 Clostridia bacterium | reverse complement strand
GGCGAAGGCATGAGCGGACAGGAACAGCTTCCACTGCTGAAGGTCAATAATCTGCACGTGTATTACGGCGCCATTCATGCGATCAAGGGCATCTCGCTGGAGGTCAGCGAGGGGGAAATCGTGACGCTGATCGGCGCCAACGGCGCGGGAAAATCCACAACCCTGAACACGATCGCCGGCCTCCTGAAGCCCCGGCAGGGGACGATCGCCTTCTCCGGCCTGCCGGTGGAGGGCACGGCGGCCTCCAAAATGGTCTATCAGGGCCTGAGCCTGTGCCCGGAGGGCCGGAGAATCTTCCAGCAGATGACGGTCCGGGATAACCTGATCATGGGGGGCTACTCCCGGCCGAATGAAGAGCTGGAGGCCTCCATGGAGCATGTCTATTCCTTCTTCCCCCGCCTGAAGGAGCGGGAGAGGCAGATCGCCGGCACCCTGTCCGGCGGCGAGCAGCAGATGCTGGCCATGGGGCGGGCGCTGATGAGCAAGCCGAAGCTGATGATGCTCGATGAGCCCAGCATGGGCCTGGCGCCGATCCTGGTGGAGCAGATCTTTGACATTATCCGGGAGCTGCACCGGTCCGGAACGACGATCCTGCTGGTGGAGCAGAACGCGCAGATGGCCCTGTCCGTCGCGAACCGGGCCTATGTCATGGAGACCGGACGGATCACCATGAGCGGCGCGGCGGAGGATCTGCTGCACGACGACAATGTCCGGAAGGCCTATCTGGGCAGCTGACCGGTCGTTGACAAAACCGGGTCAGCGGGGGTAGAATAATCAACAGGCTTGCGGACTGAGAAAGGTGCGGGGCGGGGCTGCTTCGTTCCTTTTCCGCGAAAAGAAATAAAGGGAAAATTCCGAGAGGGGATTGAACGATGGCTTGTACCGCGATTGTGGGTATCAACTGGGGGGACGAAGGAAAGGGCCGGATGGTGGACCTTCTGACGGAGTCCTTTGATGTGGTCGTGCGGTATCAGGGCGGCGGCAACGCCGGGCATACGGTCATTAACCGGTACGGGCAGTTCATGCTGCACATGCTGCCCTCCGGCGTGTTCCGGAAGGGCGTTGTGAACGTCATCGGGAACGGGGTGGCCCTGGATCCGGAGCATCTGATTCTGGAGATCCGGGAGCTGCAGAACAAGGGCGTCTCCATTACGCCGGAAAATCTGATGATCAGCGAGCGGGCGTCCCTGCTGCTCCCGTGGCACCGGCAGCTCGACGCGCTGGAGGAAGCCCGGCTGAAGGATCAGAAGTTCGGCTCCACCAAGAAGGGGATCGCGCCCTTCTATTCCGACAAGTATCAGAAAAAGACCGTGCTGGCCGGCGAGCTGTTCTATCCGGATATCCTCAAGCAGCACCTGGAAAGCCTCCGGGAGTGGAAGAATCTGGTGCTGACGGGGGTTTACGGCGCCGAGCCGGTGACAGAGAAGGAGATTGACGACTGGCTGGCGCAGTACTGCGCGCCGCTGAAGCTCTTTATCCGGGATACCCGGTCCTATCTGGTGGATGCCCACAGGCATCACAAGCGGATCCTGTTCGAGGGCCAGCTGGGCGCCCTGCGGGACCTGGATTACGGAATCTATCCGTATACCACCTCCTCCAACGTGCTGGCCAGCTTCGCGCCTATCGGCTCCGGGATGCCGGGGGTGGAGATCGAGCGGGTCATCGGCGTGGTGAAGGCCTATTCCAGCTGCGTGGGCGAGGGCCCCTTCGTCTGCGAGATGTTCGGGGACGAGGCGGACCGCCTGCGGCAGATCGGCGGCGAGTTCGACGGCCATAAGCCGCACCGGGTGGGCCCGATCGACCTGGTGGCCACCCGCTACGGGGTGCAGGTGCAGGGAGCGACGGAGATCGCGCTGACCAAGCTGGACGTGCTCAGCAAGCTGGATGAGATTCCGGTCTGCGTGCGCTATAAGCTGAACGGAAGAGAGATTGACGCCATGCCCTTCCCGTCGGTGCTGGGAAGGTGCGAGCCGGTGATCGAGATGATGCCCGGCTGGCAGCGGGATATTTCCGGGATCCGGAACTGGTGGGATCTGCCGGAGGAAGCCAAGGCCTATGTGAAGCGGATTGAGGAGGCGGTCGGCGCGGTGATCAAGTGGATCTCCGTCGGGCCGGAGCGCCACAGCATCATCTCCCGGGGCTGAGCGGAACACTGAATCGGAACCCGGGGACTGTCCCCGAGTTCCGCAGAATTCCCCCGTGTTCCGAACAACCACAGGTTGTTTTAATCGGTTATCCAAAGGACAAATTAAGATAGAAAGGATTTACTCAACATGAAGGGAAATGTGATCGTAGGACAGTCCGGCGGCCCGACCGCCGTCATCAACTCCAGCCTGGCGGGCGTGTTCAAGACCGCGAAGGAGCGCGGCTTCAACAAGGTGTACGGCATGCGCAACGGCATTCAGGGCTTCCTGGATGAGCAGTATATCGATCTGAGCAACCATATCAAGAACGAGCTGGATCTGGAGCTCCTGAAGCGGACGCCTTCCGCCTTCCTGGGAACCTGTCGCTACAAGCTGCCGGATATTCATGAGGACAAGTCCGTTTACGAGCGGATCTTCGAGCTGCTGAACAAGCTGGAGATCGAGGTGTTCATCTATATCGGCGGCAACGACTCCATGGATACGATCAAGAAGCTGACGGATTATTCCATGCTGACCGGCGCGAAGCAGCGCTTCGTCGGCTGCCCGAAGACGATCGATAACGACCTGGCCATGACGGACCATACCCCCGGCTTCGGCAGCGCGGCCAAGTATATCGCCACCTCCACCAAGGAGATCATCTGCGACGCCATGGGCTTCTCCTATAAGAAGAAGAACGTCAATATCATCGAGATCATGGGTCGGAACGCCGGCTGGCTGACGGGCGCGGCGGCCCTGTCCCGCGGGGAGGACTGCGAAGGCCCAGATCTGATCTATCTGCCGGAGCTGACCTTCGATGTCGATAAGTTCGTCGAGAGCGTCCAGAAGCTGCTGGAGAAGAAGGACGTCGTGGTGGCCGTCGTTTCCGAGGGCATCCGGACGGCGGACGGGCGGTATGTCTGCGAGAATTCCTCCGGCTCCGAAACGAAGGACGCCTTCGGCCATATCCAGATGACCGGTACGGCCTCCTACCTGGCGGGCGTCGTGCAGAAGAAGCTGGGCTGCAAGACCCGGGCGGTGGAGCTCTCCACCCTGCAGCGGGCGGCGGCGCACCTGGCCAGCAAGATCGACGTGGACGAAGCCTTCAACGTGGGCGGCGCCTGCGTCAAGGCGGCGGATGAAGGCCGCACCGGCGTCATGGTGGTCATCGTCCGCGTGTCGGATGATCCCTACCAGAGCGCGACGGACGTCAATGACGTTCACCGCATCGCCAACGATGAAAAGGTGGTTCCGAGAAACTGGATCAATAAGGCCGGGAACTATGTGACCGAGGAGTTCCTGGACTATGTGCGTCCGCTGATTCAGGGCCAGTATTCCCCCATGATGGTGGAAGGCCTGCCCCGCCACCTGACCATGCACCTGAAGAACTACGACTGGATTACCCATAATCACCACAATAAGTGATCTCAGCCGGGATCCGATGAAAAACGGGGAGGAAGAACATGTCCGGACATTCCAAGTGGCATAACATACAGGCGAAGAAGGGCAAGGCGGACGCGCAGCGCGGTGCGGTCTTTACCAAGATCGGCCGGGAGATCGCCATCGCGGTGCGGGAGGGCGGAGCCAATCCGGAATCCAACGGCAAGCTGCGAGACGTCATCGCCAAGGCGAAGGCGAATAATATGCCCAACGATAACATTCAGCGCTCCATCAAAAAGGCCAGCGGCGAGCTGAGCAACGTGGTCTACGAGGAGATCACCTATGAAGGCTACGCGCCGGGCGGGGTGGCGGTCATCGTCGATACGATTTCCGACAACCGGAACCGCACGGCCAGCGATGTCCGCCACTGCTTCGCCAAATACGGCGGCAACCTCGGCACCACCGGCTCCGTGGGCTTTATGTTCGATGAGCGCGGCGTGCTTGTGGTGGAGCGGGAGCCCGGCAGCGATGAGGACGAGATGATGATGATCGCCCTGGACGCCGGCGCGGAGGATGTTAAGGCGGATGACGATGTCTTCGAAATCTATACCGCGCCCAACGAGTTCAGCGCCGTGCGGGAAGCCCTGGAGAAGCAGGGCCTGACCTTCCTGTCCGCCGATGTGCAGAAGATTCCGCAGAACACCGTGGCGGTCACGGATCCGGATACGATTCTGAAGATCCAGAAGATGCTGGATCTGCTGGAGGAAAACGACGACGTGCAGAACGTCTACCATAATGCCGACCTGCCGGAGGAGGAAGAAGAGGACTGATTCCGGGGGAATCATGATACAGAAAAGACGGACACCGGGTAAAATCCTGGTGCCCGTTTTTTCGGATGGCCGGAACCGGAATCCCCTTGTCAAGATTTCTTTTCCTGTGTTATGATGATTCGCGGTTCCCGTGCCCGGATTGGAAAAAACGCGCGCGGGCAATGGGCCCGGCGGGATCGCCGGGGCGAAAGAAATAACAGGGAAAGCCGCTGAAAGGAATAAGAGCTCAAAATGACATCGTTGCAAATTCGGAAATGGACCTACGCGGCGCTGTATCTGGCAATCGCACTGGTGCTGCCCTTTATCACGGGCCAGATTCCGGAGATTGGCGCCATGCTGAGCCCCATGCATATTCCGGTGCTTCTGTGTGGGTTTATGTGCGGCTGGCCCTATGGCCTGACGGTGGGGCTGATCGCGCCGATCCTCCGGTCGGTGCTTTTCGGTATGCCCGCCATGTATCCGGCCGCGGTGGCCATGATGTTCGAGCTGGCGACGTACGGGGCGATGGCCGGCTGGCTGGTTCGGAAGCTTCCGCAAAATGTTGGGGGGCTTTATACGGCGCTGATTCTGTCCATGATCGCCGGCCGCCTGGTCTGGGGCGCTGCGCGGGTGATTCTGGCCGGACTCTCCGGCAGCAGCTTTACCTGGGCGCTGTTTCTGGCGGGCGCCTTTACAAACGCGGTTCCGGGGATTATTCTGCATCTGATTCTGATCCCGGTGCTGGTTACGGCGATGGATCGTGCCGGACTCTCGCTGAACAAAACGACGAAGAAGAGATAAAATGGCAGACGTGAATTACCATTCACAGAGGAGAAAGACCGTATGAAAACACTGTATCTGGAGTGCGGCATGGGGGCCGCGGGGGATATGCTGATGGCGGCGCTGTCTGAGCTTCTGCCGGACCGGAATGTTTTTCTGGAGCGGATGAACGCTCTGGGCATTCCCGGCGTGCGGGTTGAGGCGGAGCCGGCGGAAAAATGCGGCATTACCGGGACGCATATGAAGGTGACGGTGAACGGGGAGGAAGAGGAATCCCTGGATCATCATGACCACGAGCACCATCATGACCACGACCATGACCACCATCATGACCATGGCCATGATCATGACCACGGCCATGAACATCATCACCATTCCCATGCTTCCATGGCGGATATTGAGGCGCTGCTCGACTCCCTGCCGGTTTCCGGGAAGGTCAGGGCGGACGCCAAAGCGGTCTATGGGCTGATCGCTGAAGCGGAAAGCCGGGTTCACGGCCATCCGGTCAGCGAGATTCATTTTCACGAGGTCGGAACCATGGACGCGGTGGCGGACGTGGTGGGGGTCTGCCTGCTGATGGAGATGATCGGCGCGGAGCAGATCGTGGCCTCCCCGGTGCACGTGGGCAGCGGCTATGTGCGCTGCATGCACGGCGTTCTTCCCGTGCCCGCGCCGGCGACCGCGCTGATTCTGAAGGATGTTCCCACCTATGGCGGCAAGGTTCAGGGAGAGCTGTGTACCCCGACGGGGGCGGCCCTCCTGAAGCATTTTGTTTCTTCCTTCGGGGACCGGCCGGTGATGTCGGTGCAGGCCATCGGCTACGGCATGGGAAAGAAGGACTTCGAGCGGGCCAACTGCGTGCGGGCCTTCCTGGGAATCCGGGAAGGGGAGCGCCAGTGGGTGACGAAGCTGGAGTGCAATGTGGACGACATGACCGGCGAGGAGCTGGGCTTTGCCATGGATCAGATGTTTAAGGCCGGAGCCTACGAGGTCTATACCCAGCCGATCGGGATGAAAAAGAGCCGGCCGGGCGTCCTGTTCAGCGTGATCTGCCGGCCGGAGGAAGCGGACCGCATGGCGGAGACCATGATGAAGCATACGACCACGCTGGGCATCCGGCGGCAGGATCTGAGCCGCTATGTCCTTGACCGGGAGATCACGACGAAGGAGACCCCCTTCGGGCCGGTCCGGATCAAAACCGCCTCCGGCATGGGGGTGCGCCGCGCCAAGCTGGAATATGACGACCTGGCAAGGATCGCGGAGGAGCGGGGACTGTCCATCCCGGAGCTTCGCCGGCAGATTTTTCATGATGAGGATTGAACCGCTTTTGCCCGGGCACGACGCAGCCCTGGCCGGACTGATCCGCGCCAATCTGAAAGCATACCATCTGGATATTCCGGGAACGGCATATTATGACGAAGGCCTGGATCATCTGTCGGATTATTATGCGCATCCGGACCGGGCATACTGTGTGCTGCTTGATGACGGCCGGGTTGTCGGCGGAGCCGGCTGCGCGGAGTTCCCGGGTTTTCCCCGCTGCTGCGAGCTGCAGAAGCTGTATCTGGATGACAGCGTCAAGGGTCACGGCTACGGCTATGATCTGCTTGCTTACATCGAGGCCCGGGCCCGGGAGATGGGATATCGGCAGATCTACCTGGAAACCCATACGAATCTGCAGGCAGCGATCCATATCTACGAGAAAACCGGATATCGGGAAATCCCCCGGCCGGACTGCGTCGTTCACAGCACCATGGATCGGTTTTATCTGAAGGGACTGAAACCGCTGAAGGCATGTTCATGAATTCATCCGTCCGTGCTTGCCAAGGTGCCGCTGATTTGTTGCAAAGTTGTGGCCTGTACGGTATAATATCGAATGATTCTATTGATGCGAGGAGTAATCATGAAAAAGAGCGCTTCGATCCTGACGATCATCGTACTTCTGATGCTGTCCGTACTGAATACCGCGGCTTTGGCGGAGGAGCAGGGCGTGCTTGGACGCCTGACGAAGCTGAATGTGGATGAAACCACGCTGACCGAAGCCATTTCGGAAAGCTATTTCAGCAAAGTACCGTTTTCCCGCTATCAGTTTTTCGATAATCTGAACAGCATGGTTTCAGCGCTTGCCAGCGGACACATCACCGGGATGGCGCTTGATGAATATACGGCCAAATATTTGCTTTCAAGAACGGAAGAATATACGATCTATAATCCCCCTGAAAGCGTTCCCTCCTATGCCTTGAATTTCTCCATGCTGCTCCGCGGGGAGGACACCGCGCTGCGCGACCGGATTTCAGAAGCAATCGAGTCCATGAAGTCCGACGGGACGCTGGAGGCCCTGAAGAAGCAGTACGTTGACGAAGTCATCGCGGGCGCGGAGCCCGAAGCGATTGTGCCGGAAACATTCGATGGCGCGCAGACCCTGCGGGTCGCGCTGACGGGCGACCGTCCGCCGATGGATTACTTCTCTGAAGCCGGGAATCCTATCGGCTTCAATACGGCGCTTGTGTCTGAAATCGGAAAACGGCTCGCGATGAACGTTGAATTCGTACCGATTGATACGGCCGCGAGAGCCATCGCGCTGAGCTCCCAAATAACGGACGTTGTTTTCTGGATGGAGGCGGGCGATTTTGGCAACTGGGCGATGGCCGACGTAGAGGATCAGCCGGAGAACACGGTCGCAACCGTTCCGTTCCTCAAAGGCGCGTTTACCATTGTTGTACCGGCTTCGTCGGAGCTGCTGAACGGGAATTGACAGGGGAATCCGGGGGATAAGCGCAGATGACATTACTGGAAAAACTGGATAGAATCCTGACCTGCGGGTCACGGAGCAGGCGCTTTCGACGCCCGCGTTAATACTATAGATGAAAGCCTGGAGACTGCGGCCATGATCATTCCCATCATGGCAGCTTCGGAGAGAGCAGGGTTGAAATACAGTGCAACAGTGATGAAGAAAGACAGTCCTGAAATAAGTCTGGCTCGATTTTTCATTACGGTCATGATCGTTGAAAGGTATTGCTTGTTTTTGTGAAGTATTACAGGATATTTCCATAAAACTAGCAATGCCGTGCAGGACGTAGGAATAACAATTGACAGCGAGCCGTTTATAAACCAAATCACAAAAGCACTGAACAGCAAACCAGCGGTCATAGAAAAAAAGCACTTTGTATGAGTGGAGGCATGATAACCGCCTCCACTCATTTGGTTCGCGTAATACACGGCAATCAGAAGAGCCGTCTGACCGAACGTAAGAAACAGTGATCCGATGAGGGTCAATCCTGCTGTGCTGATCAAGGTGTAAAGCACAATATCAATCCCATACGTACAGGCCTCTATCGGATCCTGATCAGGGTTTTCCTTCATCAGGTAAAGGCTGATACGGTTTGCAATGGACAACAGCATCTTCATTCCTCCACAGGCAGTAAAACTTTTACAGAAAACTTATGATTACCCACAGCGTAATCAATGAGCCCGCCGGCTTCCTCAACGATTCTTTTCATGTTTTCCGTTCCGTATCCATGAGCAAAGCGCTGCTCTTTAGCGGACAGGAAAGTATCGTCTCTCCGAACAACGGTTCTGGGGTCCACATCATTAACACAGACAATGGAAAAAATATCCCAGTTTCGCGAGAAAGACAGAGCTACCTCTCTCGCCGAGGCATTCTTCATGCGCATGATTCCTTCTATCGCATTATCCAACATGTTTGAGAGCATAATGACAAATTGCCTTTCAGGAAGCGGAAGTTGATTCAATGGGCATGAGTTAAATACAAACTGAATTTCAGCTTTTTTCATGACGGCCGCTTTGGCTGCCAGAACAGCGTCCACTGCAACGTTTCCGGTAATAAACTCATTGAGCACGGTCGTATCCTTGAGAAGATCCATGGCGGCCTTTGGAGCGTCCTTCCCCTCTTCAGCAAGAATTTTCTCCGCAACGGTGATCCGATGCCGTAAATCATGCTGTGTCGAAAGCATGTTGGAGTATATTTCTTTTATTTCGTCTTGATGATCGCTGATCATCTGAGTTGTTTGTATATCATATTCCAGCCTTCGCTGCTTTTCTGCCTGCCTGATCATCATTTCATAGAACAGGATTGTCAGAATCATGGAAGCCAGGGATCCGATGCTTCCGTAAGTCGCGGCGGGAGTTATGGCGGAATTGGCAACCCGGATACAAAAGAAGCAGGCCGCTACGGCAAACTGAACAGCCAATGAAAGCAGGAAACAGAGTGTAGTTCCACCGGAAAGGATATGTCTTCCGGAACCTATATTTCCAATTCCAACGATCATCAGCGTATGAACCAGATTGGCTGTTATAATATACAGCACCCGAATATCATTTTGTCGCAGCATGTATTCCCAGCTTGAGCCTGTAATTAATGTAATGGCTCCGCTGGTAATCGTGGCATCCACCGTAAAAATAACACAGAGTACGATGCACCAGAAAACGGCAGCTAATCCTTTTGACTTTCGCATCCACAGCGAGTATCCCAGCGGGACGAGCAGTACGGCATTGTCCAGCAAAGGAGCATTCAGCGCATTCGTTCCACAGATGGCAAGGGCGGTCACGACAACCATTACGCCGTCAAGCAACAAAGGATGCTCCTTGAGATGGCAGCGCTTGTTGACGAAATAGATCATCAGCAAGGCCTGATAAAGATTAACGCCAATTTCGAACACCAGCCACATTATGCTTCGTCTCCCTGATAGTAGGCCCTGAACTTATTTGCAAATGTCTGAGTATATTTTCGTCCAACCGGGATTTCCAGCCCTGAGGAAATCGTCAGGACGCCGCTCTTGTATTTTCGAACGTGTCGCAGGCTTACCGGAAAGCTTTTATGACAGCGAACAAATTGACTGTCAGGAAGTTTGCTTTCCAGCTGATCCAAAGTGCTTCTAATCTCGTATTGCCCGATTTCATCCGCTGTACAAATACGCAGTCTATGCGCAAGAACCTCCGCGTAGATAATCGCTTGAACGGGCACGTGGATCGATTGAGAATTTGTTACCAGGGACAGAAAAACATTTTGCCTGTTAATCCATTGCCGCCAGGCAATATCCATGCAAACGTCAATGTCCCGCTGCAGCAAAGGTTTACGGAGATAGCGCAGCGCATTGACAGAATATCCCTCGTACGCATATTCCGCGTAGTTGGTAATAAACGCGATCGGGACATATTCATCCTTTTGATGAATGATTTTGGCCAGTTCCATGCCGCTTAGCTCGCCCGGTATCTGGATGTCAACAAAAAGCAGATCGATGGACATTCCGTTAGTCCATGCCTCCAGCAGATCCTCGGTAGATTTGAATGACTTTACGGTCAGAGATTTTGCGCGCTGGCTTTTCTCGCCCCACAACAGAATTTGGTTTGCAACGGAAGTTAAATAAATGGATTCATCATCGCATATTACAATCTGCATAACACAGCCTCCGGTTTTCCAACGCTGTAATCAGGACAGTTAAGTTTACCATATTCCATTTAGCAAAACCATTCACTTTATCCGGAAGATGAGAGAATGTGCAATTCTTTTCTTTTTTTCTAATATGATCCCTTCCCGGTATTGCGGAAATCCATGCTGTTCGTGTCATATTTCAGTTGTATGGAATTAATTTCATGTCATGTTGACAGCAACGAAGGATTTAGCATCTAAATTCCGGATATAGCGGAGTGTAGCCAAATGATCATTTTGAAAGGTCAGATAATCAATCTGGGCCCATAAATCCCTTTGAATATGTTATAAATTTATTGCAATATTATTGCAAATACATTTAGAAAGGATGCAATAACGTGAAATCAATGAATCGTAAAACACTGGCACTTCTGTGTGGAATTCTCATGCTGATCGGCTCGGCGTTTGCCGAATCCGGGAAAGTTTCCACAGAGAACGGGGGAAGCCTGAACATGAGAAAAGAGCCGGATCAAAAATCGAAGATCGTCACCAAAGTAAAAAACGGTTCCCTCCTCAACGTTCTGGAATCATCAGACGGTCTTCCGGAGGGATGGCTGCATGTCGCCTACGGCGGGAAGGAGGGATTTGTCCAGTCTCAGTTTGTGAAGATGATTTCCAGTGCGATTGGGCAGGAAATCTATTCCAACGGGAATACCCTGTATCTCCGGGAATCACCGGACGAGAATGCGGCCATTGTTGGTATGCTGAACGCACAGCAGGGGATGAGCCTGGAGGAAGTGGATGATCATTGGGCGCTGGTTTCCAATAAGTCCGTAAAAGGGTACGTACGGATTGAGCAGATTGACAATCTGAACGATCACCCTGTTGCGGCAGCTACCCAGAAATGGGAGGAAGGTGTTCTGCAAAAGGAGACGAATCTGTATAAAGAACCGGATAAAAATGCTGAAATCATTTCGACACAGAACAAAGGAATCGGGGTGGCAATCAGTCAGTATAACAGCAGGTGGTGTCTGGTTCAGATTCTGGACAGTCAGATAATCGGCTTTGTTCCTGCTGCCTCCATCAAATTAACGCCCATGGAAAAGAACACGGATAAGATTGACGACTCAAAGTTTACCGTATCGGCCTCAGGAGCGAAGAAAACGGCGGAAAAGGCGCTGAAACAGTTTTCAGGATTTAACGCCTCTCATTATACCTGCCGCCAGGAAACCATGTATTCCTGCGATGGAATTGTCGGCCCGCTTTATCGGTTTATCTACCTCAACAAACAGGGGCAGATGATATACGCGGCGTATATCCATTGCTATACCGGAGAAGTGCTTTATAAAGGGGACTATTCCAGCTTCGTGTATGATAAGAATATTGCGGATATAAAAACCGCTCCGCCGCCGGCTCCCACGCCTGAACCGATTCCGGCCTATGATGAAAACGGTAATCTGCTGACGGAAATCAATCTGGCTGAGCCGGCACCCACCCCGGAGCATATGGAAGGAACGCCCATGAGCGAGCAGGAAGCAAGGTCCATTGCGGACCGTTTCCTGAGCGCAAAATACCCCCGGTTTTCTGAAATGTCTTTCTCAAAAGTGACATGTCGGTACGATGATACACCTTCCAATCTCAACAGAACGCCCGTTTATGTATTTTATTATTTTTGTTCCGTTGACGAGGAAGATGTGGTTCAATACGGATGCGGTGTCCATGCGATTCTGGGAGAGATAGAGGGTTATTCTGGCCCCGGGGAAGGGCAAGGCTAATAGCCAGGCAGCATTTGTTAAATATGCACTTTTTTGCACTTCGTTATCCAGGGAGATTCTGTATATACGAATAAATTATGTGTTTTGAGTCATATACATGTCGTTTGGTTTTTTTTCAGGATCCAAGCCTTTCTGATGGCATGATACTGCCTGGCAGAACGGAATGTCAGAAAGGAGGTTGCATACAATGAATCGGGTCCGGAATTTCCTATCTTTGTTTTCTATCAAGTGCGGCAAAGTTAGCGCAAAGTCGCCAAGTATGGAAAAGCCGCCTCCGAAGAAGCGGCTGGGTGATAAAGTGGGTGATAAAACTGGGCGATAAATCAGGCTGTGATGAATCCCAGTATCCTGTACAGCAGATCGGCGGCCTTTCCGATGATCCAGCTGGCAAGGTTCGGTGCTGCCAAAAGAAACAGGCCCAGGCATGTCTCCCATGTTTTAGCTGTATAATCAATTTCAAGCACCAAACAGTCAATCTATACACTTGTTTCTTTCCAAATATGTTATAAATTTATTGCAACATTATTGCAAATACATTTAGAAAGGATGCGCTAACGTGAAATCAATTATTTGGAAAATGCTGGCACTTCTGAGTGGCCTTCTCATGATGATTGGTTCAGCTTTCGCCGAATCCGGGAAGGTCTTCACAGAGAACGGGGGAAGCCTGAATGTGAGAAAAGAGCCGGATCAAAAGTCGAAGATCGTCACCAAAGTAAAAAACGGTTCCCTCCTCAACGTTCTGGAATCATCAGACGGTCTTCCGGAGGGATGGCTGCATGTCGCCTACGGCGGGAAGGAGGGATTTGTCCAGTCTCAGTTTGTGAAGATGATTTCGAGTGCGATTGGGCAGGAAATCTATTCCAACGGAAACACCCTGTATCTCCGGGAATCACCGGATGAGCATGCGGCCATTGTCGGTATGCTGAACGCGCAGCAGGGGATGAGCCTGGAGGAAGTGGATGATCATTGGGCGCTGGTTTCCAACAAGTCCGTAAAAGGGTATGTTCGGATTGAGCAGATTGACAATCTGAATGATCATCCTGTTGCGGCGGCCACCCAGAAATGGGAGGAAGGCGTTCTGCAAAAGGAGACAAATCTGTATAAAGAACCGGATAAAAATGCTGAAATCATTTCGACACAGAACAAAGGAATCGGGGTGGCAATCAGTCAGTATAACAGCAGGTGGTGTCTGGTCCAGATTCTGGACAGTCAGATAATCGGCTTTGTTCCTGCTGCCTCCATCAAATTAACGCCCATGGAAAAGAACACGGACAAGATTGATGACTCAAAGTTTACCGTATCAGCCTCCGGAGCGAAGAAAACGGCGGAAAAGGTGCTCAAACAGTTTTCCGGATTTAACGCGTCACGATATACTTGCCGCCAGGAAACCATGTATTCCTGCGATGGAATTGTCGGCCCGCTTTATCGGTTTATCTATCTCAACAAACAGGGGCAGACGATATACGCGGCGTATATCCACTGCTATACCGGAGAAGTGCTCTATAAAGGGGACTATTCCAGCTTCGCGTATGATAAGAATATTGCGGATATTAAAACCGCTCCGCCGCCGGCCCCTACGCCTGAACCCATTCCGGCCTATGATGAAAACGGTAATCTGCTGACGGAAATCAATCTGGCTGAGCCGGCACCCACCCCGGAGCATATGGAAGGAACGCCCATGAGCGAGCAGGAAGCAAGATCCATCGCGGATCGTTTTATGAGTGCTAAATATCCCCGATTCTCTGAAATGTCTTTCTCAAAAGTGACATGCACGTATTCGGATGAACCTTCAGTTCATTACAGAACGCCGTCTTACTGGTTCAACTATTTTGTTTCAATCGAAGGGGAAGATGTTTATCAGTACAATTGTGGCGTCCATGCAATTCTCGGAGAAATCGAAGCTTTTTCCGGACCGGGTGAAGGGAACGGCTGACAGATTGGTGTTTCAAGGGTTTTGCATCCGGGAATAATGGTTGCAGAATGGAGGTTCTTTGTTTGAACGTTTTTATTTGCGACCCGGATATAGTTCATCATGAGCATCTTCGGACAATGATCATGACCTGGGGAAAAACTCATCGGCATGAAAAGGATCTGTTTGTTCAGTCCTTTGGTTCCAGCAATGAATTAATTGACGCATGGGAAAAAAGCTTGAACATGGATATTCTGTTCATCGCGTCAGCGTTTCCGGGAGATGTATCGGGCTTTGAAACAGCGTATCGGATTCAGCGGGAACAAAGCGGCATTCCCATTATTCTGATGATGAAAGATAAAAGGGTTTATCTTTGATCATTATGGAGTGGAATCTCTGCGGTTTCTGTTTGATCCGATCAATGAGGAACTGTTTTCCCGCTGTATGAATTTGTGCTGGGCTCAGGCTGCGAATAACCTTCAGAATCTGCTCGTATTCAGAACGCGGGATCAAATCGTTCGCATCAATCGGGCCAATATTGTCTATATTGAACATCTACAGCGGCATACGCGGATTCATGCCACGGATCGGGAAGCGCCCTGTCAGATTACCAGCACGCTCCAGGAGGTGTTTGCCCGTCTTCCTGATGATCAGTTTCTTCAATGCCATAAAAGCTACATCATCAACCGGAAATATGTCTCTCAGGTCAATGCCAGATGGATTACGCTTTGCAGAGATCAGATGATTCCGCTGGGGAAGACGTTTCGGGCTGCCTGTTTGAAACGCATGCTGGAGAATGGAAACGGGTAATTTTCTGCTGTTACCGTCTCATACCGACCAGTGAGGATGCGATCCAGCCGGTCTTTCCATTGTAGATCACCTGAACGAAATGCCGCCCGGAGGCTTCATCATAGACCAGATGATCGGTGACGGTATCCACAACAGCCCCGTTGGGGATGGAAGCAATCTGTTTCGTGCCCTTGCCGGCGCCTGCGCGCAGCGCGGCATTCAGCCCGTCAACGCCGGTGTTCACCGTGCGGTATACCCCGCCGTTAACCTCGTTTAACATTTCTTCGCTCAGTTCAATCATTTTCTTTTCCATTTTTCAATCCTCCTTGTTCTGATGGTCTGGAGAGCGGCCTGTGCGACCAGCCCTCTGCAGTATATACGAAGCAAATGGCCCAAAGGGAAGCAAAGATCTGAAAATCGTACATATGATTTCAAAACGGGAAGCTATCCGGTTTTGCTTCGGCCAACAAAAATCTCGAGCTGTGCGGCTCAACCGCACAGCTCGAATTCCGGAAAGCAACAGCAGAATGTCGATATTCAGGCTGAAATGATTTACTTCATTCGCGGATGCTCTGGGCGGCGGTGATAATGCTCATCAGGTAGACCTCCTCGGCGTTGCATCCGCGGGAGAGGTCGTTGATGGGGGCGTTGAGCCCCTGAAGAATGGGGCCGATGGCCATGAAACCGCCGAGGCGCTGCGCGATCTTGTAGCCGATGTTGCCGGACTGAATCTCCGGGAAGATAAAGGTATTGGCGTAGCCGGCGACCGGGCTGCCGGGGAATTTCTGCTGGCCGACTTCCGGAACGAAGGCGGCGTCAAACTGCATTTCGCCGTCGCAGGCGAGCTCGGGGTGGGTTTTTTTGACGATGGCGGTGGCCTCCCGCATCAGATCCGGGCCGGCGCCCGCGGCGGAGCCGTTCGTGGAGTAGGACAGCATCGCGATTTTGGGCTCGATGCCGAAAAGGCTGGCGGTGCGCGCGGTTTCAACGGCGACCTCCGCCACCTGCTGAGCGGCGCTCAGGGTGACGTTGCCCTGGTCATCCACCTTGTCCGCGTAGGAGACGTTGATGGCGCAGTCGCCCATGGCGAGCTTTTCGTCGTCCCGGAGGAGAATCATGCAGGAGGAGACCAGGTTGGCGCCCTCCCGGGTTTTGACCAGCTGGAGCGCGGGACGGACGGTATCGGCGGTGGAGTAGGTCGCGCCGCCGAGCAGGCAGTCGGCCAGCCCTTCCTTGACCAGCATGGTGCCGAAGTAGTTGGGGCGAAGGAGCATTTCCCGGGCGTCCTCGGCGGTCGCCTTGCCCTTGCGCAGGGTGACGAAATCATCCACAAGCCGGTCCATCTCCGGATAGAGGGCGGGATCGAGGATTTCCAGCCCCTCGATGTCAAAGCCGCCTGCGTTGGCGGCCGCCGCAACCTCGTCCGCGCGCCCGATGAGCACGGGCGTGATCAGGCCTTCCCGCTTCAGCCGTGCGGCGGCTTCGAGAATGCGGGCGTCGGTGCCTTCCGTGAAAATGAGCCTGCGGGGAGCGTTGGCCCGGAGAAGCGAAACCATCCCGTCAAACACAGCGGGAACAGTGCTCTCCGTACCGGCGGCTTCCTCCGCCCAGGCCGGGAGGGACAGGCAGGCAAGCATCACAAGCGACAGCATCAGGCTCAGGAATCTTTTCATGGGATCATTTCTCCTTTTCCTATTTTCTTATTCAGACAGTTGATCGTGGACTGCTCTCCCGATCATTGTAGCATATCCGGGTCGTCCGGGCGCTCTCAGAAAAGCAGCAGCGCCCCCTGGGCCAGCGCGACGGCGCAGCAGGCGGCCAGCGCGACGGTCAAAAGGCTGCGGCCGCGCCAGGCGAGGATCACGGCGACCGCGACGCCGCAGATGGCGGTGCGCATGTCCCCGGTGGAGTACAGGACGTCCGGAAAGGTCATGGCCCCCAGCACCGTGTAGGGGATATAGGTCAGGAAGGACCGGATGAACCGGCTTTTGATTTCCTTCCGGAACAGGGTCATGGGCAGCATCCGGATCAGATAGGTGACCCCGGCGGTAACCGCCAGGTAGGGCAGAAAGACGGACCACTTCATTCCTGCTCCTCCTCTCTCGCCGGATACAGCGCGGCGCCGAGGGCGGCGGCGGGCACGGCGCAGAGGATGATGGCGAAGCCGGGGGAAACGGTGTTCAGCCCGGGAATATAGCGGAAGCACAGGCTGAGGAGCACGGCCATCGCGATCACGTTCCGGATGGGCTTCCATTTTCGGGCCGGGGGCAGGATGATGGCCAGAAACATGCCGTAGAGGGCGATGCCCAGGGCGCTGCGGACGAAGGCGGGCAGCAGGGTTCCGGCGGCGGCGCCCAGCAGGGTTCCCAGGGTCCAGCCGAACCAGGGGGTCAGGATCAGCCCGTAAAGATAATGCTTTCCGACCTTCCCCGGCTGGGAGGAGGCGACGGCGAAGATCTCATCCGTGTTGGCAAAGGAGAAGATCATCCGCTGCAGCGTCCCCATGGAGCCGTCCAGCTTGCGGCTCAGGGACAGGCTCATCAGGGCATAGCGCAGGTTGATGGTCAGCTGGGTCAGCGCCATTTCCGCCAGGGGAGCGCCCGCCGCCATCAGCGGCAGGGCGGCGACCTGGCCGGCGCTGGTCAGATTGGTCATGGAAATCAGCACGGCCTGAAGGACGGTCAGCCCGGCGGAAAGGGCCTTCATGCCAAAGGCGAAGGAGACGCTCAGATATCCCAGCGCGATGGGAAGGCCGTGGCGGATCCCCTGCAGAAACGATTTGTTCATCTCTTTTCCTCAAAGCGCCGGGTGCCTTCGGTCGTGACAACCGCATAGAAATTCCGCGCCGGTTCGCAGGGCGCCCCGCCGATCCGGACGGCGCTACGGATGGTGGCTTCCGCCCGATCCGCGTCCGCTTCCGTCCGGGCGTGAAGCTCGCAGAAGGGCGTATCCGGCGTGACCCGGTCTCCGATCCGGACGGGAAGAACGAACCCGACGGCGTAATCCAGCTGATCCTCCAGGGACAGGCGGCCGGCGCCCATCGCCTGGGCGGCCAGGCCCAGGGCAGTGGTATCCATCGACCGGACGAACCCGGCCTGCCGGCAGGATACGGTCCGGATGACCGGGGCCTGTGGCAGCAGGCTGACATCGTCGCAGACCCGCGTATCGCCTCCCTGGGCTGCGATCATCTCCTTCAGCTTTCGCAGCCCGGCGCCGGAGGCCAGGGCCTTCCGCATCCGGGCTTCCCCGTCCTCAGGCCGATCGACCAGCCCGGCCAGGAGCATCATATAGCCGCCGAGCCGCAGGGAAACCGTCAGCAGATCTCCTTCGGCCCGTCCGGCCAGTACATCGATGGCTTCCTTGACCTCCAGGGCGTTTCCGACATGGGTGCCGAGGGGCTGATCCATCCCGGTGACCAGCGCGATGACCGGCTTGTGGGCCAGCGCCCCGACCCGCACCAGGGCCTCGGCGAGGGCGAGGCTGTCCTCCAGGGTATGCATGATGGCGCCGCTGCCCGCCTTTACGTCCAGTACGATGGCGTCCGTCCCGGCGGCCAGCTTCTTGCTGAGGATGGAGGAGACGATCAGCGGCAGGGAATCCACGGTGGAGGTCACGTCCCGGAGGGCGTACAGGGTCTTATCCGCGGGGGCCAGACGCCCGGTCTGCCCCACGACGGCAACGCCGATTTCCTGAACCTGGCGGACAAATTCCGCCTCCGTCAGGCCGACCCGCATGCCCGGAATGGATTCCAGCTTGTCCAGGGTGCCGCCGGTATGGCCGAGCCCCCGGCCGCTCATCTTGGCGACCGTCACGCCGCAGGCTGCCGCCAGGGGGGCGAGCACGAGGGTGGCCGTATCGCCGACCCCGCCGGTGGAATGCTTGTCCACCTTGACCCCGGGAATGGCGGAAAGATCCGCGATGTCCCCGGAATCCCGCATGGCCAGGGTCAGATCGGCGGTTTCCCGATCCGTCATGCCGTTGAGCCGGATGGCCATCAGCAGGGCGGCAAGCTGATAATCCGGGGCGGAATGATCCGCGGCCGCCCGGGCCAGAAAGGCCAGCTCCTCCCGGGTCAGCTCCTTCCCGAGCTTTTTCTTTTCGATCAGTTCCAGCAGTGTCATGGAAATGGATTCTCCTTTCATAAATGAAGGGTTGGACCATTCAGATGGAAATCATCTTATCACGGGTTTTGTTGATGTCAAGAACCATGTGCATAAAAATGGGTTTTTGGGACAGCAGCCTCAGATGCCTGTCCGGCAAGTATTTCATGAAGAAATATACATAAATTAAAATATATACCTTGACAGGCGATGTATATTGATGTATGATGAACCTCGGGAGGTGATTTGATGAATCTTTCGGCGGATCTGCTGAGAGGGTATACGGATCCGATTATTCTGCGGAGGCTCGCGGAAAAGGACGGGTACGGATATCAGATTAGCCGCGAAGTCAGCGAGCTGAGCGAGGGTCGGGTGGAGCTGAAGGAGGCGACGCTGTATACGGCGTTCCGCCGCATGGAAAGCGCGGGCCTGATTCAGTCCTACTGGGGCAATGAAACGGTCGGCGCCCGGCGGAGGTACTATCATCTGACGGAGGCGGGCCGGGCCCGGCTGGCGGAGGAAAGGAAAGGATGGCAGGAAAACCGGAAGGTGCTGGATGACCTGCTGGGGGAGGGAGAAGAAGGATGAACGAGCGGATCAGGGACATCGTGGACGGGCTGTTCAGCGGCACCGTCGAAAATGAGGAAACGCTGGCGCTGCATGAGGAAGTCATGAACAACTGCCAGGAGCATTTCGCGGATCTCGTGGCTCGGGGCGAAACGGAGGACGAAGCCGTCAGGGTGATCGAGGAAAGCTTGCGGGGCATGCGGGAAGTGATCGCGGAATATCCCCGGAAGGAGAGCGGGGAGCCGGAGACCGGCGAGGCGGCGGCCGATCCGGCGGATGAGCCGGCCTCCGACGCGGCGCCCGACGGGGAAACGGACGCGGCGGCCGGGGAGGCGCCGGAAAAAGGGCACTGGGTCTTTGACGACATCCGCTCCCTGCAGGTCAGCCTTCGGGATCAGGATATCTCGGTGATTCCCAGCGCCGACGGCCGGCTGCATCTGCGGTGCGGAGATCCGGAGCGAATCAGCTGGGAGGTCAGCGGGGACGGTCTCCGGGTGACGGGGAACGACCGCTTCCGGCGGATGACGGAGATGGTCCGGGAGGAGGAAAAGCCTGCCGATTTCTCGCTGGACGGGATCCTGAACTATGTCGGAAAGGTCGTGAACATCTTCCGGACGCAGATGAGCTACGCGAGCCCGCTGGAAGTGGCGGTGCCCGGCGGCGTCCTCCGGGAGCTGGATCTGAACACCGCCAGCGGCGATATCAGCTGCCAGGGGCCGACGGTGGAAACCCTGCGGACGCATACCGCCAGCGGGGATATCGAAATCATTCCCTCCAATGACGCGACCATGAATCAGATCGTCGCGGGAACGGCCAGCGGGGATGTGAGGCTCCGGGCGAGCGCCGCGGAGGCGGAGCTGAGCACCATGAGCGGAGACGTCTTTGCGGCGGGGGCCTATGACACCGTGAGGATGAAGAGCGTCAGCGGGGACGCGGAGTTCCGGGGGTCGGTGATCACCCTGAAGCTGCAGTCGGTCAGCGGGGACGCGGAGGCCGTGATCGATAATGAAAGCCTGAAGCGGGTGGACGCGAAAACCACCAGCGGGGACCTGCGGATTCTCCTGCCCGCCGATCTGGAGGCGGTGCACGCGGAATGCTCCAGCCGCTCCGGGGAATGCGAAAACCGGATCTCTGACGCGGGCAGCGACGCCCCGATCCAGGTTCGCGCTGCCACGGTCAGCGGTGACGTGCTGATCCAGCGCCAGTAACCCCGCCGCGGCCCGGGAACGAGGAAATCACCATCACCATTCACAGAGGAGGAAGAAAAGATGCAAAAAGAAAGCAAGTCCGGAAGCACCGTCGTGAACATTCTCCAGAAGCTCTATCATCACCGGCTGAAGATCACCAAAAAGGACGGAAACACGATCCTGAACTGGTCTAGCCTGTTTTCCCTGGCCTGTCTGATCTTCGCGCCGCATATGTCCATCCTGGGGATCGTCCTGAGCCTGATCCTGGGCTACCATATCACCCTGGAGGGCGAGGGGGAGGATCGGGAATTCGAGCAGCGGATCCGCCAGGCGGCGGATACCGTCAAAAAAACCGCCACGGAGGCGGTCAGAACCATTAAAACAGAAATAGACAGGAGCACCGGCAAGGCGGATCAGGCATACGCCGGCGAAACCGGAGCGGGCCAGAAGGCCCGGGCGGAGGTTCCCGTGGAGGCGGCCGCCCCGGCGGAGCCTGCGGCCGAACCCTCCGTCAAAGCGCCGGAGCTGACCTCCGGCGCGGGAAACGTGAACCGCGACGTGGTGGAGGATCTGGAGAAGCGGGCTTATGATTTTCAGTATAACCCGGCGGCCCGCTCCGCCTTCACCGCGGCGGGCGCCTCGGTTCCGACGATCCAGGTGATGCCGGAGGACGAAAGCCCGGCCGAAGCCGCCGGCCAGCCGCGGCAGGGCGCCGGCGCCTGAGGCGGCGCGGTCAGGGGCAGAAGAGCTCCCGCCGGGCCGCCTGCAGGCCTTCGATGATGCCCAGATGCTGGGGACAGGCGGCCTCGCAGGCACCGCAGCCGACGCACCGGTCGGCGCCGGCCCCCTTCTCCAGGATCTGCTTCAGGTTCCAGTCCGTCTTCGGGTCGGTTTCGTACAGGGAAACGTTGTTCCAGGCGGAGAAGATCCCCGGGATATCGACCCCGTTGGGGCAGGGCATGCAGTAGCGGCAGCCGGTGCAGCCAATTTTGGTCCGGCTGACGTAGGCGGCCCGCACCTGCTCCATGAGGCGGAGCTCCTCCGCGCTCATGATGCCGGGGGCTACCGTGTCGAAGATGCGAAGGTTATCGTCAATCTGTTCGGCCTCGTTGCAGCCGGAGAGGACGACGCTGACGGCGGGATGGTTACAGAGCCACCGGAAGGCCCACTCCACCGGGGAGCGCCGGACCGGGAAGGCGTCATACAGGGCCTGGACGTTGGCCGGGGCTTTGGACAGCCGCCCGCCCAGGAGCCCCTCCATGATGACGACGGGAATGCCCAGCTGTCCCGCCAGCTCCAGGCCGCGGGTGCCGGCCTGGTTGTTCACGTCCATGAAGTTGTACTGGATCTGAACCATATCCCAGTCCCAGTCCTTCAGGATGTACTCAAAATCCTCATAGGGTCCATGGAAGGAAAAGCACCTGAAGCGGATTTTTCCTTCCTTTTTCATATCGTCGAAGAATTCCGGGGCGCCGATGGACTTGAAGGTTTCCCATTTTTCCCGGTTGATGCCGTGCATGAGATAGAAATCGACGTGGTCGGTCTGCAGCTTCTTCAGCTCGCCGTCCAGCAGCGCCTGCATCTCCGCCCGGTTATGAACGTATTCGATGGGCATCTTGGTGGCGATGGTGACCTTTTCCCGGTATCCGTCCCGCAGGGCCTTCCCCAGGACGATTTCGGAGGTCTTGTCCAGATAGACGTAGGCGGTATCCAGATAGGTGACGCCGCCGTCGATGGCGCGGCGAATCAGGGAGATGGCCTTCCGCTCGTCGATGACGCTGTCGCCGGAAGCTTCTCCGTTAAAGCGCATGCAGCCGAGGCCGAAGGCGGAGGACTGAAAGCCAAGCTTTCCCATGGGGCGGTACTTCATCGGGGTTCCTCCTTTTTTTGTGGTTTTATTCAACCGGTGCGGACGCGGAAACCGCGCCAGGCGGCTCCGCTGCACGGATGTCTGACAGCTTACTTAAACCAGGCCTTGGGGAGCCAGGGGCGCTGGTTCTCCAGCATGTCGTCGAAGAGCTTCTGCCCGTCCGCCATGGAGACGGAGGCCAGCTGGGGATCGTTCATGAAGGTGGAAAGGCCCAGCTTCCGGTCGCAGCGCAGCGCCGCCGTCAGGGTGTTTTCCTGGTTATAGACGTGCCGGGCCACCAGCGGCAGGATGTTGGCGGGCATGGCGCCGGCGAACAGCGGCTCGATCCGGTCGCGGCCGAAGAGGGCGTTGGTTTCCACCACGGCGCCCAGGGGCAGGTTCGGAATCTGGCCCCGGTTCGGGATGTTGACGTTGGATACGAGGTCTCCCAGTCCGAGGATTGCCTTGAGCAGCAGATGGCCTTCCTCGCCGGAGGGCTTCAGCTTCAGCTCCTCCTTCCCGCTGATCAGATCGTCCGAGCGGCGGAGCCGGTTGTGCAGATCCTCCACCCGCCAGTCCACGGAGGTCAGGGAGAACTTCCAGGATTTCACCGTTTCCGGGGTGGCGGTATACCAGGGGGCGGTGAACTCCGCCAGATGGCGGTCGCCGGCGGCGGCGATGGCGCCGTAGCGGCGGAACAGGTCGAACTTGACCCGGTGGGCGCAGTTGAAATGGGAGTTCATCCAGTTGTTGTCGCCGCCCTCGTCGTATCCGGACTCGAAATATTTGTCCGCCAGCTTCGCGTACAGCGGCATCAGATCCATCCCACCGTAGCTGGCGGTGGTCAGCCAGGTGAAATGGTTGATCCCCGTTACGGTGGTATACAGGTCCTGCCGCCGGACGCCCGGGATGCCCTCCTCCGTCTCCAGCATGGCGCACAGCAGCTTCTGGGTGCCGAAAACCTCGTGGCAGCAGCCGAAGGCCTTGACGCCGGGGAAGACCTCATACAGGGTCCGGACGCACAGGGACATGGGGTTGGTATAGTTGATGACCCAGGCGTCGGGCGCGTAGTCCCGGATGGCCTCGGCGATGGTGACGTACATCGGGATGGTGCGCATGGCGCGCATGAAGCCGCCGGCGCCGACGGTGTCGCCGACCGGCTGATAGATTCCGACCCGCTCCGGCAGATGCACGTCGGAGCGCATCTCCTCAAAGGTGGCCGGCAGGATGGAGATCACGACGAAGTCCGCGCCGGTCAGGGCGTCCTTCAGGGAATCGCTGACCTCGTATTCCCAGCGGGAAACCGCGTCCGAATGGGCGCTGATCTTCCGTCCGATGATCTGGTTCCGCTCCGCGGCGGCCCGGTCGATATCATAGAGCCGAAGCGTGCCGCACAGATCCGCGTCCATGGCCAGATCCATCATGAAGCCCCAGGCCCATCCTCTGGACCCGCCGCCGATATACGCGATTGTCAGTTCCTTTGCCCGGGGATTTGCCTGCTTTTCCATAACTGCTTCATTTCTCCTTTATTTGATTGTCGGTTTACGTCTGTGATTCTGTCCGGCGGACGGCCTTCCCGGCGGACAGAGGGGCCGGTTCCGGCCGTCCGCCCTGTCCGCGCGATGGTATTTTATCGTTTTCCGGGGCCGGTCGCAATCCCTTCGGATATATTTTATTTCCGAATTCAGCGCGCGGCGTTCCGCCGCGTCAATATTGTCAATTCCGCCGTTTTCTGGTAGGATATCATCCAGGGAAAGAGGTGATCTGTGTGAGCGAATTCAGCGCCTCCGCGACGGGAAGACGCTTTGGCTGCCCCGGCTGCGGCGGCGGCCTTCGGTATGATATTGCCTCCGGGAAGATGATCTGTGATCACTGCGGGGAAAAGACGGAGCTCTCCGCGGTTCCGGACCTGCCGGTGGAGCGGGACCAGATGGAGGTGACGGAGTTCCACTGCCCCCAGTGCGGAGCGGTGGTGTATTCCACGGATACGGCGGCTACCGGCTTCTGCAGCTTCTGCGGCAGCGACGTGATCCTGACCGGGCGGCTGGGCCGGGCCCGGCGGCCCGCGCTGATCCTGCCCTTCGCGGTAACAAGGGAGGACTGCGAGGCCCGCTACCGGGAGCATCTGAAGCATTATCTGCTGATGCCGGGGGAGCTGAAAAGCACGGAAACCATCTCCCATTTCCGGCCGGTCTACGTGCCCTTCTGGTCCTACCATGTCCGCTCCTCCGGCCTGGCGGAGCTGAAGGGAACCAAGTCCTATACCCGGGGGGATTACCGGTATACCGAGGAATACGATCTGAGCATGAACGCGGAGATCGATCAGCGGGGCATCCTCTATGACGCCTCGACGGCCTTTGAGGATGAGACGGCCGCGATGCTGCAGCATACGGCCTCCGGCGCGGTGCCCTTTCACGGCGCCTATCTGAGCGGTTTTTACGCCCAGACGTCGGATGTTCCGGCGGAAACCTACGAGGACGAGGCCGCCGCGACCGCCGTGCGCCTGTTCATGGACCGGGTGAAGGAACAGTTTGTGATGGATTCCGTGGAGATGGTCGGGGATGTGGATCACGCCTTCGGCCTGCCGGACGCCCGGTACGAGGCGGAGCTGATCATGCTGCCGGTGTGGCTGCTGGCCCACCGCCAGGGGGAGCGGGTCATCTATACCGCGGTCAACGGCCGGGACGGGAAGGTGGTCTGCGACGTTCCCGTCAGCAACTGGAAGGTGGCGGCGGTGATCGGCGGGGTGGCCGTCGGCTTCTTCGCGCTGCTCCAGGCGCTGATGACCCTGAAGCCGAACCTTTTGCTGGTGCTTTGCGGCCTGATTCTGGCGCTGACTCAGACGCTGTTCGGCAGCGCCATGACCGCGCTGAAGAACCGGCAGACCCGGGCCTTTGAGCCGGATTTCTCCGGCGGGCGCCCGAGCTTTGTCGGCCCGGCCCAGGCGATGCTCAAACGCAGGGGAAACGCCATTGCCGCGGGGCGGTCGGCCCTGGGGAAAGGCGCGGAACTGGTCCGACGGGTTGCCGTCGGCGTGGGCTTTGCCGCGGTGGCCATCGTGGTGTCGGCCGGTCGGGGCCTGTTTCAAATGCTGGGCTCGATGACCAGCTTTTTCAGCGAGAACGGACAGATCCTCCTCTCGGGGGCGATGCTGATCATGCTCGTGATCATGGGCGTTCAGGTCTTCCAGAAGGCCCGCAAGGGGGAGAAAAAGCTGCTGCCGCGGATTCTGTCCTGCCTGCTCAGCGCGGCCGGCCTGTTCCTGCTGCTGGTGGATCTGCCGGAGGATACCTTCTATTACGGCTGCGCGGCGGCGATGCTGCTCTGCGCCGTCTGGTCGCTGGTGACCATCACCCGGGCGCATAATGAATACGCCTCCCGGCCGGTGCCGTTCTTTGAGGGGGAAAAAGCATGAAGAGATGGCTTTGCGCGCTGGCGGCCCTGCTGTGGATGCTCTGGGGCTGCTCGGCGCTTGCGGAAAGGACTCCGATCATTCGGGACGACGCGGATCTGCTTTCGGCCTCGGAGGAGGAAGCGCTCCGGGAGGCGATGCTCCCGGTCTGCGAATACGGAACGCCGGTTTTCTGGACCACGACCCAGTCGGGGAACTATTGGACCAAGGCGAAGAATCTGTATTACCGGCTGCTGGGGAATGATAGCGGCGCGCTTTTCGTTATCGATATGAACGAGCGGAAGCTGGCGCTGCTGACCGACGGGGCGGTGCGCCGGGTGATTTCCGACGGGGACGCGAATTCGATTGTGGACAATGTGTTCCGCTTCGCGCGCGGAGGGGACTATGCCGCCTGCGCGAATGAGGTGTTCCGCCAGACCTGGCGCCTGCTGAACGGGGAGCAGATCGCCCGCCCGATGAAGCTGGTCAGCAATATCCTGCTGGCCCTGGTGCTGGCCCTGCTGGTGGTTTATTATTATATTCGCCTGCGATATGAAAGCCATCCGGAGAACCGGAAGGGCGGCGCCGTGCTGCCGGTGACCGCGGGGGCGGCCGCGGCTTTTACGGCGGTGATGACGGGCGAGCGCGCCATCATGACGAAACAGCGGCGGGTCAATATCAGCTCCTCCTCCTCCGGCGGGGGCGGCCGCAGCGGAGGCGGCTTCTCCGGAGGCGGCGGAGGCGGCGGAGGCGGCTTCTCCGGAGGCGGCGGGAGCCACAGCTTCTGACGAGGAACATGGGGCCTGTCCCCGCGTTCCGGACAGGATGGCATTGAGGAGGCGGAAAACATGAATCTGGAATCGGCGGTTGTCAACCGGGAAAAAGTGATCGTCCAAACCAGTATCATCGGCATTGTGACCAATGTGCTGCTGGCGGCCTTTAAGGCGGTGGTCGGGCTGGTGACCCGGTCCATCGCGGTGACGCTGGACGCGGTGAACAACCTTTCGGACGCGCTGTCCTCCGTGGTGACGGTGATCGGCGCGAAGCTGGGGGCGAGAAAGCCGGATAAAAAGCACCCCCTCGGCCACGGACGGGTGGAGTATCTCAGCTCCATGATCGTGGCGGCGATCGTCCTCTACGCGGGCTTTACCGCGCTGGTCGAGTCCGTCAAAAAAATCATCCACCCGGAGCCGGCCGAATACAGCGCGGTGTCCCTGGTCATTATCGCCGTGGCGATCGTGGTCAAGCTGCTGCTGGGGCGGTATGTAAAGGCCCAGGGGGAAAAGGTGAATTCGAGCGCCCTGATCGCCTCCGGCTCCGACGCTTCCTTTGACGCGATTCTGTCCGCCTCCGTGCTGGCCTCGGCGGTGATCTACCTGCTCTGGGGCGTGTCCCTGGAGCCCTGGGTCGGCGCGGTGATCGCCTGCTTCATCATCAAGGCGGGCATCGAGATGCTGTCGGACACGCTGAGCGATATCATCGGCCGCCGGGGGGATCCGGAGGTGAGCCGGAAAATCAAGGAGCTGCTGAACGAGGAGCCGGCGGTCCGCGGGGCCTACGATCTGAATCTGTTCAATTACGGGCCGAACACCTATTACGGCTCCGTCCATGTGGAGCTCCCGGACACGATGACCGTGGAGGAGGTGGACCGGCTGACCCGGCGGGTGGAGCTGAAGGTCTATCAGCAGACCGGGGTCATCTTGACCGGGGTCGGGGTGTATTCCTATAACACGACCAACGAGGAGGCGGCCCGGATCCGGAACCGGGTGCAGCAGACCGTGCTGGCTCACGACTGGGCGCTGCAGATGCACGGCTTTTACGCGGATACGGAAAAGAAGACCATCCGCTTCGACGTGGTGGTCAGCTTTGATGTAGACCGGAAGGAGGCGCTTCAGACCCTGACCCGGGAGATTCAGGCGCTGTATCCGGATTACGCGCTCCAGATCGTGCCGGATGTGGACGCCACCGACTGAAGCGGCGGCAAACCCTTTACAAGCGTTGAAAAAACCGTATAATAGGAAACATCCGCGGAGCGGGGCGCCGGCTGCGAAGGCGCCGGACGCCCGGGAGCGAAGCGGAAATAAAAATGATCGACGGGCATCCCGCGGGAGCCCGAGCGGAGGAAACATGACTGCTGTAAAACGGAACACGAAGATTGCGCGGATGACGCTGCTGGCGCTGCTGGTGGCGGTTTTGATCGTTCTGGCCTTTGTCAACATCCCCATGCCCATGGGCCTGAGCATTACCTTTAACATGATCCCGGTGGCCATCGCGGCGATGGCGATGGGCGTTCCGGGCGGCATGATCGTGGGCGGGGCCTTCGGGCTGATCAGCTTTCTCCAGTGCTATGGCATCTTTGGGGTCAGCGGCATGGGGGTGGCCCTGGTGACGGCGAACCCCAGCTTCGGCTTCGCGATGCTGATGCTGGTCCAGCGCTTCGTCTCCCGGGTCCTGGTCGGCGTGCTGGCCGCCCTGGTGTTCCGGGGCATGGAACGGACGAAGGCGCCGATGGTGGTGAAGGGCATGGTGACGGGCTTTTCCGCCGCGTTTTTTAACACCCTGTTCTTTATGACACTGCTGGTGCTGCTCTTCGGCCAGACGGAGTTTATTCAGAATCAGATGGCCGGCCGCAGCGTCATGGCCTATCTGATCGCGTCGGTGGGGGTGAACGCCGTCGTCGAGATGATCGTGGCCGCCCTGGTGACCGGCGCGGCCGGCGCCGCGCTGAAAAAGGCGCGGCTGATCTGATCGGGCCGCGGTCCTTCGATGAAGGAAACGTTGAACAGCCCCTGTTTCACAGAGGAGACAGATTTTACCCGCGAACGCGTCAGCGAAGCGGCGACCGGATGCCGCGGAAAGGGAGGGGAAGCCATGATCCTGACCATGGATATCGGCAATACGAATATCAAAACCGCCCTGTTTGACGGCAGGGAAATGTATAAGTACTGGCGGATGTCCACCAACATTTCCTCGACCTCGGACGAGTATGGGGTCCGGCTGACCTCCATGTTCGCCCATGAAGGGGTGCCGACGGATGTGGTGGAGGGGATCGTCGTCTCCAGCGTGGTGCCGACCATTAATTTCACGATCGAGCACATGCTGCAGAATTATTTCGGAAAAACCCCGCTGACGGTGGGGCCCGGGATCAAAACCGGGATCAATATCCGCTACGATAACCCCCGGGAGCTGGGCAGCGACCGGATCGCCAACGCGGTGGGCGCCTTTGATGAATACGGTGGGCCGACGATCTTTATCGATTTCGGCACGGCGACGACCTTCGGCGTCGTGGATGAAAACGGCGCCTTCCTGGGGGGAACCATCTGCCCCGGCATCAAGCTGAGCAGCGAGGCCCTGGTGACGGGGACCGCCAAGCTGCCCCGCTTCGAGCTGGCCCGGCCGGAGACGGTGATCGGCCGGTCGACCCTGACCAATCTGCAGAGCGGCATGTATTACGGCTATGTGGGGCTGGTGCGGAATATCGTGCGGAAGATCAAGCAGGAGCTGGGCAAGGAGGCCCTCGTGGTGGCTACGGGCGGCCTCGCGGTGATGATCGCCGAGGAGAGCAAGGCCATCGATAAGCTGGACGGGCTCCTGACGCTCAAGGGGCTGCGGCTGATTTACGAACGGAACAGAACGGAAGGAGGGAAATAAACCATGGAAAAGGAAGTTGTGCTGGGGCTGCTGGGGCTGGGCAATATCGGCGGAGGGGTCTGGGACCTGATCCGGGAGTTCGGCGCGGAAACGGCGAAGCGGACCGGGGTGCGGCTCCGGGTGAAAAAGGCGCTGGTGCTGGACAAGCGGATCCACGGCGGGAAGGAGGTTCCCGACGAGGTGCTGACGACGGATCGGTCGGATATCCTGGAGGATCCGGAGATTCAGATCGTCTGCGAGTTTCTTGGCGGCGAGCAGCCGGCGGCCTCGATGATGCTGCGGGCGCTGGAAAACGGCAAATCCGTCGTGACGGCGAATAAGATGGCCCTCTCGCTGCACTTCGACGAGCTGCGGGCGATGGCGAAGAAAACCGGCGCCGGGCTCTATTACGAGGCCAGCGTCGGCGGGGCGATCCCGATTATTAACGCGATCCAGAGCCCCCTGATTTCCAACCGGATCGAGCAGATGATGGGCATCGTGAACGGGACGACGAACTATATCCTGACCCGGATGGCGGCGGAGGGCGCGGCCTATGAAACCGTCCTGAAGGACGCCCAGCGGCTGGGCCTGGCGGAGCCGGATCCCACGGCGGACGTGGAGGGCTATGATGCGGCCTATAAGCTGAGCATCCTCGGCTCCATCGGCTTCCACAGCCGGGTGAAGGTGGAAAATGTGTACCGGGAGGGCATCACGAAGGTGACGCCGGAGGATATCGCCTTCGGCCGGGAGATGGGCTATGTGCTGAAGCTCCTCGCCATCGGCAAGGATAACGGGGAGGCCATCGAGGCCCGGGTGCATCCGGCCTTCCTGCCGGCGGATCATCCCCTGGCCCGGGTGGACGGCTCCCTGAACGCGGTCTTTCTCTTCGGCCATTCCTTCCGGGATATGATGCTGGAGGGCCGCGGCGCGGGAGACAGGCCGACGGCCAGCGCCATCGTGGGGGATATCATTCAGGCGGCGCAGAACGCGGAGCATCCGATGCCCTATCTGCGGGAGGATCCCCTGCCCGTCGCGGATGACTGGTACAGCCGGTATTTCCTGCGCATGAAGGCGAAGGACGAGCCCGGCGTGCTGGCGGAAGTGACAGGCAAGATGGCAAAGAACGGGATTTCCGTGTCCGCGATGATGCAGAAGGACGCGGACGCCGAAGGCAAGGCTACCCTGATCTTTATTACCCACAGCGCCTCCGAAAAGGCGGTGCGGCGGGCGGTGAAGTCCCTGAATCCGGAAATCTGCCGGGTGGAAAACGTGATCCGCGTGGAGGACGCGGTGGAGGCCTGACGGAGGGACGGAACCGGGGAGAACGACGGCGGGCCGAAGCCGGACAGAACGGGACCGGGAGAAAGCTTCGGGCGCGCGGGAGGAAGCATGTGGGTTTTGTTTGATCTGGACGGGACGCTGACGCGCTCGGAGGAGGGCATCTGGAACAGCGTCCGCTATACGGCGGAAAAGCTGGGGCTGCCGGCGCCGGACGCGGAGACGCTGCGCCGGTTCATCGGACCGCCGCTTTCCTGGTCATTTCAGGAATATATGGGCATGACCGTGGCGGAAGCGGAGGAAGCCCAGCGCGTCTATCGGGAGCGCTATAACCGCGTCGGCTACCTGGAAAACCGGGTCTATCCCGGCATCCGCGCTGCCCTGGGCCGGCTGTCCGCGGCGGGAGCGCATCTGGGGGTGGTGACCGGGAAACCCATCGGTCCGACCCGGATGATCCTGGACCACTTTGGCCTGAGCCATCTGATGGAAAGCGTGGTCTCCGCGACGGACGGCCACGCGGAAAAGGAGCTTCTGATTCGGCAGGCGCTGCCGGAGAATCCCGGCGAGGTCTGGATGGTGGGAGACCGCCGCTTTGATATGGAGGGCGCCGTGGGGGCGGGCGTTCACGGCCTGGGCGTAACCTACGGCTACGGGTCGGAGGAGGAGCTGCTCGCTGCCGGCGCGGAGAAGCTGGCCCATACGCCCCGGGAGATCGCGGAGGCGATCTGCCCGGACGCCGCCTGGCGGCGGGGCGCCTTCCTGTCGGTGGAGGGCATGGACGGAAGCGGAAAGGGCACCCAGATCGCGATGCTGCGGGACGCCCTGGACCGCTTCGGCTTCGAAACGCTGTGCTGCCGGGAGCCCGGGGGAACCCCGATCGGGGAAAAGATCCGCGGAATCCTCCTGGATCGGGCCAACGCGGATATGACGGATGAAACCGAAGCTCTGCTGTATGCCGCCGCCCGGGCCCAGCTGGTGCGGGAGGTCATCCGCCCCGCTGTCCGGGAAGGAAAGGTCGTGCTCTGCGATCGCTTTGTGGATTCCTCGGTGGCCTATCAGGGGGGTGGGCGCCGGCTCGGGGTGGACAGGGTGCTGGAGATCAACCGCCCCGCGGTGGACGGAACGATGCCGGACTGGACCGTCTGGCTGGATCTGGATCATCGGAAGGCCCTGGAAAGGCGCAAGGCGGCCAGCGAGCCGGACCGGCTGGAGATGCAGGATGACGGGTTTCATGCGAGGACGGAGGCGGCCTATCGGGAGCTGATCCGGCGGGAGCCGGAGCGGTTTGTGACGGTGGACGCGGACCGGAGCCGGGAGGCGGTCTCGGAGGAGCTGGGCCGGGAGGTGCTGAGCCGGCTGCTGGAGGCGGAGCGTTGAAGGAAAGAATCGTCGTCGGAATGAGCGGGGGCGTGGACTCCTCCGTGGCAGCCCTGCTTCTGAAGGAGCAGGGCTATGACGTGGTCGGCGTCTTTATGAAAAACTGGGAAGAGAAGGATGAAAACGGCGTCTGTACCGCGGAGAACGACTGGCGGGATGTGCGGGACGTCTGCGATGTCATCGGCATTCCCTATTACAGTGTGAATTTTGCCCGGGAATACTGGGACCGGGTTTTTTCCTATTTCCTGAAGGAATACCGGGCGGGGCGGACGCCGAACCCGGACGTGCTGTGCAACCGGGAGATCAAGTTCCGGGCCTTCCTGGATTTTGCCATGAGCCTGGGCGCGGAAAAGATGGCGACGGGCCATTTCGTGCGGACGGACGGGCAGGGCAGCCTGCTCCGCGGGGCGGATCCCAATAAGGATCAGAGCTATTTTCTTTATATGGTGCACCGGGAGCAGCTGCTGAAATCCGTGTTTCCGGTGGGCGGCATGACCAAGGCGGAGGTGCGCGCCCTGGCGGAGGCCCGGGGGCTTCCGGTCAGCCATAAGAAGGATTCCACCGGGGTCTGCTTCATCGGGGAGCGGAATTTTAAAAAGTTCCTCTCGGACTACCTGCCGGCCCAGCCCGGGGACATGGTGGCTCCGGACGGCCAGGTGGTCGGGCGGCATGACGGGCTGATGTATTATACCCTGGGCCAGCGCCGGGGCCTGGGAATCGGCGGCCGGGGCGACGGGCGCAGCTGGTTCGTGATCGGGAAGGATCTGGAGCGGAACCGCCTGCTGGTGGCCCAGGGGGAGGATCATCCCCTGCTCTACAGCACCCGCTGCCTGGCGGAGGAGATCACCTGGGTCGGGGAGCCGCCGCTTCGGGAAGGGGAAACCCTGGCATGCACGGCGAAGTACCGTTACCGGCAGCCGGACCAGCCGGTCCGGGTCACCCTGCGCCGCGGCAGGCTGCTGGCGGAATCGGAGGTTCCCCAGCGGGCGGTGACCCCGGGCCAGAGCCTGGTGCTCTATGACGGGGACCGCTGTCTGGGCGGCGGCATCGTCACCGAAGTGGGACAGGGGGACGGTTCCTCCGTCCCAAATGGGACAGGGGGACGGTTCCTCCGGTCCATAATGGAATAGGGGACGGGTTCCTTCGTTTTCTTATATACGAGGAGAGAGGTGCGGTATGGAAGGATCAATCCTGTATGTGAACGCGTGCGTGCGAAAAGCGTCCCGGACCGGGAAGCTGGCGGAAAAGCTGCTCAGAAAGCTGGACGGGCCCTGCGAGGAGCTGCGCCTGGGGGACATTGCCTTTCCCGTCGTCGATGAGGATTTTCTGATCAGACGTGATCGGCTCATGGCCGCGGGCGATGTTCAGAACCCCATGTTCAGCCTCGCGCGGCAGTTTGCGGAGGCGGAAACCATTGTGATCGCGGCGCCTTACTGGGATCTGTCCTTTCCCGCCGCGCTGAAGCAGTATCTGGAACAGATCAATGTGGTGGGAATCACCTTCAGATACTCGGAGGAAGGCCGGCCGATCGGCCTTTGCAGAGCAAACAGGCTCTTTTATGTGACCACGGCGGGTGGGCAGTATGTTCCGGAAGAATTCGGCTTTGGCTATGTCCAGGCCCTGGCCCGGAATTTCTATGGCATTCAGGATGTTCGGCGGATTTCAGCCGTTGGTCTTGATATCTTGGGAGCCGACGTGGATGCGCTGATGAAAGCCGCGGAGGCAGGAATTTAATTCAATGGATACCGCCTGCTTCCGATAACCGGAGGCAGGCGTCTTTGTAGGAGACAGTTCGGAGATGCTGTTGTTTTTTGATATTGATGGAACGCTGATCGATGACCGGCACCGGCTGCCGACGTCCGTAAAGCCGGCGATGGAAGCAGCCAGCCGGAGAGGGCACCGGCTGATCATCAACACGGGAAGAACCTTTTGCAATATGGATCATCGGCTCGATGAGCTGCCGCTGGACGGGTGGATCATGGGATGCGGTACGCGTATCCTCTGGCATGGGGAAACGCTGCAGAGCCGGGAGATTCCGCGGGAGGACAGCCTGAGGCTGCGCGACGTCTTTCTGGAACTGGAGATTCCGGTCGTTTATGAATGTGATACCGGCATGTATTTTGATCCGGAAGCGCCGGGCTGGCCGGATATATCCCATTTTAGAGAGTTCGCCCGCCGCCGCGGACTGGACCGGGAGGTAGACGGCCGGGATCCGGAATTCCGGGTGGTCAAGATGTTTTCCTTTGCGAAAGACAGGGATGTTATCCGGCAGCTGGAACGCCGTACCGCGGAAATCGGAATGCCATTTGTGAGCATCGACCGGGGGAACGCGTCCTGGGAGATTGTTCCGGAAGGATATACCAAGGGAACGGGGATTGAGGTACTTCGAAAAAGGCTGGGGGTGCCTCTGGCGGACTGCTATGCCTTCGGCGACAGCACCAATGATCTGGATATGCTCCGGCATGTCCCGCACAGCATCGCGATGGGGAATGCGCCGGAGGAGATCAAAAGCATCTGTTCCTTTGTTACGTCCCGGCCGGAAGAGGATGGGATTGCCCGGGCCCTGGAACACATGGGCCTGATTTAACATGGGATTCGCGTCCTTGCCACATCCCAGTTTTGGCCAAAACGATGCTATTGGCGAAAAAACGTTAACAGAAAGCATTTAATCGTACGAAAAATGGATCCGGAATATCCCGTTGTGGGCGGTTCAGAGCTTATAAGGCAAAGGTTCATCCTGCCTGTCGTGAAAATGACGCCTGTTTCCGTCTGGACAATGGAAACCGCCTGCTTCCGATAACTGCGATGCGCCTTTTGATTTTGACATAGCTTTCACCTCCTTTCGCCATGTATCCTACAACATGATGCTGTGTAACAAGCAACACATTACGCAGGGGATTTTTAAGAATATGCAGATAATCTTTGAAACAGATGTGTGGCCTGCGCGTTGTCTCAGGAATTACTCAAAAGAAAACCCGTGTCTTAATATAGCTGCCCAGTTCTGCCTGCTGTGCAGAAAACGAACAATATAGACGCGCTTTTCGTCTTCTGAGATAACGTAAAAGGTCAGATAATCTTTGACTGGCGTCAGGCGGATCCCCCATGCGTTCAGAACCGGATCTTCCACCGGTGAGTACCTTTCGGGAAAGGTGGAGAGATCGTTTATCTGCTTTTCAGCCTCATCCAGAAGGTCATCGGCAGCTTGAGGATTCAGCAGTATGTGATCGATATAATCTGCGGCTTTATTCAGATCCGCGTCCGCTGCTGCAGTGATATAAATATCGTTATTCATCTTTTTCTTCGGGCTTTAATATCAGCCATTGCGGCAGAAAACGGACGGGTGTGGCCGGATTGGATATCATCCAGTCCTTTTTGAATCAAACCATATAATTCAAAACGGCCAAGCAGCTGCTCATATGCCTCTATACTCATAACAGCCAGATCGCCTTTTCCGTTTTTCGTAATAAAAACAGGCTCTCCATACTGATGGCAGAATGTGGAGATCTCATTATAGCCATTACGCAAATCTGCGCTGGAACGGATAGTAGGCATGTGTGCCCCTCCTTTCTTGATAAAGAAATTATACCTTAATTTCTTTATATCGTCAACGCTGCTTCTTTTCTTTATGGTATTTCAGTATTGTGTTATAATGACAGCATAGCTTCACGAAAAGGGTGATCGGATGTTCAGGAGCGAGACGGAATCCTGATGGACAAATCGTTTTTTGTACACGATCATCTGATCTACTATGTGGATTATGAAGTCAACGAGTATACGGATGAATGGAACTTTGAAAACTGGGGCGTCAAGTACTGGAGCAGAACGCCGGAGTTTGAGGCATATCTTAAGAAGTATATGGAGGGGGGACGCAGACATGAAGCTGAAGAAATTGCCCGACAGCCTGACCGTGTGCAAAGCGGCGTCGCTTGCTGACATCAACCTGGCCGCTGATTTCTTCTTTATTGGCAGGACGCGTGAGGAAATATCGCTGGTGTGCCGGACGGAGGACGTGCCGGAGAAAACGACGGACCGTGACGACGGCTGGCGGGGATTTCGCGTGGAGGGAGTCCTGGATTTTTCCCTCATCGGCATCCTGTCCGGACTCTCCGCCGTCCTGGCCGAGAACGGGATCGGGATCTTTGCCGTATCTACCTATAATACGGACTACATCCTGGTGAAAGAAAAAAACTTTGACCGGGCGATGCGTGCGCTGGCCAAAGCGGGCTATGAAGTGACGGACTGACGGTTTCAGTACGCCTTTGTCAGCGGATCGTGCTCCAGAATGAAATGGCTGTTTGGCCGCAATCGCGGTGATTTAATCCCTGGCGAACGATCTTGTGGATGGCAGGCAGACAGACCACAAGTAATAGAATTAAAACACGAACGATTTTCCAAATCGAGGAAGGGAACGTCCGGAAACGTTGATTTTCCTCAATTTTTTCAAATTTTTCTTCAAAAATCGCTTGACAAACGATCTTTGGTTTGATATCCTATGCAAGCTCGCTCGCGGGGTGGTGCTCCGGAAGGGGAACGGACCGGGAGCCGGGCGGAGAACCTTGAAAACGATACAGAGGAAGTAAACGCGCAAGAAGGAAGAAGACAGCGAAGATTCCAAAGAGTTGAAGAGACGCGGGAGGCCGAAAGGCCGAGAAGCGTTTATGAAAGGATTAAACGGAAGAGTTTG
>JAFRHH010000011.1 GCA_017433405.1 Clostridia bacterium | reverse complement strand
CTCACCCTGGATCTGAAGCTCCGGGATGAATCCGTCCTGCTGAAAAAGCATCGCTTTCTCTCCCCCTCTCCCGCCCCGAAGCCCCTGCCGCTGCCCGCCGCCGCCCTGCCCTTCCGGCCCCTGGTGGTCGGGGCCGGGCCCGCGGGGCTTTTCGCCGCCCTGACCCTGGCCGCCGCAGGTGCCCGGCCGATCCTGATCGAGCGGGGAAAGCCCGTGGAAGCACGGACGGCGGACGTGGAAGCCATGGCGGCGCGCGGCATGCTGGATCCGGAATCCAACGTCCAGTTCGGCGAGGGCGGCGCCGGCGCCTTTTCCGACGGAAAGCTGACCTGCGGCGTAAAATCCCCCTTTCTCCGGGAGGTGCTGGATACCTTCGTCGCTCACGGCGCGCCGCCGGAGATCATGATCGACCAGAAACCGCATATCGGCACGGATCGGCTTCGGGGCGTCGTCGCCTCGATCCGGCATCAGATTCTTTCCCTCGGCGGTGAGGTCTTCTTTGAAACCCGGCTGGATAAGCTGATTCTGCGCTGCTCCCGCCTGGTGGGGGCCGAGGTGGTCTGCCGGGAGGAGCGCCGGGAAATCCCGACGGAGGCGCTGCTCCTCTGCGTCGGTCATTCCGCCCGGGATACGATGACCTCCCTCTTCGCCCAGGGGGTCCTCATGGTACCGAAATCCTTCGCCATGGGCCTGCGGATCGAGCATCCCCGCGCCCTGATCGACCGCTCCCAGTACGGCGCCTTCGCCGGCCATCCCGCCCTCGGCGCCGCCTCCTATAAGCTGGTCTGCCATACGCCGGACGGTCGCGGCGTCTATACCTTCTGCATGTGCCCCGGCGGCCGGGTGATCGCGGCCGCCTCCGAACCCGGCGGCGTGGTCACCAACGGGATGAGCCTCCATGCCCGCCGGGATGAAAACAGCAACGCCGCCCTCCTGGTGGGCGTCCATCCGGAGGACTTCGGAGAGGATCATCCCCTCGCCGGCTTCGTCCTCCAGCGGGCCATCGAGCGGGCAGCCTTCCGTGCCGGCGGCGAAACCTTCCGGGCCCCCGCCCAGCGGGTGGAGGATTTCCTGGCGGGCCGGGAAACCCGTTCCTTCGGGGACGTGCGCCCCTCCTATCGCCCGGGCGTCGTCCCGGCGGACCTGCGGGCGGTGCTCCCGGAATATATCACGGAGAATCTGAAAAAGGGCATCCGTGCCATGGATGCCCAGCTCAAAGGCTTCGCCCTGCCGGACGCGGTGCTGACCGGTCCGGAAACCCGCTCCTCCTCCCCGATTCGCCTCCCCCGGACAGAAACCGGGGAAGCGGAAGGCCTCCCCGGCCTCTACCCCGTCGGTGAAGGCGCCGCCGGCGGCATCGTCTCCGCCGCCATCGACGGCATCTCCGCCGCCCGAAAAGTCCTGCAAAAAGCGCTGTAAACCGCATGAGGCGGCATTTCGCCGCCCCATGGTTTCTCAGGATGTAACGCTTTCCCATCGATCGTGTGCAGCCTGAATCCTCGCCAGCTCCCGGTTCGTATAGGCGGGGTCGTCCGTCACTTCCCGGATCACCCTGATTCCCTCCGGGAACACGATTTCCTGGTCCTCGCTGTGCAGCTCGATTTCCATGATCGCCCTGTCCGGCCAGTCCGGATAGATGTCGATCTCGTAGTAGAATCCCTTTTCACTCAGGCAGTAGCGCTCCTTGCGAATCGGCCGGAAGGCCGGATCTGCCTGCACCAGCAGCGCGAGGTATTCCTCCTGGCTGAGCCGTTCCTCCTCCTCGACGCGTTTCATGGCGCTCAGCTTCTTTTTTCTGGTTTTGAAGTAGATATAATGTCCCTGAGCGCCCCGCTGGCGGATACGCAGCTCCTCCGCGTTTTCGTCCGACTTCAGGTAGGTCTGAATGATGTCCACCCGTTCGCAGTTGGGCAGCGCCTTCAGCAGGCGGAGGCTCGGCCGCTCGATCAGGAATTTCCGCTCAATCTCCAGGGGGATGGGTTCGCCCAGGAAGGCCGTGATTTCGCGGATGAGGCGCATCATCTTCTCTTCGAATCCAGTGGAATTGTCGATCACCCGGAGATGGGGATGCCCTGTCCAGGCCGCGATCAGCTTATCGTCCAGCGTCGCGGCCTCCTCGACGGTTTCCGTCCGGGCCTGGTTATTGGCCAGGGTATAATACTTCTCCGCGCCCTTCGCCGCCGTGACCAGGTGGAACACCGCGTCGTACTGATCCCGCAGTTCGACCTGACTGGTTCCCAGCTGCCGGAGAACCCAGGCGAACTCCTGCCCCGTCATATAGGCGCAGTTGTCCATCGCCGCCCGGTCGCAGACGATAAGCACCTTCTCGCTTTTCATCGTTCGGGCGATATCCGCCAGCGCCTTCTCCTTGGCTGTCTGCAGCTGAATCAGATGCCACTGATAATCCCGGTTGGAGGTATTCAGCCACGGCGCCGCGCCGCCGGAAATGAGCTGGGTCGCGGTTTCGTCCACGAACAGCACGGCATACCCCTGTTTGGTAAATGCGTTCTGAATCCAGCTCATGGCGGTGGTCTTGCCCGCGCAGGGCCCGCCGGTGATGACAATCTTCTTCATCATCTTTTTATTCGGTTGTTCCTTCATGGTCTCACCCCCGCCTGAAGTGTATATCAGATTGGATGGGGATGCAAGAGACAGTTTGTCGCGAATCGTCCAGCGCCTCGTTCCCAGAAGGCGGAAACTGAGTTGATTTTACAGTGGCTGAAACCTTTCATTGAAATAGAAAATGGAAAAAAGGAAAATCCTCTGATATAATCGAATCAATGTATAAGGGAACAGGCCGAAGCTCATAAGCCGGCGAGGGGGAGGCGGAAAATCTGATGGATTACATTGTAAAGTCCAATCGGAAGAGCGGCTATGGGCGGTATGATGTCATCATGGAGCCGAAGGATCCCAAAGGCAGGGCGGTCATTCTGGAATTCAAGGTGATGAACAGCCGCCGGGGAGAAAAGACGCTGGAGGACACCGTGGAGAAAGCGCTGAAGCAGATCGAGGAAAAGCGGTACGATATGGAACTGCTGGCGCGGGGGATCCAGCCGGAAAAAATCTTTAAATATGGTTTTGCCTTCGCGGGAAAAGACTGTCTCATTCGGAAAGGGAGGAAAACCGATGCACGATAAACTGAGTCTGATCGTTCTCCCGGCGGCGGAGCATTTTGGAAGCCGGGTACACCGTATTCTCTCCGGCTGGCGGGAAGGAGCCAGTTTTTTGGATCCCGTGGACTGTCCCCGCTTCTCCAGCGGCGAGGGAAAGGCTGTTCTGAAGGAATCCGTCCGAGACCGGGATGTTTATATCCTTACCGACGTATGCAATAACTCCCTGACCTATCAGATGTGCGGGGAGATCAACCATATGTCCCCGGATGATCATTATCAGGATCTCAAGCGGGTCATCGCGGCCTGTAACGGCAGGGCCGAGCGGATTACCGTCATCATGCCCTTCATCTATGAAGGCCGGCAGCACCGCAAAACCGCCCGGGAATCCCTGGACTGCGCGGTCATGCTCCGGGAGCTCGAGAACATGGGCGTCAATACCCTGATCACCTTTGACGCCCACGACCCGCGGATTCAGAACGTCGTTCCGCTGATGGCCGTGGAAAACATCTCCCCGGCCCTGCAGTTTACCCAGGCGTTCCTGACGGAATATGAGGATCTTCATCTGGATGGGGATCATCTGATGTTTATCGCGCCGGATGAAGGCGCCACCGAGCGGGTTGTTTTCCTGGCGACCCTCTTCAGCGTCAATATCGGGATGTTCTATAAGCGGCGGGACTACACGCGGGTCGTCAACGGGTCGAATCCGGTCGTGGCCCACGAATTCTGCGGCGGATCCGTCCGGGATATGGACGTGATCGTTGTGGATGATATGATCTCCTCCGGCGGCAGCATATTGGATACCTCGCGCCAGCTGAAGGAGCGCGGGGCCCGTCGGGTTTTCATCTTCGCGACCTTCGGGCTGTTTACCGACGGGCTTTCCCGGTTTGACCGGGCCTTTGCCGACGGATGGTTTGACCGGATTATGACCACCAACCTGGTTTATCAGAAGCCGGAGCTGCTGGCCAGGGAATGGTATTTTTCCGTCAACATCAACCGCTATATCGCCTCCGTCATCGACAATATGAACCGGGGCATTTCGCTGCAGACGCTGCGCAAACCCGCCGGCCGCATTACCCAGATGATCGAGCTTTATAAGAAAAACCCCGTCGCTCTTCAGTCCTCTTCATCCACTTAACGCGAAGCGCGGCGCCTGACCCCTGTCTGCGCGCATTGGAAGACGGGATCCGTTTTCAGCATTGCGTTTCCCCGCCTTCCGTTCCCCCTCCTCTCCAAAAAGCCTACCGGGTACTCCGAAAGCTCCGGATCGCCGCGTCCAGCGCCGCCAGCGCCTTCTCGCCGTTTTTTCCGATATACTTGGCGGTATAGACCACGGTTCGCTTTCCCGTCGAATCCATAATCCGCATCATATGAACATAATTATGCTTTTCCCGTTTTCTGAACCATTCCAGCTCTGTCTTTCCTTACCATTCCTCTTCCGGCAGATCATCAGGATTCAGTCGCTCAATCTTCACCAATCTTCCTCCGGTAAGTCCGCCAGGTCCAGGCTGTTCGGGTCGAACCGCTTGTACCCGGTCCACAGCACCCGGATTTCGTTCCGGTAAGGAATCTCGCATTTCAGCCACCAGATCCCATTCCGCCGGTCCCAGGCCTTGGCCAGCACCCGAATCCACTGATTCTTCACGTTATAGGTGCCGCCGCCCTCATAGGTCGTCGAAGGGCCCTTCCGCGTCGCGAGCTTGTCGATCGTATAGCCGTAAACCTCCCTGGCCGCTCTGGAAACCGGGGCGCCTTTCGTAATGTCCGCGGAAGCGTTTCCCTGGGTTTCCGCCGGCGTCCCTGTCCTGCCGCTGTCCGAAGCACCTCCCCGCAGCGTCTTCAGCGCCTCGGACAGCGTGTAATCAAAGCCGTAGCTTGACTGATTCCCGGAAAAATAATTCGAGATCGTCCGCGTCCTGCCGTTCTCGATCGCCTGCCACATCCGGTCATATTCCTCGTAGGAAACAGTTCTTCCATTCCATGTGCAGCGGTCGTTTCCTTCCCCGGAAGCGTCATATTCCGCGTGCAGGTAATTCAGCAGCGTATACTGATTGAGGGCGTTTCGCGCAAACTGCAGCATCCACGGCCATTCATATTCAAAATGCTCGATCACCAGGGTATCGCCGCCTTCGGCGGAGCAGAACACCCTGAACCCCAGCATGTCGTCATAATCCAGACGGGTGATCCCCGGTACATAGAGCCGGCAGGCCGCGCCGTTGCCGTCCGAGGAATAAAGATAAAAATCCCCCCGTCTCCCGCCGGAGGCCGCTTCCAGGAAGAGCAGCTCCGGAATACCGTCCGCTGTCAGATCCATCAGGGCCACAGGTCTGCATTGAGAGGATACGCGCTCCTTTCCGTTGTAAAAATCGATGGTTCGGCTTTCATATTGCCCGATCGCGGCCGCGTGGTTATTCAGAATCCGGGTGTAGGCCTCCTCCCAGCCGCCCGCATAGGTGCCGCTGTCCGGAATCCGCCCGCCGCTTTCCACATAGGTTTCCCCCGCCGCCCCGCAGCAAACCGCCATCAGGATCATCGCGAGAACCAGCGCCGCCTGCTTCCTGATCTTCATCGCCAAGAACCTCCTTCTCCGCTGTGATCGTCAGTTCACGTCTGCCAGTTTACATAATCCCCGCTGGGAATTCATCTCAAACCATGGCCTCAAAGAGAACCTTTTTCACCGATGGTCACGCGCTGTACTCCGGGGGATTTGTTCTATGCCGGTTAAGTCTTGCATTCTGACCCTTCCCGCACCCTGATCGTTGTCTGTTAACGTTATTATAAGGCACAAAGTCGGAATGATCAAGCGCAGGCAGCTCGTCCTTCAGCCCGGAACTTCGTCAATATCTCCAGCATCACTGCCGTGCCGGATGGGACGGAATGTGAGTGGATCGCTACAGCCCAGAATGGATGGCACGCCGTAAAGATGGGCAGTCAGGTTGGCTGGGTATCCGGGAAGTACAGCGAGATTACAACGGAATAAAACGGAAAGTTCTGATTGCAAAGATAATTATGTAACCGCCGAGGGTACAGCTGTTGTTTCTCCCATCAAATAAGGCTATAATAGGCATGAAGGAAAGCGTCTGCGGCAAAAAGACAGTGGACGCGAGGAGGTGAGCGCATGCAGATATCGAGCCGGTTTACCATCGCGCTGCATATCTTCGCCTGTGTCGAAACCTTCAAAGATGAGCACAAGGTCACCAGCGACTTCCTGGCGGGCAGCATCAACACCAACCCCGTCATCATCCGGCGGATCCTGACGCAGCTGAAAAGCGCCGGGCTGATCACGGTGGCCAGGGGCACGGGTGGGATCGAACCGATGAAGCCGCTGGAGGAAATCAGCTTCTACGATGTGTATCAGGCCATCGAGCCGGTGGAAAACGGGGACCTGTTCCACTTTCATGAAGCGCCGAACCCCAAGTGCCCGGTAGGCCGGAACATTCACACCCTGCTGGATGACAAGCTGAAAGCGATCCAGAGCGCGATGGAGGACGAGATGAAAAAGTATACCCTCGCGGATCTGCGGGAAGGCATGCACGATCTTCTGACAAAGGACAACTGATCAAATAAAATGGATAAGACAATGACGCAGGATCAGCGGCTGAGCTTCCTGGTGGAAGCCTTCAAGGCTGATTCCGATGAATATAAAGGTCTGGTCACACCCAAAGACACCGACGGCAAGCGGCGCGTTCTCCGCTCCCTGATGAACATCCGCATGCCGGGCTTGATGCCGGATAACGTGCTGCAAGTGCAGGATGATTACCTGCAGGGCCGCGCAAGAGAAAAAGGAATCGTTACGCCGGACGATATTCCGGTGCTCCGTGACGGGCTCTCCATCTGGCAGGGCGACATTACCAGACTTGCGGTGGACGCCATCGTCAACGCCGCCAATTCTCAGATGCTCGGATGCTTCGTGCCCATGCACACCTGCATTGACAACTGTATCCACTCTTTTGCGGGCGTCCAGCTCCGCGCCGCCTGCAGCCGGCAGATGGAAGCGCTGCGAATGCAGTATGGCCCGGATTACGAGCAGCCGACGGCCGTCCCGATGCTGACGGACGCCTATAACCTGCCCACAAAAAAGGTGATCCATATCGTCGGGCCGATCGTGGAGAGCAGACTGACACCGGCGCTGGAAAAGGCGCTGGCCGACTGCTACACGAACACACTGGATCTGTGTCTGGAGAATGGTCTGAAAAGCGTGGCCTTCTGCTGCATTTCCACAGGGGTCTTCCGTTTTCCGGGAAGCCGTGCGGCTGAAATTGCCGTGAAAGCCGTAAAAGACTGGATGCTCAGTCATCCGGGAGCCATGGATCGGGTGATCTTCAATGTTTTCAAGGATGAGGATAAAAAATACTATGAGCAGGAATTACAATGAGCAGCCCAACGGCTATCTGGAGACCATTCAGAAAGGGCTGGCTGGCGTGCGCGGCTTCCGGGACGGCTTGTCCCGGGGCATCGGTACCCGCGCGGAGCAGATCGAGCGCCTGAAGCAGGAACTGAAGACGGCAGACGCCATTGTGATCGGCGCGGGAGCGGGGCTTTCCACCTCGGCGGGCTTTATCTACAACGGCGATCGCTTCATGCGCTACTTCCCGGATTTTGCGGCGCGATTCGGCATCACGGATATGTATTCCGGCGGATTCTTCCCGTTCCCGGATGAGGAGACCTACTGGGCCTGGTGGAGCCGGAATATCTACTGCAACCGCTATGTGAAAGCGCCGAAGCCCGTCTACGAAAACCTTCTGCGGGCCGTTGCAGACAGGGACTATTTCGTGATCACCACCAACGTGGATCACATGTTCCAGAAAGCGGGCTTCGACAAAAAACGCCTGTTCTATACCCAGGGCGACTACGGTCTCTTTCAGCATAAGCGCCCGACAGTGCAGAAAACCTGGGACAACGAGGCATGGGTCATGCAGGCAATGGCCGCGCAGGGCTTTGTGAAAAAAGAAGATGGCGTGTTTGTTATTCCTGAAGACCGGCAGATCAGCATGCGGATCCCGACAGCGCTGATTCCGCGAGACCCTGAACACGGAAAAGCTGTCGTGCCAAACCTTAGGGTGGACGATTCCTTTGTGGAGGACCAGGGCTGGCACCGGGCCTCCGCCGCCTACGCGGATTTTCTGCGGCACCATCAGGAACAGCATGTCCTGTATCTGGAAATCGGGGTTGGCAGCAACACGCCGGTGATCATCAAATACCCCTTCTGGCAGATGACGAATGATAACCCGAAGGCGGTTTACTGCTGTCTGAACTACAATGAGGCCAACTGTCCCAGGCAGATCGAGACGCAGAGCATCTGTATTGATGGGGATACGGGTACCCTGTTGGAACGCTTATACGATGTGATTACAAGTGAATAAAGAAAGGGCGCACATAATTTTTTAGGGTAGCGCCTCAATCGCCCTTTTCACTATGCAACCCCAGATAATCCAATCTGCAGAGCTCCACAACTTCACTCCAGTTTCCAGATTCATAGCGGCTCTTCATAGAAAGAATTCCTTGT
>JAFRHH010000079.1 GCA_017433405.1 Clostridia bacterium | reverse complement strand
TCGGGCGCTTCCCCGTCTTCCCGTTCTTCCTCGGGCGGCTCCGGTTCTTCCGCCTCCTCGTCATCCCGTTCTTCCTCGGGCGCCGCGGTGCTTCCGCCCTCGGCTTCGGAGCCCGCCTATGCCCCTTCCTCTGCCTCCTCTTCTTCTTCCGCCTCCGACCGGACGCCGGTGCTCCCGGCTTCCGCCGCGGAACCGTCGTCCTCCTCCCGGTCCTCCGGCGGGGTGCCGGTGGTTTCCGGGTCGGCGGAGCCGGCTTCCTCCGTCTCCGCCCTGCCGCCGGTTCCGACCTGGACCGAAACGAACGGGGAGGAGTCCGGCCCGATCGTAATCTATGAGGATGCGCCGGTGCTCTCCGCGCCCCGGCCGGCGTCCCTGCCCGCCTCGACGCAGGCCCCGGCGGTTTCCATTTCCGCCGCCTCCGCCCCCCGGGCTGCCTCCGGCGGCCGCCCGGCCGGGAACCGGGGCAGCCTTTCGACCCTCTTTCCCTATCGCCGTTTCCTGCTCTCCCCGTCCCCGCTGGTGTTTCCGAAGGCCGGCATCCGCCGCTGGCCCGCCGGGGAGCAGCCGGAAAAGGGCGGCCTCTTCGGCTCCTTCTTTACGAATCCGTAGCCCTGTCCCGAGATGTCCCGCTGCGCTCCCGATGCCGCCGTGTTGATGAAATCCCTCTCCGTTATCGGACGGCCGCCTGATCCTGAACGGTCGCCTGATCCGGGGCTGATCCGGGCCGGTTCCAATTGTTGACAAAACCGCCGTTTCAGGGTATGATACCTGTGTTCGGCTGTGCGGGGTTCCCGCCGCTGTTTTCGATAGAGTTTTCCCAAGTGCTCCGCGAACCTGGTTTCGCGATTGTTTTCGGGCGCCGCGCCGCGGCGAACCGCATAGACTTGTCCGGGATTTTCTTTGTTCGAGGCAGCGTACAGCCGTGCGAATCGTTCTTTTCGCACGGTTTTTTGCCGTGTCTTTGGGAAAAGTGAAACCAAGGTCGTGAAAAAAGGCTGACGAAGGAAAGGGAGGGGAGCCATGAATGTAGTCCTGGCGATTTTAATCGCGCTGGTGACGGCCGCGGTCGGCGGTCTGGTGGGGTATACGTTCCGGAAAAATTATACGGAAAAGAAAATTGAGCGAACCGAGGAATATGCCAAACGCCTGTATGACGATGCGGTTCATAAGGCGGAGGAATACAAGAAGGAAAAGGTGCTCGAGGCCAAGGAGGAAATTCTGAAGGCCAAGGCGGAAAACGACCGGGAGCGTGCGGAAAACGAGCGGGAAATGCGGGAGCGCCGCAACGAGGTCCAGAAAAATGAACGCCGGCTGATCCAGCGGGAGGAAACCCTGGATAAAAAGGCGTCGAACCTGGAAACCCGGGAGGAAGGCCTGAACGCCCGGGCGCAGGATCTCTCCCGCCGGGAGGAGGAGCTGAACCAGGAGCATAAGGAAGTGGAACAGCTCAAGGATAAGCAGCTGGCCGAGCTGGAGCGGGTGGCCGCCCTGACCAGGGATGAGGCGAAGCAGATCGTGATCGACCGGGTCCAGAAGGAAGCCTTCCATGACGCGGCCGCCATGGTGCGGGAAATAGAGACCCAGGCGAAGGAGGAAGGGGAGAAGAAAGCCCGGAATATTATCGCCCTGGCGATTCAGAAATGCGCTGCCGATCATGTGGCGGAAACGACGGTCAGCGTGATTAACCTTCCCAACGACGATATGAAGGGCCGGATTATCGGCCGCGAGGGCCGGAATATCCGGGCGCTGGAAACGGCGACCGGGGTGGATCTGATTATTGATGATACGCCGGAGGCGGTCATCGTCTCCGCCTTCGATCCGGTTCGCCGGGAGGTGGCCCGGGTCGCGGTGGAAAAGCTGATTATGGACGGGCGGATTCATCCCGCCCGGATCGAGGAAACGGTGGAAAAAGCCCGCCGCGAGGTGGATAACCAGATCCGCGAAGCCGGGGAAAACGCGATCTTCGAAACCAATCAGCACGGGATTCATCATGAGCTGGTCAAGCTCCTGGGCCGCCTGAAGTATCGGACATCCTATGGCCAGAATGTCCTGAAGCATTCCATTGAGGTCAGCCATCTGGCGGGCCTGATGGCGGCGGAGCTGGGGGCGGATGTGCAGCTCTGTAAGCGGGCCGGCCTCCTGCATGATATCGGGAAGGCCGTGGACCATGAAAGCGAAGGGACCCACGTAACCCTGGGCGCCGAGCTGGCCCGGAAGTATCACGAAAATGAAGAAGTGGTCCACTGCATCATGGCCCACCATAATGATGTGGAGCCCCAGACGGTGGAGGCGGTTCTGATCCAGGCGGCGGACGCGATTTCCGCGGCCCGGCCGGGCGCCCGCCGGGAATCCCTAGAGAATTATATCAAGCGGCTCGAAAAGCTGGAGGAGATCGCGAACTCCTTCGACGGTGTGGATAAGTGCTATGCGATCCAGTCCGGCCGCGAGGTTCGGATCATGGTCAAGCCCGAGGACGTGAACGACGAGGGTATCAAGGTCATGGCCCGGGAGATCGCGAAGCGGATCGAGGAACAGATGGAGTATCCCGGCCAGATCCGGGTCAACGTGATCCGCGAAACCCGCAGTACCGAATACGCGAAGTAACGCAAAAACATAACGCAAAAAAGAGAGCCCGGCCCTTTAAGCAGGTATCCATAAAACAGTATGAGCCAAAGTCAGAACAAAAAGGCATCTGCGTACTGGATTGGTCAATACTGAATAAGAATCATCAATACCCTGCAAACGAAAATGACCGCAAGCAAGAATGTTCAGAACCTGCTTGCGGTCTGTTTTTTTATCGCTTTCACCGATTCCGGCTTTTTTCTGCCATCTTTTTCAGCTCTATTATGGTTCAATGATGTTGAAGTTTCGGTTGACTGGCGTCATATATTTCACCATGCGCAGGGGGACGGTATCGTCGCCGTCTGTCTGCAGCCCTGCAATAGCATTCGCGTTGCCATTCATGAGGGCCAGCAGCTGGAGGCGGGCACAGGAAAGGGTGCAATCCGCGTTCGCCATTGTTTTTCCGGGGTAAACCAGCAGAATACCGTCTCGCCGGAGCAAACTGAAGCGTTCACCGGTATCCGTTATATTCAGATTCAGGGAGAAATCATCCTCCTGCGCAGCCATGGCATCCGTCATGATGTCGATATAGCCCAGCGCCATTTCGGTTGTCATGGCCATAATCATGCTGTCCCTGCCTTTTACCGTGCCTTCCTTATCCGCCTGATTGCCCTCCCGCAGTTCCCACGCGCCCATCAGGTAAGCGCTGCGCCAGGGTCCGCTCTCCGCCTGATATCCGAGCTGCTCCAGTGCGTCCGCGCAGAGGTTCCGGGCCTTCTGATTGGAAGGATCCGCAAACACCAGTTCCTTTGTCACCTGGGCGACCCACTGGTATTCACCGTTTTCAAAATCCGCTCTGGCCTTTTCCAAAACCGCGTCTGTATCGCCAAGATACTCCACCCACTTCCTGGCCGTATCCTCCGGCGTCAGCGGATTCAGGTTTACGGGATTGGCATCATACCAGCCCATGTATCGCTGATAAACAGCCTTAATGTTGTGACTCAGCGTGCCATAATACTGCCGGGTATACCAGACCTTGTTCAGTCGATCCGGCAACTGCAACGTGCGGGAAATCTCAGCCGCCGTCATACCCTGATTAATGTAGTGCAGCGTCTGGTTGTTGATATACTGATAGACCGCAGCGGTGTCTTCCATGTATGTGTGGATGGTTTCATTGCCCCAGTGGGGCCAGTTATGACTCTGGAAAACAACTTCCGCCTCGTCTCCGAAAAGGCTCTCCGCCTCCAGAATATATTTCGCCCAGGCTTCCGCATCCCGTACCTGCGCCCCGCGCAGGGTATAGATATTGTGCATGGTGCCTGTACAGTTCTCCGCCAGCCACAGGCCTTTATACTTTGGAAACCAGGCGTTCATTTCAGCGGGGGCTTCTGTGCCGGGTGTCAGCTGAAACTGAATTTCAAGGCCGTCTATAATCATGGTTTCATTGCTGGTGATTTCGTAAGTTGGAGCCAGAAGCCCCACCGTGCCGACCGACTGTCCGAGGCCAATGCCGATCGCCATTCGTCCCGTTTCTCCCGGTTCCATCATCGCGCCGTACTGATACTGGGCGCGTCGGCCCATCGCCGGTCCCGCATACAGATTTTCACTGACAGCGTGCTCCAGAAAGCCTTCCGGAGCCAGAACCACAACCTTGCCTGAGGTCAGCTGTTCCTCCAGCGGCAGTGCGGCATCTGCGGCATCCTCCGCGGAAATAAGCCCGAAAACCCCGCCATAGTGATCAATGTGGGAATGGCTGTAAAGAACAGCTTTTACATCAATGGGGCCAAAATGCTTTTCCATCAGAGCCTTCGCCGCAGCCATATCCTCCTGGCACATCAGCACGTCAAAGACAATCCATCCGTTGTCCGTGCGGATAAAGGTTGTATTGGCCATATCATAGCCCCGTACCTGATAGATGCCTTCGCAAACCTCGAAAAGCCCGGCATAGGCATTCAGCTGCGTGTTGCGCCACAGACTTGGATTGACGGTATCCGGGGCCTTTTGATCCTTTACGAAATCAAAGGCGTTTACGTTCCAGGCAACTGTCCCGTCCTCCCGGTAAATAACGACGCTTTCCGGCGATTCAATCAGACCGCGCAGCGCGTTTTCCTTTTCAGCTTCATCGCTGAAATCCAGCATATCATACCAGGCGGCATTGGCTTTTGCCGTATATTCCGTCGCCGCCTTGTTTTCTGCCAGCGATGTGCAGCCCATGAGCATGATCAAAGCCGTCAGGCAGATCATCATTTTCTTCATATAACTTGTCCCTCCCTTTCATAAAAAAGAAACGATCCACCCTATAAAGCAGAGGTGGATCGCGTTGAAATAAAAATTACTTCTCAGGCATGATGGAAGCTGTCACCAGCTGAGCCACAGCGGCAAAGCCTTCATCGGAAACAGGCGTGAAGATGAACTGCACGAAATTGCCGGATGCTGTCACAAAGGTCACATAAGCCGCGTCCGTGTCCGGAATGCTGTAGGAGATGGCATCCAGCCCGTTCAGCGTGCAGCGTTCAATTTCTGTCGCACCGTTTTCCGTGAGCCTCTTGATTACGTCTTCCATGGTCGCGCCCTTGTATCCTTCGATGATCTGTCCAAAAATCCCGGCAGATCCGTCAGGAGCCTGGAATTTCGCGATAACTCCTTCTCCATCCTCTTCTGTGATATCCGCGTTCACAAAGATGTCAGGAACCCAGATCTGCAGCGCAATCGTGTCGAAGGTGTACCAGGATCCTTCGATCCCTGTCGATTCAATGTCAATGTCCTCCCAGTTAATCGCAGGGACGGTTTCCGCCAGGGCTGCCGCGGATGTCAGCAGGAGTGCCAGGGTTATCAGGGTTGCAAGAAGCTTTTTCATAGGGTATTCCCTCCTTTTATTTCCGCCCGGCCTGTGGGCCGGGTGATTCCAGAATCACTCGGGCTGCTTTGTATATTCCTTCAGCAGCATGTTTTCCAACATCTCCAGCTCCGTTTCCGGATCGCCGGTTCCCGTCTGCCTCAGAATTCGCAGTTCTGGGGTGTCCGCGCGTAGGGAATGACGTCCCGGATATTCTCGACCCCGGTGAGGTAGATTAGCAGCCGCTCGAATCCCATGCCGAAGCCGGCGTGGGTGCATCCGCCGAATTTCCGAAGATTGACGTACCAGTACATCTCCTCCTTGGAGATCCCGAGCTCATCCATCCGGCTGACCAGCTTCTCGTACCGGTCCTCCCGCTGGCTGCCGCCCATGAGCTCCCCGGCCCCGGGAACCAGCAGGTCGACGGCGCTGACGGTCTTTCCGTCGTCGTTCTGATACATGTAGAAGGCCTTGATCTCCTTCGGCCAGTCGTAAACGAAAACCGGGCTGTGGAAATATTCCTCCGTCAGATACTTCTCGTGCTCCTTGGCGGTGTCCCCGCCGTACTGGGGCTCGAACTTGAATTCCGTTCCGTTCTCCATGGCCTTCCGGAGGATGGTAATGGCCTCCTCGTGGGTGATCCGGGCGCAGGTGCTGCGAAGCAGAGCCTCCAGCTTGTCGATCAGGCCGCCCCCGCTGAACCTGTCCAGAAACGCCAGTTCGTCCGGGCATTTGGCCAGTACGGTTCGGACGATCTCCTTCAGGAAGTCCTCCTCGATGTCCATCAGCTCCTCCAGGTCGCAGAAGGCGATCTCCGGCTCGATCATCCAGAATTCCGCCGCGTGGGTCTTGGTGTTGCTGTTCTCCGCCCGGAAGGTGGGGCCGAAGGTATAAATCTTCGAAAAGGCCATGGCGAAGGTCTCCCCCTCGAGCTGTCCGGTAACGGCGAGGCTGGTGGGCTTCCCGAAGAAGTCCTCGCTGGGGTCGGCCTGCTGGCCGGGGGCGAGGGTGGTCACGGTAAAGGTGTTGCCGGCGCCCTCCGCGTCGTTCCCGGTGATCAGCGGGGTATGGACATAGACGTATCCCCGGTCCTGAAAATAGGTGTGAATCGCCATGGCCGCGACGCTCCGAACCCGGAAAACCGCCTGGAAAAGCCGGGTCCGGGGCCGGAGATAGGCGATCTCCCGAAGAAACTCGAGGCTGTGCTTCTTCGGCTGAAGCGGGTAGTCCTCCGGGCAGTCCCCCTCAAGGGTAATTTCGCTGGCCTGAATCTCCGGCGTCTCGGGATCCTTGTAGCTGGGAACAACCTTTCCGGTCACCCGGACGGCCGCCCCGACCCGCAGCCCCTGAATGGCCTCGAAGCCGGCGATGCTCTGGTCGTAGACCACCTGGGGATTCTTGAAGCACATCCCGTCGTAAAAATCGATGAATCCCATGTTCTTCTGCTTCCGGTGGTTCCGGATCCAGCCCCGCAGGCTGACCTCCGTTCCCTGCAGCTCCGCCAGGCGTTCCTTCAGCTCCCGGGTGGTTAATTCCTTCATGGTCTCTGTCCTCCTGAAAATAGTGTTGAAAAGGGTTCCTGATTCCAGGTTGTGCGAGCTGTGCGGTTGAAACAGCCGCCGTAAATACCGCAGCTGGGCGGCTCAACCGCACAGCTCGAAGTTATGGCAGCCAGTACCGCCGGAGCAGCGTCCAGATCGTAACCGCGGCGCAGACCGCGCTCCAGAGGATGGCACCCCGCCGGGCCCATGTCCCGGTTTCCTCCCGGTTCAGCCACCGGATCTTCTTCCCCCATGTGTTGGAAATCGCCAGCATGCCCGGCAGGAAAAGGGGAATGAAATACCGCCCCTGGATGCCCTCGATGATGGGATTCCCGACGGGATGAAACAGCGTCGTATGCTCGATATACATAACGGCGGCGATGCCGGCGGTGGTGATCCCGATGGCCCCGAGGGGCAGCAGGTTCTTCCATCGCTTCCCGGTCCATCCGTCGAAGGTGAAGCTCTCCGCGAGGGCGCTGGCCCCGAGAATCAGAACTCCGGGAATCAGCGCCTTGTTGGTAATCCGGACGTCCAGCCATCCGAGGGTGCCCCAGAAGCTCCGGACGTAGGAAAGCCCCCGGGCCCGGATCGTGTTCAGAACGAGCTGGGGAATGAAGCTGATATGGGTTTTCAGAAATTCTGTCTGCTCCGCGGCGGCGGTGGCGGCCATGTTGGCCGTGGGGCTCATGGCGATGCCGAGGCTGCTCTGAAGATAGCTGGGAAGGAATCCCGCCAGCCCGGAAGCCACCGCGGCGGCGACGCACTGGGCGAGCCGTTTCCCGCTGCCGTATTTGCTCCGGGGGATGGCCAGCAGCATGAGCAGCAGCGGCGCGTAGGCGTATTTGATCCCCGTCAGCATGAAGGCGCATCCGCAGATCTGGAGGATTTCCGTCCCGGTGATCCGTTTCTCCGGCGCGGCGTTCATCGCGAGGATTGTGCTGACGTAGTACATCGCCAGGGGAATCAGAATCGCGTCGTAGTTGAGGCTGCATCCGAGATACAGACTCATCGGCATGCATCCCAGCAGCAACATGGTCCGCCGGAAATGCGGCGCCTTCCGGATCGCGAGCCAGATCAGCAGGAGGTAGACGATCAGGTTGCATCCCCGCCCGACGAGGATCTGGCCGAAAATGCTGTTCAGGTAGGGAACGCCGCATCGGGTGCCGAGGAAGGCGGCGGCCTTCATCCCCGCCGCGCTGGCCAGGTATCCCGTCGAAACCCCGGCGACATAGATCCGCTCCGTCGGCAGGGTGGCCTGCCGCTGCAGCAGGCCGTATTTGAAGTCCTCGATGGTGAATTTCTCGGTGTTTTCGACGCCGATCAGCCGGTCCGGATATTCCTCAAGGTAGGGAATCCATTCGACGGGAATGGTCCGGTAAAGCCGGCTTCCCTCGTCCGGCCGGGCCAGGGGCTGGCCGTGGGCGATGGGCCAGATGGTGGTGAAATGGGCCTGCTCGTCCGGCGCTGTCATGGGCGGCGTCAGAAGCAGAATGATGATCCCGCCGATCAGCGCGATCCAGAAAAAGGCCCTGGCCTCCGGGCAGGCGGAGGGCTTCCTCCGGCGGACTCGTCCGGCTTTCCCGGCGCTTTCGGACCCTTCAGTCTGTATGGCCGGTTCGGCTGGCCTGATCCCTTCATCCTGCCCGGCCGGTTCGGCTGGCCTGATCCCTTTATCCTGCCTGGCCGGTTCGGCTGGCCTGATCCCTTTATCCTGCCTGGCCTGCTTGCCCGGACTTCCGGGATGCTTCCTGGTCCTCATGCGGAATTCTCCTCCTTTCTGTGCTGATCGTCCTGACCGATCTGGTTCTGGTCCTCGCTGCGGGCGTAGCGCTTCTGTAAAAACCGGGCGACGGGCTCCGGCCAGAACCGCCGGAACATGGCGAGATCCTCCTGGCCCCGCCGGTGGTCGGCGATCATGGCGGTGGTGGCGGATCCCGCGTGAACCCGGTGCGCCATGAAAACTTCCGGCCGGTAGCAGAAATCTCCGGCTTTCCGGCTCAGCCGCTCCCACTGGTCCCAGTCCAGCGAAACCCGCATCTCCGTGCTGAAGGGATCCGCCCCGGTCTTCGCCGTAACATAGGTTACCGCTGGGCAGCCGATCGGGCTCCCGAGGCTTAAAATCCGCCTTCGGATCCACCGGCTGCCCTGGGCCCGCCGGATCCGAAGGGGAAGGAGCATCGCCCGCTTAATCCGCAGGTTCCGGTTCCGGGTCTCCCGGGCTTCCCCCCGAAGCTCCGCGTAGTCGCAGAACCAGAGGATCGGATCCCGGCTCCGGTTCAGGTCCGCCAGCATCGCCCCGGCGTATCCCGGGTCGTAAAGGTCGTCCTGATGGGCGAGGGTGACCAGGGGCGTCCCTGCGGCCCCGAGGGCGAAGTTCCAGTCCGCCCCGATGCCCCGCTCCCCCCGGTTGACCCGGACGGGAATGCCGTATTTTTCCCCGGCCTGCTGAATCATCGGGTTCGGGGTGGCGGTCGCGATCAGGATGTTCGTCTTCTCCCGCTGGGCCCTCAGGCTTTCGAGGCAGGCCTCAAGGTAGGGGCTTTCGCCGTAGGCGCAGACGGCGAAGGTATGGTCCTCCGGCCGGAAGGTCATAGCTTCGCCTCCCGCCTTTGGCTGTCTCCGGCCGGGGACGTCCCCGCGGGCTCTTCCGGTTTCCCGGCAGCCCGCGCCGCTTCCCCGGCGGCGTCCTCCGCGAGCCGGGCCTCAAGATCCCGGATCCGCTTCTCGAGGATCGCGATCCGCTGGAGGGAGCGGACGATCTCCTGCTTCTCCCGGCTGACGATGGCGGTGAAGCTGATCATCAGCATCAGCCCGCAAAAGAAGATGACGGCGAAAAGGGCGTTGACGCTGGAATAGATTCCGATCAGCCGGGCGAACCGGTCCAGCAGCCCGGGAAACACCGCCAGCACCAGCATGATGACGCCGCTGAGCAGCCAGAGCAGGCTGTACCGCAGGCTCAGCCGCTTCTGCTTGAGCAGGAGGAGAACGAGGAAAAAGAACAGCACCACCGCCGCGATGGCGAAAAACTGAAACCGCCCGGTGATCATGCCCTTCTCCTTTCCGCCCGCCGGGTGCTGATCCGCCCGAGAATCAGCGCCAGCGATACCTTGATCATGTAGTAGACGGAGCCCAGGGGGCTGATGGAACTTCGGCCCCCTTCCCGCTCCCGCATCCGGACGGGCACCTCGATGATCCGCGCCCCCCGGAGCCCGGCGTCCAGCAGGGCCTCCGGCTCCGGATAGTCCTGGGGATACCGCTGCGCGTATTCCGCGATGAACCGCCGGTTAACGGCCCGCATCCCGCTGGTCACGTCCAGCACCCGAACGCCGCTGAGCATCCGGATCAGGCGGCTTAAAAAGCCGATCCCCGCCCGCCGGGCGCCGGAGCTCTGAAAACCTTCCTTCTCGATGAACCGGCTCCCGATGGCGATGTCAGCGTGCCCTTCCGCGACGGGCCTGATCAGGGCCGCCAGGAAGGAGGCGTCGTGCTGCCCGTCCCCGTCGAACTGAACCGCGATGTCGTAGTCCTCCTGCTGGGCGTAGAGATATCCCGCCTGAACCGCGCCGCCGATGCCGAGGTTCGCCGCCAGGTCGAGATGGGGAATGTGCCACTGCCGAAGCAGCTCCGGCGTCCCGTCCGTCGAGCAGTCGTTGACGACCAGGGGATCGATCTCCGGGCAGTGCTCCCGAAGATCCGCCAGGGTTTTCGTCAGGTTGTCCTGCTCGTTGTAGGCGGGAATGATCGCCAGGATCCTCACGCGTCCCTTCCCCCTCTCCTCCAGACCTGGATGGCCACTGCCGCTAGATCGAAAATCAGTAATGATCCCATGATGGCGCCGTAGGCCAGCGCGGCCCCGTGAATGCCCTGCCCGGTAATCATCGCCGCCGTCGCGGCGAGATGGACGCCGAGGGCGGTCAGGTATCCGGCGAGGATGTAGCCCTGCTTCCGCATGACGGTGAGCAGGGTGTTCAGGTAGAAGGCCGCCGCCGTCACCCCGCCGAAGAGCAGCAGAAGCCCGAAGGTCCCCCGCCAGGCCGCCAGCGGGATCCCGTACATCCATTCCAGTATTCGCCATCCGATCGTGATGCCGGCCCCGGCAATCCCCGCCGTAATCCCGGCGATGAGCCCGATCTGGGTCAGGGCCGCCCGCCGGAAGGCGCTCCCGTCCCCCGTCTCCCAGGCCTCCGTCAGCGCGACCAGCTTCGGCCGGTACAGGAAGGCGGAAAGCAGATTGATCGAAAACACGGGCATGAAAAGCACCCCGAACACCGCCTGATCCTCCGGCGGCCGGATCGCGTCCAGGCTGTACCGCGGCGCGTTGATCAGGTAGGAGTAAAGAAACAGCCCCGCGAAAACGGGAAACCCCTGCCACAGGAGCCGCGCGACGCCCTTCCCGGTGAATCCGGGCTCAAGCTCCGGATACCGCTTCCGGAAGGGAATCCGCAGCAGGGCCCAGCATCCGAGCCCGCCGAGAAAAAGTGCCGCCGAGGCCGCCCCGGCCGACCGGGTAATCGCGTAGACCGCGGCGAAGCATCCGCTGCTGACCGCGATCCGGATTGTCATGGCGAGGCTTGTCGCGTCGAAGCGGCCGGCCCGCTGAACCGCCCCGTGCCAGACATCCTCGATGTCCTCCGTAAACCGGTATCCCGCCAGGCACATCAGAATGAGGAAGCCGTCTCCCTCCGTCCCCCGGATGATGCCGTATCCGGCGGCTCCGGCCATCATGGCCAGGCAGGTAACCCACCGGGCGGAATAATAGGTTGGGAAGCCGAATTCCTCCCGCAGGTCGGAAACCTGGTATTCCCGAAGGTTCCAGGTTCCGATGGCGTTCAGCGTCTGGGCCGCGGTGTAAAGGATCAGGAAGCTTCCGGCCTGGGCCTCCCCGCCGATCCGGGTGACGATCAGCAGAAACGCCGCGCTCTGGAGGCTGAACAGCAGGCTGGAAACCAGGTTCCAGAAATACGCCCGCCGGGTAATGGCGGCGCCCTTCGCCCGTCCGAATAAAAGCCGCTCCATCATCGGCGAAACCTCCAGATCAGCCGCCCCCTGGCCGGGCGAAGCCGGGTGAATCGTCCCTTCGTCATCGACAGAACCTCCCCAGCAGCCCCCGGGCCAGGCCGAGCCGGTAAAGCGCCGCGAAGCCCCAAACGCTTAACCGGATGCCAAAGGGCTCCCCCTTCGGACCGAGGAGGGAAATCATCGGATGCCGGGCGAAGTACGGAATCCGCTCCGTCAGCCACCCGGTGATCCGGTCAAACTGCTCCTGCCAGAGGGCCCGCTCCGTCTCCCGCAGGGTGAAAAGCAGGTACCATACGCCGTACCGGATCAGGAAGTACTCCTTCTCCGCCCGGGTGATGCCCCCGCCGCTTTCCGCCGCGCCGCTCTGGCCTTCCTCCGGCAGATCCTCCCATAGCCTGTTCATGAGCAGGAACGGATCCGCCTCCGGCCGAACCTGTTTCTGGCGGCTGTTGGAAAGGGAGTCGGGGTTGTCGATCCACCGGTATCCGGTGTCGGGAATCGTAACGACCTTTTCCGCCGCGGCGTATGCGGCCAGGATGAAGTAGATATCCTCGCCGATGCCGGTCCTGAGGAACCGGACGCCCTTTTCTTTCAGGAATGCCGTCCGGAATCCGTGAGCCCAGGGGGCGGTGACGGTGAACCGGGCCCATCGCTCCGCCCCGGGGCAGACCCTGCGAATCACTCTCCCGGATGCCTGCCCGTTCCGCCGCCCCGTCCCATTGGCTCCGGCCGCCTGCCCGCTCCTGTTCCGCCGTTCTGTCCCGGCGGTCGTCACCGTTTCGGCCGCCTGAACGACCCGCTCGTATCCGCCGCAGACGACGTCGGCGCCGCTCTCCTCGAGAGCCCGCAGATAATGGCCCAGATACGCCGGTGCGGCCTGATCGTCCTGATCCATGAAGGTCAGATACGCGGTCTCGGCGAGGTCGATCCCGGTGTTTCGGGCCTCGGCGGCTCCCCGGTTGGGGCCTGTCTCGATGCGGATCGCCGTCTCCGGATGCCGGCCGGCCCATTCCTCGGCGGCCTTGACGGAACCGTCCGTGCTCCCGTCGTCGATCAGGAGAATCCGGAAATCCGTCTCCTCCTGGGCGGCGAGGCTTTCGAGGCAGGCTGCAAGGGTCCTCTCCCCGTTCCAGACCGGGATGATGACCGTTATCTTCTCCACCAGGGTTCGTCCCCTTTCCGCTGCTGCTACGTGGCTATAGGCTGTCGTGCCCTTCCGCAGCCTGCTCCGTGAACATCGTTCGCTGTGCCCGCTGCCGCCCCCGGCGGTGTCGGTACATATCGTCCTATAATATCATTTTTTGATAGAATATTCAAATAAAGCCTGCTATAATCAAAACCGTCCCCGCCGTTCGGTCGGCCGGAGGGCCTGTGTAATTTGCGATCTTGCGAGGCGAAAACCCAAATGCCCAAAAAAGAAAGAAATCTCCCCGATGCCGGTTTCCCGCTGGTTTCCGTGATCGTCCTGACGTATAACCCCGTCTGGCCGAAGCTGGCGGCGACCCTCCTCTCCGCCGTGCGCCAGCAGGGGATCTCCCTCGAAATCCTGCTCGCGGATGACGGCTCCACGGATAACCTCCAGCCCAGGGCGAAGGCGTTTCTCGATTCCCGCGGCTTCTCCCGGGTGATCTGTCTTCCTTCGGATACAAACCGGGGCACGGTGCGGAATTTCTTCCGGGGGGTGGAGGCCGCGTCCGGAAAATATGTCTATGCGATTTCCCCGGGGGATTTCTTTTTTAATGAAACAGTCCTGGCCCGAATGACCGCCTTCGCCGAGGAGCGGGGTGCGGAGTTCTGCTTCGGGGAAGCCGCCTTTTATCGCCAGAGGAACACAGGAGGACGGTTCTTTTGTGCTCCGGCAGGAAGCACAAAAGGACCGTCCCCCTGTGTTCCGTCCCCCTGTATTCCGGTCGACCGTCCCCAGTCCCCGTCCCGGCCGGCGCTGTACCGTTCCCTGAACATGGGGAATCAGAAGGCGGCTTTTTTCTTCCTGGATTATATCCTCGGGGCGGCTTATCTCCGGCGGAGGGATACGGCGCTGAAGTACCTGCGCCGGATTGCGCCCCGCGTAAAGTACGCGGAGGACACCCCGACGACGCTTCTGGCGCTGGGGGATGGAATCCCGGTTCACTGGTTCGAAGCGCCGGTGGTGTGGTATGAATGCGGCGAAGGCATTTCCTCCGGCGGCGGGGAGTCCCCTGGCGGCTCCGGCGGTTCCGGTAGCGCTGGAAATGCCGCCGGTGCTGTTAACTCCGGCGGTTCAGCAGCTGATCACTGGCGGCGGCTTCTGGATCAGGATTACCGCGCGGCCTATGAGCTCCTCCTGGAGGCACATCCGGGGGATCCCTATGCCCGGGCAGCCTGGCGCTATCGCTATGAAAAAAATCAGCAGGAGTCGGTCTGGCGACAGTTCCTGACTCATCCGGCGGTTGTTGCCCGCTTTTATCGCCGCCTCCGTTTTCCGGTGAAAACCGGGGAAGCGCCGGCGGGAAGCCTGGAGGCGCTGACGGCCTTCCTCCGGGAAGCGGATTCTCTGTGAATGTATATGCCGCGGATGGGACTGTGGTTTGGCAGGTGACTCGTTCGTGGGTATGATAACATAACAGGACCGCGGTGGAGAAGAAGCTCTCCCCGCGGTCCTGTTATCTTAACCCTTTCGGGCTGCATGATTGCGTTGTTTTTGGCGTGAGCCGGGCGATGGTTTAGCCGGCGGGCATCATGTTGGTGATTTCGCCGGTGGCCAGGTTTACCTGATAGGCGCCGGTCATGTTGCCGGTGAACAGGCTGTTGGCGTCGGTCTCCTCGCCGTTGACATAGCTGTAGATGACGATCAGCAGCTGCGTTCCGCCGATAACGGAGATCTTCGCGGTGGTCTGGGTCATGGGATTGATCAGCGCGTGGATTTCGCTGGCGTTGGTGAAGAAGGCGCGATAGTAATCCGCGGCCAGCTTCTCCTGGGAATCCATGCTGAAGTACTGGGCGGTTCTCAGGTTCCCGGTGACGTCGTTGGTGACCGGCCCGAAGAAGATCAGGTTATACTGGGCGGTAAGCTGCTCTTTGGTCAGCCCGCCGGCCGGTGCGGCGGCGGTGGTGGTATCCGCCGTGGTGGCGGGCACGGTGGCCGTGGTTGTGGCCGTGGTTGCGGTGGTATCCGCCGTGGTCGCGGTGGTATCCGCCGTGGTGGCGGGCACAGTCGCCGCGGTTGCGGTCGTGGCTGCAGTGGTATCCGCCGTGGTGGCAGGTACGGTCGCTGTGGTCGTAGTCGTGGCCGTGGCTGCAGTGGTATCCGTCGTGGTGGCGGGCACAGTCGCCGCGGTCGCGGTTGTGGTCGCGGTGGCATCCGCCGTGGTGGCGGGTACGGTTGTCGCGGTCGTGGCCGTGGTCGCGGTGGTATCTGCCGTCGTGGCCGGCACGGTCTCGGTAACGGTCTCCGTCATGGTTTCTTCTTCAAGGTCATCCGCGGCGGGAGCGGCTGTCGTTCCGGCGGCCGCTGTTCCGGCGGCGGTGGTTCCGGCTCCGGCCGTTGTTCCGGCGCCCGTGGTCGTGGTTCCGGCCGCGGCCGTTCCGGTCGTTGTGGTGGCGGGGGTCGTGCTGGTTCCGGCCGGCGCGACGTATCCGGGAGGCAGCTCGTCCTCATAGACCGGTACGGAAACCATCTTTGTGACGACCTGAGTGCCATAGACGGGCTTGGTCTTTTCGACCATGACGCTCTTGCCCTTCTCGTCCGTCTCGTAGGCGTAATAGGTCTTGGTGCCGGTCTGAACCCGCTCCGTAACCTGCATCTCCCGCTCCTCGTAGTGGTGAATCTTGCGGGCGACGGCCTCGGTGGGCTTGTCGGAGGCGGCGTCGAGGGAATAGGTGACGACCTCCTTCCTCGTGGAAGTGGTCTGTTTCTGTTCGGAGCTGCTCTTCTTCTTAGTGGTCGTGGTGGTGGTTCCGCCGCTGCCGCTGGAGGCGGATTCAGCCTGGGCGGCCTTCTTCGCGGCCGCCGCGGTTCCCTCCGGCATGAAGGTGAAGGTGATCGTCCAGGGAACCTGCTTGCCCTTCTTGCTGACGGCGGTTACGGTGTGGGTTCGGGTGAAGCCGCTGGTGATGTCCCCGGTGGTGGGGGTATAGGTTTCCTTTCCGATGCCGTTGGCGTTCTTGTTGACCAGAACGGTCAGATAGCTGAACTCGACGTCCGGCGCCAGTTCGACGGTCGGGCTCTTCGCGGCCAGCTCGACGCCGTTGATTTCATAGGTCTTCGTCCAGGTCTTTCCGAGTCCCTGATAGTCGGCGCAGCTGGCTTCGACGGTTACTTCCATCTTCTTGGCGGCGCCGCTCTTCTTGATGGCGTTGATCCGGTCGGTTTCCTCGACGCTGACATAGATGCCCTGAACGTATCCTTCTTTGCCCTTGGGGGAGGTAACGGAATACCAGAGCACGCCGTCGACGGTCTCCTCGCCGTTGACGGTCAGCTCCTGACCGTCCTTGCTGAAGGTGGCCAGCTTCTTGCTCTTGCTGTCCGCCTCCTTGCGGAGGATGACGTTCTTCTGGCGGGTTTTGCCGTCCGCCGGATACTGGGTCATGGCGGCGCTGTTGGCCGCCCCGCCGGAAACTCCGCCTGCGATGGGGCCGGCGGTTCCGCCGCCGGTCGTCCCACCGGTTGTCCCACCGGAAGTCGTTCCGCCGGAAGTCGTCCCACCGGTGGTGGTCCCGCCCGTGGTGGTCCCGGTCCCGGTCGTCGTGGTGGTGGAATCGGATCCGGTGCTGGTGGTTACGGTCGTAATCCCGATGCTCGGGGTCACGGTTCCGGCGCCGTTGACGGTCGTTCCGGCGCCGCTGACAGTAGTGCCGGCGCCGGCAGAGTCCGCTCCCGGAATGACGAGCGGCTGCGTTCCGTCCGCCGCGGGAAGCGGCTGGGTTCCGTCCGTCGTGGCGGCAGGCGTTCCGGCGGCGGGGTCAGTCGCGACGGTGCCGGTACCTGCGGCCGTCCCGGCGCCCGTGGCATCGGCGCCCGTGGTCGTGGTGGCCGTGCCGGTTCCGGCTGCGACGGTTCCGTCGGCCGTCCCGGTGCCTGTGGCGGTCTGGGCTGTACCCGTGCCATCGGTGGAAGTCGTCTGCGCCCCTTCGGCCGAAACGCCGGTCACCGCCAGCGTCATCGCCAGGCACAGCGCGAGGATCAGGCTGATCATTTTTTTCATATTGAAATAATCCCTCCTCGAGGTAATCACGGGTATTGTATCAGTATTTGAAGGATTTGTAAAGAAATTATTTCGAAAAAACGTATTTTATGTGTTGCGGCTTGTTCTTCTTCCGTATTTTGTGGTATGATTTCCCGGGTTGTCTACTATATTTTTCAGTTTCTCCGGGCAAATTGTTACGGAACTGTCGAAATTGTCGGAACGGTCGGAGGGACAGAAACGGTCAGAGCAGTCGAACTGCTCAGCGTGACAGAAACGGTCATACCGGCGGAACCCGTTGCGGGGATGAAATCAGAGAAAGGAGCCGGCGTCATGGGCCAGATTACGGTGGAGCGGGATTGCTCCGGGATTGCGGGGCTGTGCGTAATTACGCCCCGGGTTTACGGGGATGCCCGGGGGTATTTTATGGAAACCTATCATCAGCGGGATATGGAGGAAGCCGGCTTCCGGATTCCTTTTGTCCAGCATAATCAGAGCGGCAGCGTGAAGGGCGTCCTCCGCGGCCTCCATTTCCAGAAGAACTTCCCCCAGACGAAGCTGGTCCGGGTCATCCGGGGGGAGGTTTACGATGTGGCGGTGGATCTCCGGCCAGGCAGCCCGACCTTCGGCCGGCATCACGGGGAGCTGCTGACGGAGGACAATAAGCGTCAGTTTCTGATTCCCCGGGGCTTCGCCCACGGCTTCCTGGTGCTTTCCGACCGGGCGGAGTTCTGTTATCTCTGCGATGATTTTTATCATCCGGATGACGAGGGCGGCCTCGCCTGGAATGATCCGGATCTGGCGATCGCCTGGCCGAAGCTGGCGGGAACCTGGCCCGGCTCCCCGGCGGCGGCGGGCTATTCGGTGGACGGCGTCCCCCTGACCCTGTCGGAAAAGGATCAGCGCTGGCCCCGGCTGCGGGATCTGCCTGAAGGGATTTTTAAATAAGGAGAGAACGCCTTGAAAGTACCCTTTGTTTCCTTCCTCCCCCTGGAGCGGGAGCTCGGGGCGGAGCTGCGCGCGGCCTTCGAACGGGTCCTCGCCCGCTCCTGGTATATCGGCGGCGAGGAGGACGCGGCCTTTGAGCGCGCCTTTGCCCGGGCGGTCGGCGTGGACCACTGCGTCGGCGTGGGCAACGGGCTGGATGCCCTGCTCCTGATCCTGAAGGCCATGGGCGTCGGGGCGGGGGATGAGGTGATCGTGCCCTCGAACACCTTTATCGCCACGGCCCTGGCGGTGACCTATGCCGGGGCGAAGCCGGTCTTTGTCGAGCCGGTGCCGGAAACCTTTAATCTGGATCCGGCCCGGATCGAGGCGGCCCTCTTCCCCCGGACGAAGGCGATCCTCCCGGTCCATCTTTACGGCCAGCCCTGCGATATGGATGCGGTCATGGATGTCGCGAACCGCCATGGCCTCCCGGTGGTGGAGGACTGCGCCCAGGCCCACGGGGCCTGCTGGCGCGGCCGCCCGGTGGGCAGCTTCGGCCTGGCCGCGGGCTTCAGCTTTTATCCGGGAAAGAATCTCGGCGCCCTGGGGGACGCCGGTGCCGCGGTGACGAACGACGCCGCCCTGGCGGAAAAGACCCGCGCCCTGGGAAACTACGGGTCCGACCGGAAATATCATCATCTGTATCAGGGCCATAACAGCCGCCTCGACGAGCTCCAGGCCGCCTTCCTTTCGGTGAAGCTGCCCCATCTCGCCCGAATCGGGGAGGACCGGCGGCGGACGGCGGCCCGCTATCTTTCGGAAATCCGCCATCCGGAGGTGATCCTGCCCGCGGTCCGGCCGGAGGCGACCCCCGTCTGGCATATCTTCGCGATTCGCTGCGCCCGCCGGGCGGAGCTGGAGGCCTTCCTGAAGGCGGAGGGGATCGAAACCGGCCGGCATTATCCGATCCCGATGCATCTCCAGCCCTGCTATGCCTCCCTGGGCCTTCCGGAGGGAGCCTTTCCCCTGGCGGAGGAAATCAGCCGGACGGAGCTGTCCCTTCCAATGTATTATGGGATGACGCCGGAGGAAGTCTCCGCCGTGATCGACGCGGTGAACCGTTTCCCGCGGGGAGGACAGCCATGAGGCTCCGGCCCCTGGAAGCCCGGGACGCGGAGGGCATGCTCTCCTGGATGCATGATCCGCTGGCGGTTTCCCTCCTCTCGGCGGATTTTGCCTCGAAAACCCCGGAGGACTGCCGGGACTTTATCGCCGCCGCGGCGAATCCGGGCCCGGATCGCCACTGGGCGATCGCCGACGATGCCGATGCCTATGTGGGTACCGTCTCCCTGAAGGGGATTGACCCGGATTACGGCGCCGCGGAGTTCGCGATCGCGGTCCGGCGGGAGGCCTGGGGAAAGGGCTTCTCCGGCTTCGCCCTCCGGGCGGTGCTGGAAAAGGCGTTTGGAGAGTTCGGCCTCTCTGTGGTATACTGGTATGTCAACCGGCTGAATGCCCGCGCGGTCCGGTTTTATGAAAAGCAGGGCTTCTCCCCCCTTTCCGGTCCGCCGGAGGAGGCCCGGGGAGCGGTGCGGGCGGACGGGCGCATGGTCTGGTTTGAGGCCCGCTCCCCCGCCGGGGAGGAATCGGGCCATGGCTGAAATCAGCGCGGTTGTTCCGGTCTTTAACGCGGAGCGGACGCTGGAGGCCTGTGTGGAAAGCCTCCTGGCCCAGACATTTGCGGATTTCGAGCTGATCCTGGTGGATGACGGATCCGCCGACGGAAGCCCCGCCCTCTGCGAGGCCCTTTCCCGGCGGGATCCGAGGGTTCGGGTGATCCGCCAGGAAAACCGCGGCGCCGCCGCGGCCCGCGCCGCCGGTCTTCTGGCGGCCGCCGGGCGCTACGTAACCTTCCCGGACAGCGACGATTTTGTGGATCCGGATTTCTTTGCCGGAATGCTCCTTCCCCTGCGGGAGGCCGGGGCGGATCTGATCGCCGTGGGCTTTACCCGGGAGGCGGAGGGCTCCCCGCCGGGGCCGGAGGGCAATGCCCTTCCCTCCGGGGTCTACGATCTCTCGGATCCCGCCTCCCGCCCGGCGCAGGATTTTTACCGCCGCGCGCTGTACGCCGGTCCCTTTTACCGGCCGGGCATCGTTCCCTCCCTCTGGTCGAAGCTGATCCGGCGGGATCTGCTCCTGGCCCTGCCCCCGCCGGCGGCGGATCTCCGGATGGGGGATGACGCGGCGGTGACCTATCCGGCCCTCGCCCGGGCGAAGCGGGTGCTGGTGCTGAACGAGTGCCGGGGCTATCATTATCGGATGTCGGGCGCGTCCCTGTCGAACCGGTGGGATCCCGATTATTTTGACCGGGTGGAAATCCTCCTCCGTGGCCTGCGGAGCGAGCTGGCCTCCTGCCCGCCGATGGCGGAATCGCTGGAAGTCTACGCCCTGTTCCTTCTCCATCTCGGAGCGGATCTGTATCTGTTCTACCGCCGCGGGGCGCCCCGGGCGGAAAAGGTGGAAACCCTTCGCCGTGCCCGTGCCCTGCTGTCCGTGCCGGGCGCGACGGCGGAGCTATGGCCTTCCGGCGTTTCCCCGGCGGATCGGCGGAGCCTCCGGGCCTTTCTTGCGGGGGACTGGGATCGCCTGATCGCCCTCTCCGGGGCCCGGCGGCTTCGGGAAAAATGCCGCGAGGTGTTCGCGAAAATGCTCGGGCTGGCCGGTTGAACGGTCTCTGCGAGGCAGGGTAACCTTCGCTGGATAAGCTCCATGCGGTGGGCAAATCCCGCTACAGGCGCTCTCCGCCTCGAACGTCTCGCCGAACGTGAATCAGTGTATTCAGAGTATACAGAGGAGACAGATTTTGTCCGTCTTTAACAGAGCCTCCCGGACGAAGAACGCGGTCAAAACCTCCGTGGCCGGGGTCGCCGTCAATCTGGCGAAGATTCTCCTGGGCTTCGGTTACCGCAGCCTCTTCCTGATGGTGCTCTCCGAGACCTATCTGGGCATCAACGGTCTCTTTACGAGCATTCTCCAAGTGCTTTCCCTCGCGGAGCTGGGCATCTCGACGGCCATCGTGTATCGGTTTTATGATCCGATCAACCGGGAGGACGTCGAAGCTGTCGGCCGCCTGATGAATTTTTTCCGGCGGGTCTATCTGACGATCGCCGCGGTGATCCTGGCGGCGGGCCTGGCGGTCATGCCCTTTATTCATCTCCTGATCCGAAATGCCTCGGAAGTTCCCCCGGATGTAAATCTGTATGTGGTTTACCTCCTCTTCCTGGCGAATACCCTTTCTTCCTATCTCTTTACCTATAAGCTCTCCCTCCTGACGGCGGATCAGCGGAACTACTGGTTCTCCCTGGCGGATCTGGCGGCGACCCTCGCCCGCTACGGGGGCCAGATCGCCGTCCTGCTGTCGACCCGGAGCTTTACCTGGACCCTGGCCTCCGGGATCCTGGCGGCCCTGGCGGTGAATTACGCCTTTTCCCGCTGGGTGACCGCGCAGTATCGGGAGGTCTTCCGGGTCCGGGAGATGCTTCCGAAGCGGGAGCGCTCCGCGATCTACCGGGATACCCGGGCGATCCTCTATCATAAGGTAGGAACGACGGTCCTCCTGAGCACGGATAACGCCGTCCTGACCCGAATGGTCTCCCTGGCGGCGACGGGGATCTATTCGAATTATTCGATGATCCTCCTCTATACCCAGACCCTGATCGGCCAGCTCCTCGGAAACTTCACCCCCTCCGTCGGAAACGCCCGCCGGAATATGGATGACGAGGCCTACGCTGCGCTCTTCCGAAAAATCACCTTTATCGGCCTCTGGGTCGCCTGCGTGGTCACGGTCTGCTGCTACGCGGCCCTGGATGACCTGATCGCCGTCTGGCTGGGCCCGAAGTTCCTCTTCCGGGGGCTGACGACCCCGGTGCTCTGCGTCCAGCTCTATCTCTCCGTCTCCCGCTCGACCAACGGCGCCTTTATTAACGCCGACGGCCTCTTCGTCCGGGACCGGATCCGCCCCCTGATCGAGGCGGCCCTGAACCTGGGCATCTCGATCCTCCTGACGAAGCTCCTGGGCATCGTCGGTGTCTTCCTGGGCACGATCCTCTCGACGGGCCTGACGGTCTTCTGGCGGGAGCCGCTGATCATCTATAAATACAGCCTCCATCGCCCGGTCCGGGAATACTGGGGGCGCTATGCCGCCTTTACGGCCCTGACCCTCCTGGGCGCCCTGGCCGTCTGGGGGGTGAAGCGGCTCCTGGCCCCGTCCCCCTCCTGGCTCCTCCTCTTCGGGGAAACGGCCCTGACCTTCCTTTTGGTGAACGGCCTCCTGGTGCTGGTCTTCCGCCGGACCCCGGAGTTCCGCTATCTCCGGGCCCTGGTCCGCCGGGGGCTGGCGAAGCTGAAAAAAAACCCGTAATCCTTTCGCCCTGTACGACTGATGCCCAAGGAACATGGGGGACGGAACGTGGGGACTGTCCACTGTGTTACGCGAAGCGGAACATGGGGACTGTCCCCGCGTTCCGTCTGGCCCCGGTTCCGAACCATGATAACGCGTTCCGTGCACCCAGAGCATCCGACTTCACAATGAAATGGAGACAGAAATGAAAAGCATAACCGTAGCCCTGCTGGCCTATAAGGAGGCGGAAAACCTCCGGGTCCTCCTCCCGAAGATCCATGAAGCGATGGCGGAGGTCGGCGCGGAATATGAGATCCTGGTGGTGGATACGAAAACCCCGCTGGACGAAACCCCCGACGTTTGCCGGGAGCTGAACGCCCGTTATGTAAACCAGACCGGCAAGGGGTTTGCCGACGCCTTCCGTACGGCGATTGCCAACGCGACCAAGGAGCTCTTCCTGATTCTGGACAGCGACGGCTCCCATAACCCGGCCTATATCCCGGCCATCGTCCGGAAATACGAGTCGGAGGGCTGCGATGTCGTGATCGGCTCCCGCTATGTGGCCGGCGGAAAAACCTTTGATAAAAAGAGCTCCGTCGCCATGTCGAAGATCCTGAACGGTGTTTTCCGCCTGGCCCTGGGGATAAAGGCGAAGGATATCTCGACGGATTACCGCCTGTATAATACCGCGGCCCTGAAGGCGGTTACCCTGCAGAACGAGAACTACGACGTGCTCCAGGAGGTTCTTCTGAAGCTCCGCCTGAATAAGCGGGATCTGAAGATCGGCGAGGTGCCGATTACCTTTGAAAAGCGGATGTACGGCGAATCGAAGCGCCGCCTGATCCCTTTTATCCTGGATTATATCCGCAGCCTCTTCCGCCTGACGGCAATGAGGATGAGGAAGCGTCCAAATCTTTGATTTGGGTAACGCTTCCCATGTTACAGGAGCCCACGATTGACGAGTG
>JAFRHH010000078.1 GCA_017433405.1 Clostridia bacterium | reverse complement strand
GTAATCGAGGAAGTCAGCGTTTCATCCAAGCTCCATGCAAGGCGCTGGACAACCGAACTGACGGAACGTGACAAAATGTTCATCAGGAAACTGGGAATGCAAACGCGCTGATTATTGAGTACTGATTATCCGACTTTTGGGTTATTATACCTTTGGCGCAGGGACAAGAAAGGAGTCCTGGCTCAGGCGAGCCATTGAAATGCTTGATAATGCTCGCCTGCTGGTGTCTCAGTGTACGGATTCCCGGATAAACGAATCTTGGATTTACGGTATGATCGCAGAGATGCACGACATGCTGGGTGAAACAGGCAAGGCGCTGGAACTGTTGAAAGCAAACAACCCCGGTGCGATCTTTAACGACAGGATCGGAATTATGCTGCTCTCCCATGAAGGAGATCCGGAAGAAGCGAATGATTTTCTGGAAGACGGGCTCCTGCGGACAGTCAGTCGGCTCATACAGACTGTAATCGGTTATGCGATGCTGTTTGACGTGAAAAACGAGAATGTATCCGGCATAGCACTGATGCGCTGGATCATTCCCACCCTGGAAGGACTGAAGAAGACCGAGGAGCCAGACTTCCTTGATAAAATGATTGTGGTTTTCGATGTCTTCCTGGCGGTCTTTCAGTACAAGTCCGGCGACCGGAAAGCCGCAGGAAATTCGCTTGGAAATGCAAAGATCCTGGCCGACGCCTTTGACGCTGCGCCTGACTATGCGGCGAACAGGGTAAAATACGTTCGTGAGCCAGAAACGACCAATGCCCACGATCTGCTCGGAAAAACAGCCATAGACACGGTGGAGTACATCCTACGCGACAAGGACCCGGAACTACGGAAACTCTGGGAGGAGGTGCGGGACCATGAAGACTGACCAGCCAACGACAGGATTCCTTCTCTGCCCACGCTGTGGCAGGAAGACTCGCACGCAGGTTCGGGAAGATACGGAACTGATTCGCTTTCCATTGTACTGCCCAAAGTGCAGATATGAGTGTGTTATCACGTTCAAAAGCGGAATACTTGAAATGATAGGAGAGCCAGACGCATCAGAGAAATCCTGAGACGCAGAGCCGGACATAGATGATTCGTCCGGCGGAATAGGCCCAACACCTCATACTGTTGGACGAAGGTCGATTGAACCGGAGGAAGACAGCCATGAGCAGATGGATCGACATTGGATACAAATGGAACACCGAAACGACCTACAGGGTCAGGGAATTTTTGAAGGGAGAAAAGATTCCCATTCAGATGCCCTTTGACGATATGTTCTTTCAGAACATGTTTCACCTGCCCCACAAGACTTGGATGTGGGGACTGAAAGTCAGAAGAAAGGATCTGGCCCGCGTCCTGGCCCTGCTGGAAAAGGAAGGCCTGATCACTGCTACCGGAAGCAGGTATATTGATCAATGAGAGGTAGCGACATGATGAACATCACCACAAAGCAGTTTCAGATACTATCAGATATCAACCTGGTTTGGGATTTCCTGACGGACATCTATGACCGGGAAACAGGCAGCGGTGTGGCGGCCCCCTTCTTTGAGTACGCCCTGCAATCCTCCTGGATGGATCCCTCCTACAGCTTCCTGGATCGGTTCTGGCTGGACGGGGACCAGGTGGTGGCCTTCGTGTTTTACGAAGCGCCTGTGACGGATGTTTTCTTCAGCGTACGCAAGGGGTTTGAATTCCTGGCGGACGAGCTGGTGGACTATGCCGTTTCCGCCATGCCGAATTTTGAAGGTAAGCAGAGGCTCGTGCTCTTTAACGGCCAGGAGTTTTTGATGGAGGCAGCGGCGAAGCGTGGGTTCGTCAAAACGGAAGAACACGAGGACCGACATTTTGACTTCCGGAACGAACTCAATCATCCGTTGCCAGAGGGCTATCACTTCGTAGACCCGGAGGATGCGGACGGATTTAAGCTGGCAAAGCTCCTCTGGTACGGCTTCGGCCACGGGGAAAAAGGGCCCTTCCTGGGCTGGGATCAGGAAGATTGTTCTATGGACTGGACACCTGCCAAATCCTATAAGGGCGTCATCGGCCCCATGACCGCGCCCGCGCCTCATGCCACCCATGAATACGACGTGATCATCGCGGATGAAAACGGGGAATACGTCTGCTTTTCTGGTATGTGGTGGGTGCCGGAAAACAAATTGGCCTACATGGAACCCCTGTGCACCCATCCGGATCATCGCGGGAAGGGACTGGCCTCTGCCGCCCTGTCCAAACACTATCATCGGATGAAGGCCCTGGGTGCCACCCACATGACCGGCGGCGGTGATCCCTTTTACGAAAAGCTGGGGTATGGGAAGGGCATCCATTGGACGTTCTGGAAGCGGAAGGAAAAGCAGGCGGATGCCCCTGTAACCAACCCCTGTAAGGCCGTCAGCGCAGACGCCGCAGCGGTCGCTGCGCTGGCCTGCGAGCTGTGGCCGGAGCATCCGTTGGAAGAGATGAGGGAGGGATTCACAGCCTTGCTATCCCGGGAGGATGCGGCGGTCTTTGTGTACAGAGAGCAGGGAGAAGCCGTGGGCTTTGCCCAGTGCCAGCTTCGCCGCGATTATGTGGAGGGCACGGAGAGCAGTCCTGTGGGGTATCTGGAAGGAATCTACGTCCGGGAAGGCGCGCGTCGGCAGGGCCTCGCCCGCAGGCTGCTCTCCGCCTGTGAAAGCTGGGCGAAAGAGCATGGCTGCAAGGAATTTGCCAGCGACTGCGAATTGGATAACATGGACAGCCAGCGGTTTCATCGGGCCGTCGGCTTTGAGGAAGCCAACCGGATCGTGGCGTATGTGAAGAAGCTGTAACTCGTTGTGTCAAAAACACTTCCAGCCAAAGACGATATATCTTTTTGAATGAGCATGCCCTACAATCCTTTCTGAAAGGAGGGCGAAACCATGGCCTATCGAAACGCACAGGAGGTCTTTCCAGAAGGACTCCTCAGACAGATCCAGCGGTATGTGTCCGGCGAAACCATCTATGTGCCGGCCAGGGAGGAGAAAAAAGCCTGGGGTGAAACATCCGGCTATCAGGAGTATATCCGGGAGCGGAACCGGGAAATCCGTCAGGGATTTGAACAGGGTAAAACCATCGACCTGCTCATGGACAAGTACGCGCTCTCCTATGATTCTATCAAGCGAATCGTGTATTCAAGAAAGGAGATCGCCATGCTCAAGTACAGCGCAACACGATCATCTGCCCAGGCTTACGGACAGACCGGAAAAATGGACGCCTGGCTCCATCTGTATCTCAACGAGGACGGGCGGAACATCCCCTTCTCGGATGGCCTGAAGCTCTTCGATCGGTTTTATTTTAGCCCGGCCCTGTTTCCCATCCGGTTGTTTCACCGATGCGCAGGGCCGGAGCCGGAGATGAAATACCGGATCGACAAGGAATGGTGGGCGATCAGGGTGGCCGATCTGGAAAAGAGTATTCAGAACGATCCGGATATGCCGCCGCTCATCGTTCACTATGTAGATGGCGAATTTGAACTCAACGACGGCAACCACCGCCACAAAGCGTATGAAAACCTGGGCATTGAAAACGCCTGGGTGATCCTCTGGATCACAGAAGAGGCAGAGAAAGAAGACTTCCTGTCAAGGTACGGGGAGTACGTGAAGGACTGCACCGTCATTCGCAGATAAGGGGGCAAGCCAATGAAGCTTTTTATCATCACCGGCACCTGCGGGGCCGGGAAATCCACCATGAAGGATGAGCTGGCGTTTCGACTGGACCCGAATCGGTATGCCTGCGTTGATTCGGACGAAACAGGCCTCAACTGGTGGGACTATGCCGGCACCGAACGGGAAGAGCAGTATGGCGCGGACAGCCTGCGGGAAGCGTTCAGGATCACCCATGGTAGAAATCTGGTCTTTGTTACCTGTATGGCGCCTCATGATTACATCACGAAAGCCGCCGTGCCGGAGGAATTGACCGCCACCTTTTCTATCGCGCTGTGGGCCAGGGATCAGATCATTGACCAGCGCCTGCGAGCCCGGCCCAAGGAGCGGGGCTTCACCACGGATGAAGCCATCCGTCCCCACATCGAATACAATCAGTGGATCGGCCGGAACCGGGGCAAGTATCAGCTGTTTATCGATACCGAGAACCAGACGCCGGATGAAACCGCGGAGGCGATCGCGGCGTTTATCATGGGAATTGCGGAGTAGAAGGAGACTGCAGGAATGATCGAAACAGAACGCCTGTTGCTGCGGGAATACACCTTGGATGATTTTGATGCCCTCTATGAAATCGTATCCGATTCGGAAACGATGGCGCACTATCCCGCGCCCTTTGACGAAGCCCGCACCCGGCGCTGGATCGACTGGAACCTGGAAAACTACGCGCAGTACGGCTTTGGCCTGTGGGCGGTGGTGCTGAAGGAGACCGGGGAATTCATTGGGGACTGCGGACTGACGTTGCAGAATATCGACGGGGAAACGCTGCCAGAGATCGGGTATCACATCCACAAGAAATACTGGCGGCGGGGCTTTGCCAAGGAAGCGGCCCGGGCCGTCCGGGACTGGGCGTTTACGAACACTAAGTACAATGTGCTATATTCCTACATGAAATATACCAACGAGGGCTCCTGGCGCACCGCCCTGGCCAACGGCATGAAGAAGGTAAAGGAGTATCCCGACCCGAAGAACACGATCTCCTATGCCTTTGCCATCACAAGGGAAGAATGGATTCATGTGGTGCTGACCTTCCGGAACCTTACGGACTTCGACCGGGGCATCCTGTACGGCATGCTGAAGGACGCGTATTCCTTTGACGAGCGCTGCGCGCAGTGCTGGGACGGAAACTGGAGAGAAGCGGATGACTTCTTTTTTGATCATCCCGAGATTGCCGAGAAGTACAGCTTCATTACTTGCTTCCATAAGGAGCCCATCGGCTTCATCTGCTGGGACCCCAGGAATCGGCCGGAGTATGTGGAGATCGGGCACAATGCTATCAGAACGGATTACAAAGGGAACGGATTCGGCAAAGCGCAGCTTACGGAGGCCCTCCGTCGCATCAGGGAGTATGAAGGATTAAAAGAAATCCGTGTGCGGACGAACAGCAATCTGATTGCCCCGAGGAACTACGAGAGCGTAGGATTTGTTATGTATGACCGGAAAAAGAACCAGGGAGAGACGGCATTTTCCGGGGACGATTTGTATTACAGAATTCAGCTGCAATGAAAAGGAGTAAACGGAAATGAGCAATATCGAGAAATACCGGCAATACTTCACAAAAGACTACCTGATGGGGCCTAATTCATTCCGCCTGCTGGATGAACTGATCCGCAGAAAGCCATCGGAAGTCCGGTTTCACCGGACGCTGGATCTGGGATGCGGCTTTGCCCTGACCTCCCTGTTCATCGCCAATGAGACGGATGCGGATTACGTGTATGCCTATGATCTCTGGATCTCAGCATCGGATAACTATCAGAGGATCCGGGAAGGCCATCTGGAGGACAGGATCATTCCGATCCACGGCGATGCCATGGATATGCCTTTCGCTCATGATTATTTCGATGCAATCGTCAGCGTTGACGCCTATCACTACTTCGGCTGCAGGGAAGGCGTGTTTGCCGAAAAGATCCTGCCCTTTGTCAAAAAGAGCGGATATGTGATGATCACCATCCCGGGCCTGAAGGAACAGCCGCAGGGCGAATTGAAGCAGCTGTTTGAAACCTGGGCCGAAGGGGATGATGCCCAGCTGTTCCAAACCGCCGCATGGTGGGAAGCACTGCTGAAAAACGAATGCGGCGAAACCTGCGACATCACCGTGAAAGAAGCGGAATGCTTTGACATCGCCTGGCAGGAGTGGTTTGATTCGGGACACGAATACGGTGCCCGCGATCAGGAATTCCTTCGGAAAGGGCTGGACAAAATCCTGAACTTCATCCTGATCTATGTCAGGAAGAATTGATAGGAGGCTTCTATGCTGCAACTGAGAAAACCCGAGATCGTACCCATCAACGACCATGTCTGGCTGCTAGATGACAACCATGAAGCCGCCTGCTATGTGGTGGCCGGCAGGGAACGCGCGATGGTCATTGATACGTCCATCGGGCTGTGCAGCATCCGAGAAGCGGCAGAATTTCTGACAGGCCTTCCCCTGATATGTGTCAACACCCACGGGCATGGGGATCACATGGGCGGCAACTGGGCCTTTGAGAAGGCTTATATGAATCTTGCCGATCTGCCTCTGGCAGAGGAATCCATGAACATACCGGAGGTGCAGGAGGGCATCAAGCAGTTTGGCGTAAGCTATCCGCCCTTTGAGCACATCGAGGACGGACACGTCTTTGACCTGGGTGGACTGGAGATCGAAGCACTGTATCTGCCGGGGCACACGCCCGGGGAGATCGTGCTGCTGGATCGGCAGGACAGGATTCTGTTCTCCGGGGACGGCATTCTGGAGCATCTGTGGCTGCAGCTGCCGGAATCCCTTCCTGTGGAAACCCAGATCGAAAGCATGAAACGCCTGCTGCCGCTGCGGGATTGCTTTGATACCATTTTGCATGGCCATTGCCGGCAACCTGCGGGGATCGAGTTGTTTGATACTCTCCTGGCAGCGCTGGAGGACCTGGCTGCGGGAAACACAGCGGACGACATCGATTATGTGTGGTACGGGAACGTCAGCAAAGCGCATCCCTATCAGCCGAATGACCGCAGGATCGTGTATAAATGAACTGGCAGAAAGCAGTTATATGCAGAGGAGGAAGAGAATGGATCAGGCTGTATTGTCCTGGCTGCTGGCGGAAGAGAACCCGGAGGTGCGGCTTCGGACGCTGAAGGAATACGAAAAGCTGCCGGAAGACGATGAGCGCGTTGTTGAGTGCAAGAAACTGCTGCTGCATAGCAAAGTATACGAGCGTGGGCTGAAAAAGCTCAGGACGGACAAGCCCTGGGCAAAGTATGACGCCATCCTGGGCTTTGCGGAATGGGGTCTGACGCGAGGCGATATCGGAGAGGATATCGACGACGAAGTGTTCGCCCTGATCGAAAGCACCGGCTTCAAAATGTTGTGCGGCGAACCGCTCCTGCTCCGGAATCTGGTCAAGCTGGGATACGGTCAGGAAGGGATTGTGAAACATGAAATCGACAGTGTTCTCGGGCTGATTCAGGCAGACGGCGGTTTCAGGTGCATCAGCACCAATAAAAAGATCAATGATCCCAGAAAGCCCCACAAGAGCTGCGCGCGGCTGACGGTGGAATATTTGCTGCTGGTTGCCGAACTGCATTTGCAGGGACACAAGGTGGAATGTGAAGAAGCGCTTACGCATTATTTCACGAAACGAAACATTTTTTACCGAACAGACGATATGCAGACGCCCATGGTGGACGTGATGCTGGGCACGTTCTATCCGCCCGATCCTATCAAGATCGGCGCGCATCAAATCGTTTATGCCTTGAAGGTTTTAGGCTGCGCGCCGGAATCGGAAGCCATGCAGGCCGGGTACAATGCGCTGAATCAGCACAGGCTGGAGAACGGCAGATATGTGCTGACAGCGTCCAAGAGTGTACCGGCATTCAAGGCTGGGAACGTCGGGGAAGAGAACAAGTGGGTCACGCTTTACGCTTATATGGCACAAGAATAGGATTGTTATGGATAATACAACAAGAAAACATCTGGCAGAGGTTGCCGGGAAAGCGGCGCAAATCCCTTTTCATGGCGATATGGAGGGGAAAGAATCAAATCTGGAGCCGATCATTCGATTTTTCCCAAACTGGACGCTCAGAGAAGCCGATGGGTTATGGTGCGCGGCGTTTGTATATTACTGCTGCCGGGAAGCGGGATTTGAAATTCCCATCAGGCCGGATGAATGCAAGACCTGCCATCTGGCAGGCTGTATCGCCTGGGAAGAATTGGCTGCGGGTAATCCCCGGATCGCGTATCATCAAGGCAGTCAAGGCTTTGTTCCGGAAGCCGGTGACATCGTTCTGTATGACCGGGTTTTTGAAAACCGGGAACATGATCATATCGGTATTGTCCTTGAAAACCGGGGAGATACGATCCTCGCCGCGGAAGGGAATATACACAACAAATCGGGGATCATCGAGCGCCCGAAGGATGCGCATATCAGGGGGGTTATCAGAATCCCGGACGGATACAAATATCGGAGGATGATGATGGATTATCAAACGGAAAACCTGATCCTTCATTTCGTAACAGAAGGCGATGTATCGGAAGTCGTCCGGACCTGGCCTTCCGACCATCACCCGCTATCGGATGCGGAGGCGCGGGAAGCCATCGCGTATATGCGGGGAAATTACGGAAGAAACACGAAAGGCTGTATCTATCACCTGTGTCTGGCGATGTGCGGGAAGGATCATCCCGGAACTATCATGGGCTGGTGCGGCCTGGACGGAAGCAGAAATCAAGCGGAGCCTGAAATTTTCATCCTGCTGGATGAAGCATACCGAAATCAGGGATACGGAACCCAATGCGTGAAGGAATTGCTGCGAATCGCCGTAGAAGAATACGCGCTGAACAGCGTACACGGCGGCTGCGCCAAAGAGAACGTTGCTTCCGCCCGGGCCATGGAGAAGGGCGGCATGGTGCAGTACGGCACGGAAGAAAACGGTGATCCGCTGTTCCGGTTCTGTGTAAAATAACGAATCTTGTCAGGGGGAAAATGCCTGTGGCTGACAATCACGTTAAGTATATGAAACGCTGCTATGAGTTGGCAATCAGCGCCGGGAAAAAGGGCCATGATACCTTTGGAGCGGTTCTTGTGCATCACGGAAAAATCCTGGAGGAAGCGGAAAACACGACAGACTATACCCGCAGGATTTTCGGGCACGCTGAATTCAATCTGGTGCACAAATGCGCCAACAAGTATTCCGATGAAATCCTGGAACATGCCGTCGTATATACCAGCTGCGCTCCCTGCGAACGGTGTCTTGCCGCCATTGCGTCCCTGGGCGTGCATCAGATCGTGTGCGGCGTGTCCTACAAAGAATTCTGCAAGCTGCTGCCTTTTGATTATCAGGCGGTGGATCGTGAAGGGCTGCTCAGGCAATTGGGCATCCAAATGACGCTCACGGAATCGGTGCTTGAAGAGGAAGGCATGTATGTGTTTGAATGGTGGGGCGGCGAATACCGCCCGCTGGAGGAGCTCATCGCTGAAATGGATGAGGTGAAAAAGAAGCAGAAACAGGAGTAAAATGGTATGTGTAAAAAATTGATCCTCATCAGCGGCTCCCCCTGCGTGGGAAAAACGACCGTGGGCACAAGGCTCTTTGAAAGCTACGATAACAGCGCATATTTGGACGGAGATTGGTGCTGGTGCGTGCATCCTTTTTCCGTCACGGATACACGGCTCCGCAACGGGGATAAAAGTATGTCCTTCGTCCTGTCCAATTATCTGGATTCAGATTTTGACTATGTGTTCTTTACCTCGGTAGTGCTGACGGACGCGACGATCCGCGAAAGCATCCTGAATGGGATCACAGCCGAAGATTATGATGTGATCGGCTTTACCCTGACCTGCTCGGAAGAAACACTCAAAAAGCGTCATAACAGACGCGGCGACAAAGGCGAAACGAATTATTTCTGGCTGCATCTCCCGCCATGTTCCGGCGATATCGTCATCGATACGGACGATAAGCGTGTTCAGGATGTGGTTCGGGAGATGAAGCATCATATCGACGAGCTTTGTTAATGGGAGGGATCACCATTGAACGGCATCCTTGAACAAGCAATAAACTTATATTCTCTGACAGAATGCGTCCTCGTGCCGGTGGAAAGGCACGAGGACGGGAGAAATCAACTCTTCATCGTCCGTCGGAACGGGGAAAACCAGTACGTTCTTCGCGTCTCCGCCTTGGACACGAGAAGGTTCAGACCACGATGGACATCTACAGCCACCTGTATTCCAATAAGCAGCAGGAAGTTGCCAAGCAGCTGAACGAGATGATGTGATGGGACAGGCTGGACGAAATGGCGGCTACAGAAAGTTTCAGAAATTGTAGCCAATTTGTAGCCAGGGGAAAAGAAAAGTCCCCGGAACCTGTTGAAAATCAACAGTCCCGAGGACAGGATGTTAAGAATTGACTATTCCCACTCGATGGAGGCCGGGGGCTTGGTGGTGACGTCCAGGACGACCCGGCTGACGTGGGAAACTTCGTTGACGATCCGGGCGGAGATCCGGGAAATGAGATCATAGGGGAGGCGGGCCCAGTCGGCGGTCATAAAATCGTCCGTGGTGACGGCGCGCAGGGCGACGGTATAGTCGTAGGTGCGCTCGTCGCCCATGACGCCGACGCTGCGGAGATTGGTGAGGACTGTAAAATACTGATTTACATGGCGGTCAAGGCCCACTGCCGCGATTTCCTCCCGGAGAATGGCGTCGCTTTCCCGAACGATTTCCGCCTTTTCGGGGGTGACCGCCCCGATGATCCGGATCGCCAGGCCGGGGCCGGGGAAGGGCTGGCGCCAGACCAGTTCCCGCGGGAGACCAAGGGTTTCACCCAGGGCGCGAACCTCATCCTTGAAGAGCATGCGCAGGGGTTCGATCAGCTCGGTGAAGCCCAGCTCCTTCGGCAGCCCGCCGACGTTATGGTGGCTCTTGATTACGGCGGCGTTGGCTCCCTGGCCGCTCTCGATCACATCCGGATAGATGGTTCCCTGGGCGAAGTAATCCATCTTTCCGAGGGCGGAGGCTTCCGCCTTGAATACCTCGATGAAATCCCGGCCGATGATATGCCGCTTTTCCTCCGGATCCGTTACGTCCTTCAGATCCGTGAAGAAGCGGGCCGCGGCATCCGCCCGGATAAAGCGGACGGGAAAGAGATGGCTGAAGACATGACAGACCTGGTCGCTTTCTCCCTTACGGAGCAGGCCGTGGTCCACAAAAACACAGGTCAGCCGTTTTCCGATGGCCCGGTAAATCAGGGCGGCGGCGACGGAGGAATCCACGCCGCCGGACAGGGCGAGCAGCACGGTACCGGTTTCTCCGACGGTTTTCCGGATCTGGCGAACCGCGCTGTCCGCGAAGGCGCTCATGGTCCAGTCTCCCGAACAGCCGCAGAAGCGGAACAGAAAATTCCGGATCAGCATGCTGCCGTCCTCGGTATGGGTCACCTCCGGGTGAAACTGCACGCAGCAGATTTTCTTTTCCTCGTGAACCATGGCGGCGACGGGACAGTTATCCGTTTCCGCGATGACGCGGAAGCCGGGCGGACAGGATGTGACCTGCCACGTATGGCTCATCCAGCAGGAGGAGACGCTCTTCAGCCCGCCGAGAAGCCCCTGCTGGTCCTTCATCCGGACAGCGACCCTGCCGTATTCCCGCTGGGCGGCTTTTTCCACCCGGCCGCCCAGAAGCAGGGCGGTCAGCTGCATACCGTAGCAGATGCCCAGGATGGGGACGCCGGCGTCGTAGAGGGCGGCCGGGATTTGGGGGGCGTCTTCGTCATGGACGCTGGCGGGCCCCCCGGAAAGGATGATCCCCCTGGGCCGGCGGGCCAGAAGATCGGAAAGCGGAGTATTCCAGGGAACGACTTCCGAATAGACATGGCATTCACGCACCCGGCGGGCGATCAGCTGGGTATACTGGCCGCCGAAATCCAGAATCAGAATCAGTTCCTTCATAATCAATCAACCTCCGCTGCTCCGCGGACTGGGTTCCCGATGCCACGCCAGCCCTGGTTGAAAGGTATGGTATCATTCCATTGCCAAAAAAGTCAAGTGGAAACCTTCCGGGAAGAAAAGAAGAAGCCTGGAGGCAAAATGTATTAAAACGTATTGACAGAATGACGCAATCATGTTATCTTGACGGAGACGGATTTTGTCCGCGAACGCGTCAGCGAAAGCGGTTGCAAAATCGTCATCCGGACGGAAAGGCAGACGTGAACTAACGTTCACAGAGGAGTGGAATCCGGACAGCAGGGACAGGTTTTCTGTCCATCCGGACAGCATGGCAGACGTGAACTGCCGTTTTAGGGGAGGAAAGGAAAGATGTGCGGTATCGTTGGATATACAGGCCATGTACAGGCGGCGCCGATCCTGCTGGACGGGCTGGCCCGGCTGGAATACCGGGGATATGACTCCGCGGGGCTGGCGGTGCGGAACGGGTCTTCGCCGGCGGAGGTGGTGAAGGCCATCGGCAAGCTTTATCACCTGGCGGACAAGACGGATCAGGGAAGGGCCCTGCCGGGAACCTGCGGCATCGGCCATACCCGCTGGGCAACCCATGGGGATCCGAGCATGGTGAATGCTCATCCCCACGTGAGCGGGAACTGCTCCGGCTCCGGCAGCGGAACGGTGGAGAGCGACGTGGTAGGTGTGCATAACGGCATCATCGAGAATTTTACGGAGCTGAAGGAAAAGCTGCTGCGCCACGGATATTCCTTCTACAGCGAGACGGACACGGAGGTCGTGGTCAAGCTGGTGGATTATTACTATAAGAAATATAAGATCGGGCCGGTGGACGCCATCACCCGGACCATGGTCCGGGTGCGGGGAAGCTACGCCCTGGCCCTGATGTTTAAGGATTATCCGGAGGAGATTTTTGTAGCCCGGAAGGATTCGCCCCTGGTGATCGGAACCTCGGAGGATGCTTCCTTCCTGGCTTCGGACGTTCCGGCGATCCTGAAGTTTACCCGCAGCGTCTATTATATCGACAATCTGCAGGTGGGACGGATCAGCCCCGGATCGGTGAAGTTCTATGACCTGAACGGGGACGAGGTACAGCTGCCTGTTACGGAGATTACCTGGGATACGGCTGCCGCGGAGAAGGACGGCTATGAACATTTTATGCTCAAGGAGATCCACGAGCAGCCAAAGGCGATCCGGGAAACGCTGGGAAGCCTGGTCCGGGAGGGGAAGATCACCCTGGAGGAGACCGGGCTGACGGAGGAGATGCTGCGGGGAATCAGCCGGATCGACATCGTGGCCTGCGGCTCCGCCTGGCATGTGGGAATGGCCTCCCAGTATGTGATCGAAGATCTCGCCAGGATTCCGGTCCGCGTGGAGCTGGCCAGCGAGTATCGGTACCGCAGCGTTCCGCTGGCACCTGATACCCTGGTGATCGTGATCTCCCAGAGCGGGGAGACCGCCGACAGCCTGGCGGCCCTCCGGGTGGCGAAGGAGCGGGGGGCGAAGACGCTGGCCGTGGTCAACGTCATTGGCTCCACCATCGCCCGGGAGGCGGATCATACCCTCTACACGCTGGCGGGGCCGGAGATCGCCGTTGCGACCACCAAGGCCTACAGCGCTCAGCTGATCGCCATGGATGTGCTCGCGGTTCAGCTGGCAGCGGTGCGGGGAATAATCACGGAGGAACAGACCGCCGGGTATCTGGCGGCGCTGGAGGCGATTCCGGATCAGATCGGGAGGATCCTGGAGGAGAAGGAGCGGCTGCAGTGGTTTTCCTCCAAGATTGCCAATACCCACGATATCTTCTTTATCGGCCGGGGGCTGGATTACGCAATCAGCCTTGAGGGCAGCCTGAAGATGAAGGAAATCAGCTATATTCATTCCGAAGCCTATGCCGCCGGCGAGCTGAAGCACGGAACGATCAGCCTGGTTGAGCAGAATACGCTGGTCATCGGCGTGCTGACCCAGGGAAATCTCTTCGAGAAGACCCTGAGCAATATGCTGGAATGCAAGAGTCGGGGAGCCTATCTGATGGGGCTGACCACCAACGGAAACTTCTCCGTGGAGGATTCCGTGAATTTCACCGTATACGTGCCGAAGACCGATGAACATTTTCTTGCGTCCCTGGCCATCGTTCCGCTGCAGCTGCTGGGCTACTATACCAGCGTCAACCGGGGGCTGGATGTGGACAAGCCGAGAAATCTGGCCAAGAGTGTGACCGTAGAGTAAGCGGAGAGACGGAACGGTGGACGCAGGCCGGCATTCACGGAGAAAAGCGAATGGATGACGTCCTGAAAAAGGAGCCGGCGCGTTTTCAGCGCCGGCTCTCCTTCCGCTCGCGGTGAAGGCTGATCAGCAGAGAGATCAGCAGCAGGGGGATCCCGATGATCCCCGCGGGAAGATACCAGTCCCGGCAGAAGGCGCAGAAGGCCTCCAGGGCGTAGTCATAACGGTGGGGCGGCAGGAGGGCGGAAGGATTCCGCGAGGTGATGATTCCGACCGCGAAGACCACCGTCATCAGCGCGCCGATAAAGATGCAGACCGCGCTGGAATTCCTGCTTTTCATGATGATCTCCTCCTCTGTGAACGTTCCTTTGCGTCTGCCATTCTGCGACGGATGACGATTGTGCAACTTGAAAGACTGCCGCTGATCAGCGCGATCAGCGGCAGCAGGATGTTTTCGGGAACATTACCGGATAAACTTCTTCATGACATAGCCTTCTGTTCCGTCAACGGTGATATGATACCAGTCGCCGTTGGCGGAGCTCAGGACGGTCACCTGGGTACCCGGATCGAGCCGGACCCGGTGGGCATGGCCCAGGCCGGGGCCGCCGCGCACATTGACCTTTTCGCCGGCGGCGCAGGTAATGGTTCCGGTAAAGGGGAAGGAAACCGAAGGCGCGGCGGGCGCTTCTTCGGCGGCTTCCTCCGAAGCGGGAGCCGGCTCATCCGGCGCGTCCGCCGGACGGGAGGAAGTCAGATACTGGCCGAGAATGTAGCCGGACTGGCCGTTATAGGAAATCCGATACCAGGAGTTATCCACCTTTTCCTGCACCTGAACGGCCCAGCCGTAGCGCACCCGGTAGGCGTTGGAATAGCCCATGCCGGCGCCGCGGTGCACGTTTACGCTGCCCTTGTTGGGGCAGGTCACATAGACCGTTCCGGAAAGGGTACGGGAGCCTTTGGCCGCCACCGGCGCCGCGGCGGTGGGGTTGCCGTCGCTCTTCACGGACTTGGTGCTCAGATAATTATTCCGGACATAGCCGTAGGCCGAGCCGCTGCGCACATAGTCAAAGGCGGTTCCGTGGGAGAGCACCGTGACCTTGGAGCCCTTGTTCAGGGTATAGAGGGCGGAGAAGGTTGTCGAGGGGCCGGAACGCATATAGGTCGTATTCGCCGTGACCCAGGCATAATAGGTCTTTTTGGTCGGGGTCAGGTACGAGGTCATCGCGTAGCCCGTTTTCCCGTTGGTGAATTTAATCTGCGACCAGGTGGCGTTGATCTTTTTGACGATGGTGGCGGCGAAATCCTGCCGGTAGCTGTCCATTACGCCGGCGGAGGAGGAGGGCGCGTCCCTCAGCTTCAGCCAGCTGGTATTTACATGATAGTAGGTAGCGGCCGCCGCGGCACCGGAAAGCGTCAGAACCACAAGGGCCACCAGGAGTGCGACAATACGCCTTTTCATGGGAAACCTCCTTAGTAAAAACATATAAATGATTACAGTCCGGGTAAGCAAGGCCATTATACAGAAGCAAAAATGGTTTGAAAAGAGACTTCGCTAAATTGTAATCACCTTGTAACCAAAAAACAGAAAAAAGAAAGGACTCTGAATTAAAATGTCGAATATTCGATTGCACCGGAAGGCGTCGTTTGACGGAAAGACTGACGTGAACTGACGGTCACGGAGAAGAAAAGGGTTGACTTTACCACGGTAAAGTGATATCGTAATAAAGAATTCCGGCCGGAAAGGCAGGCGTGTACGGATGTTCACAGAGGAGGAAAAGGACCGATGACCATTGACGATCGGGTGATGGATACCCGGGAAAAGATCGGGTTCCGGCTGAGGGAACTGTACGCGGGATACGGGTATAGCCGCTACCGGATGAGCAAGTTTGAGGAATACGATCTTTACAGCCGCCACCGGGACTTTCTGTTTTCCGACGGGGTGATTACCTTTACGGACACGGGCGGGCGGCTCATGGCGCTCAAGCCGGATGTGACGCTTTCTATCGTCAAGAATGGAAAGGATACCCCCGGCGAGGTTCGGCGGCTTTACTATCATGAGCATGTATACCGGGTGACCGGGGCGGCGGACGGGTTTCGGGAGCAGACCCAGGTGGGGCTGGAGTGCACCGGGGACCTTCGGGACGGGGAGACGGCGGAGGTGCTGAAGCTGGCGTCGGAGAGCCTGAAGCTGTGCGCGGAGAACCATGTGCTGGAGGTCAGCCATCTGGGGATCCTGGAGGCTTTCGTGGACATGCTGGCGCCCAATCCGCGGGCCAGGGAGCGTATCCTCGAATGCGCCGGGGAAAAGAATCTTCACGGAATCAGCGGAATCTGCCGGGAGAGCGGCCTGGCGGAGGGAGCGGAGGAGCCGCTGCGCAGGCTGCTGACTCTGGGGGGAACGCCCCGGAGCGTCATGCCGGCCGTGCGGCAGCTGGCGGCGGACTTCGGATGCGGGAGCGCCGCGGCGGAGCTGAGCCGGGCTCTGACGGTCTTCACCGGGACGGAGGCGGAAGGCCGGATCCGGATCGATTTTTCAGCCACCGGCAATCTGAAGTACTATAACGGGATTATCTGCAGGGGCTTTATCAGCGGCATTCCGGACTGCGTGCTCAGCGGCGGGCAGTACGACACCCTGATGCGGACCATGGGGCGGCGGGACCGGGCCATCGGCTTCGCGGTTTTTCTGGATCCCCTGGAGCGCCTGACGGAGGTGGAAAAAGTCCATGCTTAACATCGCGCTTCCCAAGGGAAGACTGGGAGAAAAGGTTTACGGCATGTTTGCACGGGCGGGCTTTGAATGCCCGGCGGTGCTGGAAAACAGCCGGAAGCTGATCTTTGAAAACGAGGCGGCGCAGGTTCGTTATTTCTGGGTGAAGCCCTCCGATGTGGCGATCTACGTGGAGCGCGGAGCGGCGGACGTCGGGGTGGCGGGAAAGGATATTCTGCTGGAATACCGGCCGGACGTGTATGAGCTGCTGGACCTGAATATCGGAAAATGCCGGATGGCGGTGGCGGCGCCGGAGGGCTTTGAGGATCGCCCGGACCGGACGCTGCGGGTGGCGACGAAGTTCAGCCGGATCGCCCGGGATTTTTACACCGCCCGGGGCCGGGACATCGATATCATCCACCTGAACGGCTCGATTGAAATTGCGCCGATCCTGGGGCTTTCCGACGTGATCGTGGATATTGTCGAAACGGGCACGACCCTGCGGGAAAACCATCTGGAGGTCATCGAGACCATCGTGCCCATCTCGGCCCGGCTGATCGCCAATAAGTCCGGGTTCAAATTCAAAACGGAAGCCATCGAACGGCTGACGGGAGCGCTGGAAAAAGGAGGGGAGCGGGAATGATCCGCCTGATGAAATACGGGGAGGTTCCGAATACGGAGATTTTTGCCAGGCTCATGCCGACCGTCAACGTCGAGGGGACGGTGGCGGAGATCCTGAAAAACGTCCGGGAGCGGGGGGACGCGGCCCTGCGGGAATATACGGAGCGCTTTGACGGAGCGAAGCTGGAGCGCCTGACCGTGACGGAGGAGGAGCTGGAAGCGGGCCTTCGCCAGGTGGAGCCTTCCTTCCTGGCGATTCTGGAGAAGGCGGCGGGAAACATCCGGCGGTTTCACAGCCGCCAGGTGCGGAATTCCTTTATTATTAATGAAGAAAAGGGCGTCGTGATGGGCCAGAAGGTGACCCCCGTGGATCGGGCTGGCGTCTATGTGCCCGGCGGGACGGCCGCCTATCCCTCGACCGTGCTGATGGATATCATCCCCGCGAAGATCGCGGGCGTTTCCGAGATTATCGTAACGACGCCCCCCGGAAAGGACGGGAACATTCCGCCCGCCATTCTGGCGGCAGCACGGGTGGCGGGGGCGGATCGCATCGTCAAATGCGGCGGCGCGCAGGCCATCGCGGCTCTGGCCTACGGAACGGCGTCCGTGCCGAAGGCGGATAAGATCGTGGGCCCCGGCAACGCCTATGTGGCGGAGGCGAAGCGCCAGGTCAGCGGGCTGGTGTCGATCGATATGATCGCGGGCCCCAGCGAAATCCTGATCGTGGCGGACGGGAAGAGTGATCCCCGCCACCTGGCGGCGGATCTTCTGAGCCAGGCGGAGCACGACCGGATGGCCAGCGCGGTGCTGGTGACCGAAAGCGCGGCCCTGGCGGAAAAAGTGCGGGACGAGCTGGAAAGACAGCTGCCGCTCCTGGAGCGGGAGGCCATCGCCCGGGAATCGATCGAGCGGAACGGCCGGATCATCGTGGCGGAGGATCTGGGGAAAGCCATTGAAATCGCCAACGAAATCGCGCCGGAGCATCTGGAGCTGTGCGTGGATAACCCCTTCGACTATCTGGACAGCATCCGCCACGCGGGCTCCGTTTTCCTGGGCCGAAACTGCCCGGAGGCGCTGGGGGATTATCTCGCGGGCCCGAACCACACCCTGCCGACCCAGGGAACGGCCCGGTTTTCCAGCCCGCTCTCCGTGGATGACTTTGTGAAGAAAACCCAGTATACTTATTACACCCGGGAAGCCCTGGAACGGGTGGCGGAGGACGTGGCCGCTTTTGCCCGGCAGGAAGGCCTGACGGGGCACGCGCGCAGCGCACTGATCCGTACGGAAAAGCCGTAACAGCTCCACGTCAGGCCGCGCCGCCGTCATCCGTCGCGGAATGGCAGACGTGAACTGATGTTCACAGAGGAGGAAACAGAAATGAGCCGCTTTTTTTCGGAGGAGTACGCGGATCTGGATCCCTATACGCCCGGGGAGCAGCCCCGGGACGGGGTCTATATCAAGCTGAACACCAATGAAAGCCCCTTTCCGCCCCATCCGGCGGTGACGGAGGCGGTGGAGCGGGAAAGCCGGCGGCTTCATCTGTACTCGGATCCGGAGAGCCGGGAGTTGCGGGAAGCGCTGTCGGCGGCGACGGGGCTGAAGCCGGAGGAGCTGATGGCGACCAACGGCTCGGATGAAGCCCTCTTCTTCGCCTTTCTGGCCTTTTGCAGCAGGCATACGCCTGCGGTCTTCGCCGATATTACCTACGGTTTTTATCCGGTTTTTGCCCAGTCCGCCCGGGTGCCATTCCGGGAGATCCCGCTGAAGGCGGATCTGACCCTGGATCCGGCGGACTATTATCACGCGGGGGGAACCGTCTTTATCGCCAATCCCAACGCGCCCACGGGGCTGGCCCTGGGGCGGAAGGAGATCGAGGGAATCCTGGAGCGGAACCCCTATACCATCTGCGTCGTGGATGAGGCCTATGTGGATTTCGGCGCGGAGAGCTGCCTTCCGCTGATCCGGGAGCACGATAACCTCCTGGTCGTCCAGACCTTCAGCAAGTCCCGATCCCTGGCCGGCGGGCGGCTGGGCTTCGCCGCCGGAAATCCGGACCTGATTCAGGATCTGAATACGATCCGCTATGCCGTCCATCCCTACAGCGTGAACCGGATGACGGCCGCGGCGGGGATCGCCTGCCTGGCCCAGGAGAAATATACGCAGGAGAACTGCCGGACGATTCAGAAAAACCGCGAATGGGCGGCGGGAGCGCTGCGACGCCTGGGCTTCATTCTGACGGACAGCCGGACGAACTTCCTCTTTGCCCGCCATCCGGCGGTGGACGGGGAGACGCTGTACCGGAAGCTGCGGGAAAAGAGAATCCTGATCCGCCACTTTTCCGCCGAGCGAATCCGGGACTACAACCGGATTACCGTCGGAAGCAGGGCGGAGATGGAGAAGCTGGTGGCCGCCGCGGAGGCCATCCTGAAGGAGAGTCGCTGAAGCTGGTATCCGCCGCGGAGACCATCCTGAAGAAAACAACTGAGTGGGAAGAAAAATGGAGGATAATCAGAATGCGCCAGGCGGAGATTGAACGCCGGACCGGGGAAACGGAGATCCGGATCCGGCTGGATCTGGACGGAAGCGGAAAAAGCGACATTCATACGGGGGTCGGCTTCCTGGACCATATGCTGACCCTCCTGGCCCGCCACGGCCGCTTCGACCTGGCGGTGGCGTGCAAAGGGGACACCTGGGTCGACGACCACCACAGCGTCGAGGATATCGGCATCGCCCTGGGGGAAGCCTTCGACCGGGCCCTCGGGGACAAGCGTGGAACCAGCCGCTACGGCAGCGCGATGCTTCCGATGGACGAGGCGCTGATCCTGACCGCCGTGGACCTCTCCGGCCGGGGCTTTCTCTCCTTCGATCTCCGGATCCCGACGGAAAAGGTCGGAACCTTTGATACGGAGCTGGTGCGGGAGTTCTTTGAGGCCTTTGCGCGAAACGCCCGCTGCACCCTTCATCTGAAGCAGCTGGAGGGCCTGAACAGCCATCATATTATCGAGGGCGCCTTCAAGAGCGCCGCCCGAAGCCTGCGGGCCGCGGTCGCCATCGATCCCGCCGCCGCCGGGGAGATTCCCTCGACGAAAGGCGTGCTCTGACGTGCGCCCGGTTGATCCGCGTGAAGATTCCCCCGACGAAAGGAGCTCTCTGATGGTCGCCCTGATTGATTACGGTGTCGGAAACCTGTTCTCCCTCCGGTCCTCCTTCGCGGCCATCGGCGAGGCGGCGGAGGTGACCTCCTCTCCGGAGAAAATCCGCCGGGCGGACCGGGTGATTCTGCCGGGGGTCGGCGCCTTTGCCGACGCGGCAGCCAGGCTCGCGGAAAGCGGGCTGGACGAAGCGGTCCGGGAGGCGGTACGCGCCGGAAAGCCCGTCATGGGGATCTGTCTGGGCATGCAGCTGCTCTTCGACCGCAGCCTGGAATACGGCGAGCACCCGGGGCTGGGCCTCCTCCGGGGAGAGATCCGGCCGATCGCGGAGCGAATCGGCCCCGGGCTCAAGATTCCCCAGATGGGATGGAACGCCCTGATTTTCAAACGGCCGGACTGCCCGCTCTTCCGCCGTATCCGGGAGGGGGAGCACGTCTATTTCGTGCATTCCTACAGCGCGGTCGGCTGCGGGGATTCCTTGGCGGCGACGGCGGAATACGGCGCGGAGCTGACGGCCTGCGTCTGGCGGGACAACCTGTTCGGCTGCCAGTTTCATCCGGAAAAGAGCGGCGAAACGGGCCTGAGGATCCTGAAGGCCTTCTGCGAGGCGTAATCCCACCCCGCCTCGGCGAAAGAAAGGTTAGGAATGACAAGATGATTCTGTTCCCGGCGATTGATCTGTACGAAGGCAAGGCGGTTCGCCTCTATAAGGGGGACTACGCCCGGATGACGGTTTACAGCGACCATCCGGAGGAGATCGCCCGGGATTTTCAGGCGCAGGGCGCGTCCTGGTGCCATCTGGTGGATCTGGAGGGCGCCCGGAGCGGGGAGACCCCGAATCTGAAAACGGTGCTCCGGCTTCGGGAAGCAGGGGGGCTTCGCTGCGAAATCGGCGGCGGCATCCGGAGCCTGGAAACAGTGGAAACGTATCTGTCCGCCGGGCTGGACCGGGTGATCCTGGGCACCGCGGCGGTGGAGGATGAAACCTTCCTGCGCCGGGCGGTGGACCGATGGGGGGATCGGATCGCCGTAGGGGTCGATGTCCGGGACGGAATGGTCGCGATCCGGGGCTGGACGGAAAAAACCGGCCTCCGGCTGATGGACTTCTGCGGAAAGATGGCGGAGGCGGGGGTCGAAACCCTGATCTGTACGGACATCTCCCGGGACGGCGCCATGAAGGGAACGAACCGGGAGATGTACCGGGCGCTTTCGGCGCGGCTGCCGCTTCGGATAACGGCCAGCGGCGGGGTCTCCTCCCTGGAGGATATCCGGGCTCTCCGGGAGATGGGGCTGTACGGCGCCATCCTCGGAAAGGCCTATTATACCGGCGCCGTTTCCCTGCGGGACGCGATCCGGGAGGCGCATGCTCCCGGCCCGGAAGCCCCGGAGTCACAAGCGAAGGAGGATCGTCCGACATGATTACGAAGCGTATCATCCCCTGCCTGGACGTCCGGAACGGCCGGGTGGTCAAGGGGGTCAATTTTGACCGGCTGGGAGACGTGGCGTCCCCGGTGGATCTGGCGGAAGCTTACAGCCGAAGCGGCGCGGACGAGCTGGTGTTCTATGATATCACCGCCAGCGCCGAGGGGCGCGCCCTGTTTACGGATATCCTGACGGAGACCGCCCGCCGGGTGTTTATTCCCATGACCGTCGGCGGCGGCATCAATACGACGGCGGATTTTGACCGGGTGCTGAAATGCGGGGCGGATAAGGTGTCCGTCAATTCCGGCGCCATCCGGGATCCCTCCCTGGTGGGGAAGGCCGCGAAGCTGTATGGCGACCAGTGCGTGGTGCTGAGCGTCGACGTGAAGCGGGTGGACGGCGTCTTCCGCGTTTTTGCCAAAGGCGGACGGGAGAACACCGGGATGGAGGCGATCGAATGGATCCGCCGCTGCGTTGGGGACGGGGCGGGGGAGGTTGTCGTGAACTCCATCGATACCGACGGCGTCCGGAAGGGCTTCGATCTGGAAATGCTGGAAAAGGTCTGCGAAGCGGTCCGGGTGCCGGTCATCGCCAGCGGCGGCGCAGGCTGCGTCGAGGATTTTCTGACGCTGTTTAAGACCCTGCCCGGCGTGGACGCGGGCCTGGCGGCCTCGATTTTCCACTTCGGCCAGGTCAGTATCGCGGACCTGAAGAACCGCATGAAGGAAGCGGGCATCCCCGCCCGAATCTGAAAACCGGGGAAACAAAATCCCCACATTACCGCCCGAATCTGAAAACCGGAGGAAAAACAACTGATGATCAGCATGGATGAACTGAAATTTGATGAAAACGGCCTGATCCCGGCCATCGTCGTGGACGCGGAAAACGGAAAGGTGCTGACCCTGGCCTATATGAACCGGGAAAGCCTGGCCATCTCGATGGAAAAGGGCCTGACCTGCTTCTGGAGCCGGAGCCGCCAGGCGCTGTGGCTGAAGGGGGAAACCAGCGGAAACTATCAGCATATCGTCTCGATCGCCGCGGACTGCGACGGGGACGCGCTCCTGGTGAAGGTGGAAAAGGACGGCCCCGCCTGCCATACGGGGAAGGAAAGCTGCTTCCACAGGCCCCTCTGGCAAAGCGACGAGCGCCACGAATTCTCCCTGGAGGGCCTGATGGAGCTGATCCGGGGCCGGAAGACGGAGAAGAAGGAAGGCTCCTATACGACCTATCTGTTCGAAAAGGGGCTGGATAAGATCCTGAAGAAGGTCGGCGAGGAATCGACGGAGGTCATTATCGCCGCCAAGGACCGGGACCGGAAGGAAACGATCTACGAAATCGCGGATCTGACCTACCATGTCATGGTGCTGATGATCGAAAGCGGAATCTCCCTGGAGGATATCCACCGGGAGCTGGCCGGACGTCACGTGATCGATCATAAGGTGAAGCAGGAGAAGATGACCTGAAACGCCGGACGTCATGTGATCGATCATAGGGTGAAACAGGAAAAGATAACGGAAACAGGAGCCAGGTGAACCATGCGCGATCTGCATATGCATACGATCTACTCGGACGGAAAAAACGCGGCGGAGGATATGATCCTGTCCGCGATTGAAAAGGGCCTGGACTGCGTCGGCATCTCGGATCATTCCCACGCGGACTGTGACGAATGCGGCATGACCCGGGAGGGCACGCTGGCCTACCGCCGGGAGATGGAGGAGCTGAAGCGGAAATACGCCGGGCGGATCCGGGTGCTGTGCGGGCTGGAGCGGGATTACTATTCCGACGATCTCCTGGAGTATGACTACGTGATCGGTTCGGTTCACTTTGTCCGGATGCCGGACGGCCACTATATCACGGTGGACTGGGAGCCGGAAAAGCTGGCGGCGGATGTTCAAACCTATTATGGGGGCGACTGGTACGCCCTGGCGGAGGACTATTTCCTCCTGGTGGGCCGGGTGGCGGAACAGACCGGCTGCGAAATCGTCGGCCATTTCGACCTGATCACAAAGTACAACGAGCGCGAATACTGGTTTGATCCGGCCCATCCGCGCTATGTAAAGGCCTGGCAGGCGGCGGCGGACCGGCTGCTGGCGAAGGAGACGGTCTTCGAGGTCAATACCGGGGCCATGGCCCGGGGCTACCGTTCGGAGCCCTATCCGGCCGCCGATATCCGTGAATACATCGCCTTAAACGGAGGCATCCTGATTCCCGCCTCCGACGCCCACCGAAAGGAGGATATCGCCTTCGGCTTCGAGCCGGTGCTGAGGGAGCTGAGCCGCTACGCCGCGTCGGCGGAATAGACGACAGGCGCCCCCTCGCCGCGCGCCTCCACACCGCATCGCGCACCGCGCACGAGATCGTTCGCGGACGAAATCTGTTTCCGAAGGGGAAACTATTTTTTTTCTGCGAGCCGAACGGGAACTTTTTTTCGTTCTCCACGTCTGACAGGATGAGCGGGGAAACAGCATGACTGACATTAACCGACGTTCACAAAGGAGGAAACGAACATGAAGAAGTGGATCGCGATGGCGCTATGCCTGTGCCTGCTGCTGACGGCCGTCTGCGCGGCCTTGGCGGAGGAAAACCGAATCTGGCGGAAGGGGGATACCGGGGAAAAGGTGAGCTGGATCCAGACGCGGCTCCGGGAACTGAACTACCTGAACCGGGAACCGAACGGCATCTTTGATGAGGAGACGGAGGAGGCCCTCCTTCGGTTTCAGCGCCGGTGCGGCCTGCTGGCGACCGGTATGGCGGACGCGGTGACCCTCTCCCGCCTGGAGTCGGAAACGCAGGCCTGGAATCCGGAGTCCGAATGGGATCTGGACTGGGCGACGGAGGAGGCCGTGGACGGCGGGGCACTGTTTGCCTATGTCGAAACGGCCGCGATGCCGGCGCCGAACTATATGCCGGCCGCGACCTCCCTGCCGGGGGCGGCGAAGTCAGCCGCCCGGGGCGAGACCGACTGGAATACGGATGAGTATGCTCACTTCGAGGGAAACGCGTTCCTGACAACTTCCACCTCGCCCCTTTCAACCTTCGCGGCGGACGTGGATACGAGCTCCTACGCCCAGTTCCGCCGGCGGGTGCTTTCCGGCGAGCGGATTCCGGCGGACAGCGTCCGTATCGAGGAACTGCTGAATTATTTCCATTATGACTATGCCACGCCCGCCGGAAACGATCCCCTGGGCGTAACCCTGGAATACGGCCCCTGCCCCTGGAATGAAAAAACGCGCCTGCTGCAGATCGGCCTGCAGGCGAAGGAAATCCAGGCGGCGGACCGGGCGCCCCGTAACCTGGTCTTCCTGATCGATACCTCGGGCTCCATGCAGGGCGCGGATCGGCTGGACCTGGTGAAGCGGGCCTTCCTGATGCTCCTGGAGGAGCTGAAGGAGGAGGACACGGTGTCCGTCGTTACCTATGCCAGCTCGGACCGGGTGGTCATCGAGGGCGTGCCCGCCCGGGAAAAAACCCGAATCATGGAGGCGATCAGCGATCTGGAGGCCCGGGGCTCAACCAACGGCTCCGCGGGCCTTGTGCGGGCCTATGAAATCGCGGAAAAATACAGAAAGGAAGGCGGGGTCAACCGGATCCTCCTGGCCACCGACGGCGATTTGAATGTCGGCGTAACCAGCGAGGGCGACCTGGCCCGCCTGGCGGAGGAAAAGCGAAAGAGCGGTATCGCGCTGACCTGCCTCGGCTTCGGCATGGGAAACTATAAGGATAATAAAATGGAGGCCCTCGCGGATTACGGGGACGGAAACTGCTGGTATATCGATACGATCCTGGAGGCCCGGAAGGCCCTGGTGATCGAGGGCGGCGGAACCTTCGAAACCGTGGCGAAGGACGTAAAAATCCAGGTGGACTTTAATCCTGCCCTCGTGGCCGGCTACCGGCTGATCGGCTATGAAAACCGGCTGCTGGCGGCGGAGGATTTCGCCAACGATGAAAAGGACGGCGGCGAGATCGGTTCCGGCCATCGCCTGACCGCCCTGTACGAGATCGTGCCGGCCGGCAGCGATTTCGCCTTCGGCGCGGCCGGAAGCCGCTACGCGCCCGCCCCGGCGTCATCCCCTTCCGACGCCCCGGCCGTTGACCCATCCGCCGAGCTGCTGACCGTCTCGATCCGGGCGAAGGACCCGGAGGAAACCGAGAGCAAACTGTATGAATATCCGCTGCGGGCGGACTCCTTCCGGGAGACCCTGTCGGATAACCAGAAGTTTGCCGCGGCGGTCGCCGAGACCGGTATGCTGCTCCGGAACAGCGAATGGAAGGGAAGCGCAACCTGGGATTCGGTGCTCTCCCTGCTCCGGGACTGCGGCGCCGTCGCCGGGGATGTCTATAAGGAGGAATTCGTTTACCTGGCCGGCCTCCTGAGCCGGGCGGAATAAAATCGCCCGGGCGGAACGTGGGGATTGTCCCCGCGTTCCCCGTGGCTGGCAGAATTCTGATGAAATGAGGAGGAACTGTCCGGTATGACGGATCGGCTGTACTATGATGACGCGTATTGCTGGCGCTTCGAAGCTGACGTAAGCGCCTGCCGGAAGGCAAAGAAGCCCGGAAGGTGGGAGGTGGCGCTGGACCGAAGCGCCTTCTATCCGACCTCCGGGGGCCAGCCCTTCGATACGGGGCTCCTGAAATGGAAGGGCGGCTCCGCCCGGGTGCTGGACGTCGAGGCGGACGACCGCGGCGAGGTCTGGCATACGGTGGACCGGGAAATCGAAGAGGGAACCCGGGTCCGGGGAGAGATCGACGGGGATCGCCGAACGGACCATATGGAGCAGCACGGCGGGGAGCATATGCTGGCCGGCGCCCTGTGGGAAAAGCTCGGCGGTGTGACCATCGGGCTGCACCTGGGCCAGGAAGATTCCAGCATCGACGCGGATCTGCCGGAGGGGCGTACCCATCTGACGGAGGAAGAGATCGCCATGCTGGAGGATACCGTGAACGGGCGGATCCGGCAGGACGCGCCGATCCGCTGCTGGTTCCCGACTGCGGAGGAGCTGAAAAAGCTGCCGCTGCGGAAGCCGCCCACGGTGAAGGGCCATGTCCGAATCGTCGCCATGGGGGATTTCGAAATGGTGGCCTGCGGGGGAACCCATCCATCCTCAACCGGGCGAATTGGCCTCGTCAAGATTCTTTCCGCCGCCCCGGCCCGGGGAAAGATCCGGATTACTTTCGTCTGCGGCGGCCGGGCGGTCCGCCTGTTCCAGACCTATATGAAATACGCAGATAAGGCTGGGGCGGCCCTGAGCTGCCCGGTGGCGGAGCTGAGCCGGGCGGCGGCGGAGCTGAAATACCGCCTGGCGGAGATTCAGAAGAAGGCCAACCGCTACGAAACCGGGGATCTCCTGGAGCAGTTCCGGGCCGGGGAGAGCCGGGAGACGCTGCCCGGCGTCGCCCTCGCGGCGCTGACGCTGCCGGATCACGAGCCGAAGGCGGTGTCGGAGGCGGTTCTCGAATATATCCGGGAGCCAGGAAAGGCGCTGCTGCTCTCCTGCGGGGAGAGGCTGACCTTCGCCCGCTCCGCGGACGTCGAAATTGACATGAACCATCTGATCAAAAGGGTCGCCCGGGGCGGCGGGCGGCCGGAGCTGGCCTCCGGAGCGGGAATCCCGGAATGTGTCGAAACCGCCCGAAAAATACTGCTGACTGAACATCGAACCTGAGCCATATTTTTCTGCGACATAAGCCGGGCGCATAATGATCCGGACCTGATCCGTCGCTACAGGATGTACGAGGATGCGGAACACGATATTGCGACGAAGCTTTCAGCAGCTGAAAAACGTGGTGAAAAAAACAGGAACAAAATCTGTGAAAAGAAGTACAAAAGGGGATCGGGTTATGATAAGATACTGCTGAAAGGAAAAATATCCCCCATCCCCGGCCAATCGGCCGGGTCACCGATCCAATTTCAGAACCGAAAGAACGGAGGAAAAGAAGTATGGCAAACGCAATCGTCGGCCAGAGCGGCGGGCCCACTTCCGTGATCAATTCCAGCCTCGCGGGCGTACTTCAGGCCTGCGAAATGCGGGGCGCGGACCGGGTTTACGGTATGCTCCACGGAATTCAGGGGCTTTTGGAGGAAAAGGTCTGCGACCTGTCGGAGCGGATGAAGTCCTTTCTGAATATAGAGCTTCTGAAGCGAACCCCCTCCTCCTATCTGGGCAGCTGCCGCTACCGGCTGCCGGCGCCGGAGGAGGATGAGGCGGTTTTCGAAAAGCTGTTTAAAATCCTGAAGAAGCTGGATATCCGCTGGTTCTTCTATATTGGCGGCAACGACAGCATGGATACGATCAACAAGCTGGCCCGCTACGGGGAGCGGGTCGGGAGCGAAATCCGCTTTATGGGCGTGCCCAAGACCATCGATAATGACCTGATGCTGACGGACCATACTCCCGGCTTCGGCTCCGCCGCCAAGTATATCGGCGTCGTCATGAAGGAAGTGATTCGGGACGCGACGGTCTACGGAACGAAGTATGTAACCCTGGTCGAGATCATGGGCCGGAACGCGGGATGGCTGACCGCCTCCGCCGCCCTGGCCCGGGGGGAGGACTGCGAGGGCGTCGATCTGATCTGCCTGCCGGAGCTGCCTTTTCATGAGGACCGGTTCCTGGCCAAGGTGGAGCGCATGCAGAAGGAACGGGAGTCGGTGGTCATCGCCGTTTCGGAGGGGATCCGGCTGCCGGACGGGCGGTTTGTCTGCGAGCTGAGCAACGACGCCCGCAGCGTCGACGCCTTCGGTCATATTAATCTGACGGGAACCGCCCGGTATCTGAGCAACCTGGTGGCCCGGAACCTGCCCACCAAGACCCGGGCCGTCGAGCTTAGCATTCTGCAGCGGTGCGCCGGGCATCTGACGAGCCGGACGGATATTACCGAGGCGTACCAGGTGGGCGGCGCCGCCGCCAAGGCCGCCTTCGAGGGGGAGACGGCGAAGATGGTGGCGCTGAAGCGTCTCTCCAACGATCCCTATCAGTGCACAACGGAGCTGGTGAACATCAACGATGTGGCCAATTTCGAGAAAAAGGTGCCGGTGGAATGGATCAACGAGGAGCGGACGGACATGAAGCCGGAATTCCTGGCCTATGCCCGGCCGCTGATTCAGGCGGAGCTGACGCCCATCTTTATCAACGGGCTGACGCAGCATATCGTGGAATAAGAAGGCGAAGACATCCGTCGCAAAATGGCAGACGTGAACTGCCGTTCACAGAGGAGGAACGTGATACCGTCTTGGAAGAGAAAGATCTGATCCGGATCCGCTGGCACGTGGACCGGACGGGGGAGGTTCCCAAATACTGCCTGGTCTGCCAGCATCCGGAGCATCCGGATCTGTACGTGGAGGCGGAAGCCTCCGAAAAGATGACGGAGCGTGTGGCCAAGGCCTTCCTGATGCAGAAGATGTATGAGCTGGGGAAGGAAAAGGGAATCGAACCTCAATATCTGCGATTTAAAATTAACGGAATCGAAGAATGACTGATTGACAGAATTGTATTTTTGGTGTTAAATGTATCCAAAGTGCATGGAAAATACGATTCTGCACTTTGGAAAGGAATCATAAAAAACGATGTCTGTGACCTTTCAGCCGATGATGGAAAGCCGCCCGATTCGGGAAATTGCCTATGAAGTGTTGAAAAAGGCGATCATCACCGGGGAAATTGCCGCCGGAGAGCGGATTGTTGAAACGGAATACGCGGATCGGCTTCATATCTCCAGGACGCCGCTGCGGGAGGCGCTGCGCAAGCTGGAGCGGGACGGCCTGGTGGAATACGTCATGCGCCGGGGCGTCGTGGTTCACGCCTTTACGACGGAGGACGTGGAGCAGATCTATACCATCCGGAACGCGCTGGAGATGCTGACGCTGCCGGATATTATCGCCAACGCGACGGCGGAGGATATCGCGTCCCTGCGGGAGAAGCTGGCGAAGATGGACCGGTATCAGGCGGTGGACGACGTGGAAAGCCTGAGCCCCCTGGCCCGGGATTTTCATACCAGCCTGACGGCGATCAGCGGGAAGAAGCGGATCCTTCGGGTGATCGAGGGGCAGGATGAATACATCCGGCGCTTCTCCGCCATGGCGATTCAGCAGGAAAACCGCCGCGTCGCGGCCCACGAGGAGCATCACAGGCTGGTCGACTATGTGGAAAAGCGGGATCTGGAGAGTTTTGAGAAGCTGATGCGAACCCACATCGAGCGCAGCAAGGAAAACTGCCTGGCGGCGCTGGCGGCCCGGAAACAGAACCGGGAGCTGCCGTGATATCCTACCGGGTGATCCGGAGCCGGCGCAGGACGATGTCGATGGAGATTCGGGAGGGCGCGCTGCTGATCCGCGCGCCCCAGTGGGCCGGAGAGGCGGAGATCCGGACCTTCGTCGAAAAGCACCGGAGCTGGGCGGAAAAACATCTGAAAAAGGCCGAGGCGATCCGGGAGGCGGGGAAGGAGATCCGCCCGCTGACAGAGGAGGAGCTTCGGGCCCTGGCGGCGGAGGCGCTGCGGGTGATCCCCGGCCGGGTACGAACCTGGGCGGAAAAAATCGGCGTGACCTACGGCCGGATTACCGTGCGGAACCAGCGAACCAAGTGGGGCAGCTGTACCTCCCGGGGAAATCTGAACTTCAACTGCCTGCTGATGCTCGCACCGCCCCAGGTGCTTGACAGCATTATCGTCCATGAGCTTTGCCACCGGAAGGTCATGAACCATTCGCCCGCCTTTTACGCGGAGGTGCTGAAGGCCTTCCCGGAATACAGAACCTGGGAAAAGTGGCTGAAGGAAAACGGGCCGCTCCTGATGAAACGGAATCCGTAAGCCCCGGATTTCCGTTTTTTTAGGTTCGCCGCGGTCTTGCATTTTCCCGGGGCCTGTGATATGATTGGAAGGCTGATTTATGAGGAGGTTGTGTCAATGTCGACTGTTCTTTCCATTGTGGTGATTCTCTCCGCCCTGTTTATGATCGTGACCGTTCTGCTCCAGAGCTCCGACGAGGGCGGGATCAGCGCCATCTCCGGCCAGAACAACAGCTATTTCAGCCGGTCCAAGGCCAAGACCCTGGAGGCGAAGCTGGCGCTGGGAACCAAGATTGCCGCGGGCGTCTTCATCCTGGCCTCGCTGCTGATGCTGATCGTCAAGTAAGTCAGGGCGCGATTTCCGAAGGCTGCTTCCCGGTGAAGCAGTCCTTTTGTTTTCAGTGCGGACAGGTCATGGCGCAGCCGAACCGTCCCCCTGTCTGCTGGCGTGGTCAGAAGGGGAGACGTGACGGGCCGATCCCTGAGGAGGAAGCATGTTCGAAGGATATGAGGTGATCCGGAATGCCCCGATGCGGGATTATACGACCTTGCGGCTGGGCGGGCCGGCGGATTATCTGGCCTTTCCCCGGAGCGGGGAGGAGGTCGCCGGGCTTTTCCGGGAGGCCGGGGAGCGGGGCCTGCCGGTTACCGTGATCGGCCACGGAAGCAACCTGCTGGTGCTGGACGGGGGAATCCGGGGCCTGGTGATCCGGATCGGCCGGGGAATGAGCGCCCTGCGGCGGGAGGAGAACCGGATTACGGCCCAGGCTGGCGCCATGCTCAGCGCTGTGGCGGGAGCCGCCGCGGAGGCGGGACTTTCCGGGCTTGAGTTTGCCGCCGGGATTCCGGGAACCTGCGGCGGCGGCGTCACCATGAACGCCGGCGCCTACGACGGGGAGATGAGCCGGGTGGTTCGGGAGGTTTCGGGGATCGACCGGGAGGGGCGGCGGATCCGCCTCGGCCGGGAGGAGCTGGACTTCGGATACCGGCATTCCGGCATTCCCGCGCGGGGGCTGACGGTGACGGAGGCAACCTTCGAGCTGGAGACAGGGAACCGGGAGGCCATCCGGGACAGGATGGCGGAGCTGAACCGGCGCCGGGCAGAGAAGCAGCCTCTGGATCAGCCCAGCGCCGGCAGCACCTTTAAGCGTCCGGAGGGCTATTTCGCGGCGGCACTGATTGACCAGTGCGGCCTCAGGGGCCGCGCCGTCGGGGGCGCCCAGGTCAGCGAAAAGCACGCGGGCTTCCTGATCAACCGGGGCGGAACCAGCCGGGACTTTCTGGAGCTGATGAACCTGGTGGCCGGGATTGTCAGGGAGCGGACCGGCGTAACGCTGGAGCCGGAGATCCGCGTGATGGGGGAGGAGAGCGTATGAAATATCTGATCGTAACGGGCCAGAGCGGAGCCGGAAAAACCGCCTGTGTCCGGTTCCTGGAGGACAAGGGCAGCTTCTGCATGGATAACATGCCGCCGATGATGCTGCCCCGGCTGATCGAGGCTTTCGACAATACTCCGACCAAGTTCCGGACGGTAACCATCGGCATCGATGTCCGCAGCGGTGAATTCTTCGATGCCCAGGCGGTGGCCAAGATGATCCGGGAGCTGCGGCAGCTGGGCAGCCAGATCGAAGTGATTTTCATGGAGGCCAGCGACGAGACGCTGCTGGACCGGTACAAGGAAACCCGGCGGGATCACCCCCTGAGCCAGGAGGGCCTGAACCTGGTGGAGGCCATTACGGAGGAGCGAACCCGGCTGCAGCCCCTGCGGGAAACAGCGAGCTACGTCATCGATACCACCGGCCTGGGGAGCCGGGAGATCAAGCGGCTTCTGAACAAAACCCTGAAGAACCTGGCGGAGGCGGAGCCGCCCTTCCGGGCGGAGGTGATGAGCTTCGGCTTCAAGCGGGGGCTGCCCCGGCAGGCGGACCTGGTTATCGACGTGCGTTTTTTGCCCAATCCCTTCTATATTGAAACCCTCTGCCGCCACAGCGGCCTGGATGAGGATGTGCGGGCCTTCGTCATGGAGCATCCGACAACACAGGAATTCATGAAGCGGTATCAGGAGTTGCTGACCTTCCTGATTCCCCGATACCGGGAGGAAGGGAAGCACCGGCTGGTCATCGCCGTCGGCTGTACCGGCGGCGCCCACCGCAGCGTCGCCATCGCCCAGGCAATTGGCACCTGGCTTCAGGAGAACGGCATCCAGACGGAGATCAATCACCGGGATCTGATGCTGGAGCAGGCGAGATGGAATACCCCCGTGGAGGATGAGGCCTGATGCGCTCCGGAGAGGGCCAGAGCTTTTCCGCCCGGGTGAAGGAGGAGCTGGTCCGGCTTCCCCTGGGGAAGCCCTGCTGCATGCTGGGCGAGATTTCCGCTCTGACGCTGACCTCCGGTCACCTTTCCTTTCGGGGCGGCGGGTGGTTCAGCGTCAGCTACCGCCTGGAGAACGCGGGAAGCGCGCGCCGGCTGTTTCAGCTGCTGCGGAAGCGGCTGGATTTGAGACCCCAGCTGCACTTTGTTCAGACGGCGCGGCTGGGGGGACAGCGGTCCTGCGTTCTGACCCTGACGCTTCAGGACAGTCGATCGCTGCTGGAGGCCCTGCATATGACGGAGACGGACGAGGACGGCCGGGTCCGTCTGAGGCGGACGGCGCCCCGCTATCCCATGACGCGGCAATGCTGCCGGCGGGCCTTCCTGCGGGCGGCCTTTCTCGGGGCGGGAACCATGAGCAGCCCGGAGAAGGGCTATCATTTTGAGTGGAAGGCGGAGAACGAGGAGCTTCCCGGAACGCTGGAAAAGCTGCTGGAGAAGGCGGGCCTGCCCTTTCACCGGTATGAGCGGCGGGGAAAGACCGTCGTCTATCTCAAGGGGGCCCAGGAGATTTCGGATATGCTGGCCATGATCGGCGCCGGGAAGAGCATGATGGACCTGGAAAACATCCGGGTTCAGAAGCAGGTTCGGGCCCAGGCTTCCCGGGCCGCCAACTGCGACGAGCACAACGGGGAGCGCATGCTGGATACCGCCCAGAAGCAGGCGGAGGCCTGCCGGCGGATCAGCCTGAAGCAGGGGCTCTTTACCCTGCCCCCCGCCCTGGCCTCGATCGCCCGGATCCGGATTGAAAACCCGGATCTGAGCCTGAAGGAGCTGGGGGAGATGATGGAGCCGAAGCTGGGAAAGAGCGGGGTCAACCACCGGCTCCGCCGGCTGATGGCCATCGCGGAGCAGCTGGAAAGGGAGGATGGAGCATGATCGCGTCGCTGGCCTATACGCTGATGTACCTGGTTTTCGGCGTTTTTGCCATCCAGTGGCTGCTGCCCCGGCACCGGCCGCTGAACCGGCTGTGGCTCGGAATGAGCCTGGGGCTGCTGGCGGAAATGGTGCTGCCGGCCCTCTGCGCCTTCTTTCTTTCCTTTACCGCCCAGGCTCACGTGGCGGCGGCGGCGATCCTGACGGCGGCGACCTTCGGATGCTATTTTGTCCGGGATCGGCGGGAAGCCGCGCCCTGGGACGAAGCGGAAACCGCGCTGCTGCGGCAGCTGGTGCTGGTCGCCCTGCCGCTGACGGTCATCGGCGCCTATCTTCAATATACCCATACGATGCGGGCGGACGCCGCCGGGAACTGGCACGTGGGCCAGAGCACCTACGGCGATCTGCCGATGCATCTGAGCTTTATGACGGGCCTGGTCGGGAAACGCTTCCCGGCGGATTATCCCTTCTATCCCGGGAACCGGCTGAGCTATCCCTTCCTGACGGATTCCCTGAGCTCCACCTTCTATCTGCTGGGCACGGGACTTCAGGCCTCGGTGATCCTGCCGGGAACCCTGATGATGGCGCTGTGCTTCGCGGGGGTGCTGATCCTGGCCCGCCAGATGACGAGCGGAAGACGGATCGCGGTGCTGGCCGCCCTGTTCTTCTTTCTCAACGGCGGGCTGGGGTTCCTGTATGACTATGACCTGGCGGGGGGCGGCACCGAAAGCCTTTCCGCTTATTTCAGCACGGTCCGGGAGCGGACGGAGACCATCCTGACGGGCTATTACAGGACGCCAACCAACCAGCCGGATCCGAATAACCTGCGCTGGTCCAACGTCATCTGCGATCTGATGGTTCCCCAGCGGACGATCCTCGGGGGATGGTGCATGGTGATCCCCTGCTTCTATCTGCTGGACGCGGTTTTCCGCCCCCGGGTGCGGGAGGCGGAAGGCGGCCTTCGGGGGCTTCTGCTGCTCGGCATCTGGGCCGGCCTCCTGCCGATGGTTCATACCCACAGCTTTCTGGCGCTGGGGCTGGCTTCCCTGGGGGCGATGGTTTATGATCTGATCCACGGCGATCCGAACGTGCTGCCCATGCGGCGAAAGCGGCTGCAGATCCTGATTCCCTACCTGATTTTTGCCGGGACGGCCCTCCTGCTGGCGGCGCCGCAGCTGATTCTTTTTACCTTCCGACAGACCTTTCAGGGAGGGGACGGGCACGAATTCCTGAAATGGCAGTTCAACTGGGTTAACAACCCCGGCGGAAACGGCATGCGGGATCTGTATCTCTGGTTCTATATCAAGAATATCGGGCTTCCCTTCGTGATGCTGATCGGGGGCCTGCTGGCGCGAAAGCCCCGGAACCTCCGGTTCTTTTCCATGGCGCTGCCCATCCTGCTGGCGGCTGAGCTGATCCGCTTCCAGCCCAACGAATACGATAACAACAAGCTGTTTTATCTGGCCTGGCTGCTGTGCTGCATGATTGCCGCCGACTGGTGCGGCGATGTCTGGCGGCGGCTCCGGGGGCTTCCGGGCCGGGCGGTTCTGGCTGGGGCGGCGGCGGTCGTCGTCTTTCTCAGCGCGGGGCTGAGCCTCTGGCGGGAATGCGTGTCGGACTATGTCGCCTTCGGCCGGGAAAGCGTCGAGGCCGGGGAGTATATCCGGGATCACACGGATCGGGACGCGGTTTTCATCACCGGCACGGAGCATCTCAATCCCGTCTGCGCCATCGCCGGGCGGGACGTGGTCTGCGGGCCGGATCTCTGGCTTTACTGGCACGGCTTCGACACCCGGGAGCGGCAGGCGGAGCTGGCCGCCTTCTACGCGGATCCGGCGGAATACGCCTGGGTGGCGGAGAAATACGGGGCGGACTACGTCTATGTCTCCTCCTGGGAACGCAACAACTATGACATCGACGAGGCGGCGATGCGAGCCCGGTATCTCCGGGTCTTTGAGAACGGGGAGGCCGCTCTCTACAGAATTCAATAAAAAAACCGCGCAAAAACGATTGATGACTTTCCTTTTTCCTGAAATCGTGCTATAATCCCGTCTTTAACACTTGGAAGAGAGTAAAAACCCGCCAGGCGTTGTGAGTCAAAGCTTGGCGGGTTTGCTTGTTGCTCCAAAATGTTGTATGGAGATTTCTACTTCAAAATATTTTTCAGCTTCTTGTTCAACTC
>JAFRHH010000077.1 GCA_017433405.1 Clostridia bacterium | reverse complement strand
CAGGGGATGGCGCCCTGAATTCCCATGATCAGATGCCGGAACCGGCATTCTCCCCGGCGGGAGCCGCTGTCGGCGCGGTCTCCGCGGCGGGAGCCGCCTGGGTTCCGGAGGCGGACGGTGTCACGCCCCGGCTGTTCCGGCCGCCCTGGCCGTTCCTTCCACCGAAGCCGCCGCGGCCGTTCCGGCCGCTGCCGGGCGCTGTATTCTGCGTCCCGCTGCCGCTGGTGTTTCCGTTTGCGGGAGCCACCTTCTGTGTCCCGCTGCCGCTGGCATTTCCGTTCGCGGGAGCAGCCTTCCGCGTGCCGCATCCGCTGCCGTTCCGGTTTCCCCGGCCGCCGTGGCGGAAGCCCTTTCCCGTACCGCCCTGAGCCATCTGCTCCGCATAGTACTTCAGGATCAGGTCCGCCTGCTCCTGGGTCAGGGTGCCGGCCGCCACATAGCCGTCCAGCTCCGTCTTCAGGCTGTCCAGCTTTGCCTGCTTCCGGCTGGTTTCCCGGGCGGTCTGATACGCGGTCAGCGCCGCCGCCAGCGCTTCCTGCTCCGCCTGGGCCGCCGCCTGCGCCGCCTCGGCTTCCGCCAATGCCGCCGCGCCGGCGGTGGCCGTCCCGGCAGCCGTCGTTTCAGCGGCCGCGGGTGCCTCCGTCGCCGCTCCCTCCGCCAGGGCCGCCAGGCCGAGGCTCAGGGCCAGGATCACGGCCAGCATCGCCGCGCCCCATTTCATCGTTCTGTTCATGATCAATCCACTCCTTTCTTCTTTTGTTCCTCCGGGTTTCTGTTCCTCCGGGGAACAACTGTATTTTCTTCCCATTTCCTTAATTGAATCTTAATTTTCTGAAAAAAACGCCGGAGGACTGATCATCCCCCGGCATCGATTCTGATCCGTCAGATCCCTTCATCGGCTTAGATACGTCCCCCTGTCTTTTTTTCACTCTGCGTCTTCAATCTGCACCGTGTTCAGGATCCGGCCGTATCTGTCAGCAATGATTCTCTGTCCGCATTCCCAGCTTCCGGCGGACCTGCCGTCCACCGCGATCTCCGCTTTCACGCCGTCGCTGCGAATCGCATAGCGGTGGTCATAGAAAACAGCGTCATAGGTATATTCCTCTCCTCCGCCCAGGCTGAACCATACCTGGCCCAAATGAGGATGGATGCCGAAGCGGTGGGCCATATATTCCAGTACAGAAAGCAGGGTGGGACCGTAGGCATCCTGGACGGGTTCATCGCTTCCCGGAGCCACGGGCTGATGGGTCACTGCGTGAACGAGAGATGGCTCGCCTGTGAAGGGATCAAACTGCTGGGTGAATCGATAGCCATAATCAGCAATGGTTCGAATCAGCTTCTTTCCCAGACGCGTTACCAGGGGATAGAAACCATAGTTTTCCAGCGCCAGAATTGCCCGCTGATAGGTCAGCCCCTCCGGCTGGCCGCTCCAGTTGTTTTCCGGCGCATTGCGGAAAGCCGGATCACAGACAGCCACGCTGGGCAGCGGGAAGGGCGTCCAGAACTCCCGGGAATTCAGCAGATGTTCCCGCACAAAGCGCTCCGCCATGGCAGAAGAAAGGGAGCCCCAGTACATGCAGCGCAGCGTATTATGGCAAAGAATATCAATGGTTTTCCCAGTTTTGTCCCGGTCAAAAAAGGCGCCCCGACGTTCATCCCACAGTCCTCGCCGCAAGGCCTCTGCTACGGATGCGGCCGCCTGTCTCCACTGATCTTCCTGACCATCCTTCAGGATTTGGCTGATGCGGGAGAGGGTTTCCCGCGCCGCGTAGCTCCAGCTCATGACGTCCATACTGGCCATGGGCACCACCGCCGCATCCCGGGGCGGCTCATCCTTCGTCCACCAGCAGGGAGCGTCCCCATAGCGCACAGCCAGGTCCTCCCCCGTATCATAGACGCAGAAAGATTCCAGCAGGCCGTCGCCATTTGAATCCCGGGTACGCCAGAGGCAGTCGTCAAAGCGCCGGAGAACATCCTGCAGCTGCAGCAGAAAAGCCCGATCCTCCCCCAGCAGATAGTACAGGTTCAGGGCCGGAAAGGGAAAGCAGAAGCCCTGATACTTATTGAACTGCGGTTCCTGAACACTCCCCGTCCACTGAATCGACCCCGGAAGCCGGCCGTCGGCGCGTTGATGGCGCATGAAGAGCAGGCAGTTGTTTCTGGCGGCTTCCAGATTCCGAAGGGCATACATCTCGCCGCCCATGGGCTGGGTCTCCAGCCAGATCTTTTCATATCCGCCCCCTTCGACCAGCACCAGATCCTCCCCGAAGCGTTTCAGATTCCCCAGGCATTTCCTTTCCGCTTCATCGTAGAGCCGCTGCAGCTTTTCATTCCCGCAGGAAAAGGCCACCTGGGTTTTCGGCAGCATCATTGATTGCTCCCCTTTCTGTATTATAAGAATCCCTGTTCATGATGATAGCAAAGTTCCCTCGAAATGCAACAGGCAAAAAAACGCAACCCAAAAAGTCGCGGAAAATCAAGGGCATCTGCGGTATACGCAACAATTTCGCCTCTTCCGAAATGCGAATTTTCATGGTACAATTCCGTAAAAACAGGCCAGAGCAGGGCGGAGAACAAATCCTGATCGAAGAGAGGTCATTCACCATGCGCAGGGAAAAAATCAACATTCGGGATCCTTTTGTGGTGCTGCATGAAAACACCTATTATCTTTACGGCACCCGGGGGCCCACCTGCTGGGGCCCGGCCACAGGCTTTGACGTGTATACCAGTTCGGATCTTTCCGACTGGGCAGGGCCCTTCCCCTGCTTCGAAAACGACGGCTCCTTCTGGGCGGATCGCAATTACTGGGCTCCGGAAGTGCATCCCTGGCAGGATGCATGGTTTATGTTCGCCAGTTTCAAGAGTGAAACCCGGCGCCGGGGCACCGCCATTCTGCGGGCACAAACCCCTCGCGGTCCATTCACGCCGTGGTCTGAAGGTCCGGTCACGCCGGAGGAGTGGGAATGTCTGGACGGCACGTTTTTCGTGGAGCAGGACGGCAGACCCTGGATGGTGTTCTGCCATGAATGGGTACAGGCAGGGGACGGGGAAATCTGGGCCATGCCGCTGCAGACTGATCTCCGGGCTGCAGACGGTGCCCCTGTCCTGCTGTTCCGGGCTTCGGAAGCACCCTGGGCCCGGCTGGTGCATCATTCCTCCGGCCGGGACGGCTATGTGACCGACGGTCCCTTCCTCTGGCGGGCGGCGGACGGTCGGCTTCTGTGCCTCTGGTCTTCTCTTTCATCAGCCGGCTATACACAGGGGCTGGCTGTCTCTGAAACCGGACGGGTGGACAGTCATTTTGCCCAGCTGCCTCCCCTGTTTGAAAAAGACGGAGGCCACGGAATGTTATTTCGAACCAAAGAAGGTCAGCTGATCCTGACCCTGCACAGCCCCAACGAACATCTCAGGGAGCGCCCCTGCTTTCTGCCCTTGTCAGACACACGGCTGTAGTTGTTGCCATCTGCCCAGATGACGATTTTGTAGCCGCTTCGCTGATGCGTTCGCGGGCAAAATTTGCCTCCCTGAACCATGCTCGCGGGACGGAAGAAGCGCCCCCTTCAACCAAAGACAATAGATACGTCCCCCTGTCTGCACAAAAAAAGGGGAACGAATAGGTCATTCCCATCGTTCCCCAGTCCTGATCGTCTCATCCAGACAGAAGATACGTCCCCCTGTCTTTTCGTCCCCCTGTCTTTTATCCCTTCGCCACCATGTTCAGCAGCTTCCTGCTCCGGTCCAGGAAGGCGGTAATCTCCTCCGCCTCCAGCGGCTGGGCCGCCATCCGGGCCAGGTCGTAGACCTGGCAGCAGAGCATCTTCGTCGTCTCGTCCTCCGGATCCCGCCCGGCCAGGGCCTGAACGGTTTCGTTCCGCCGGTTCAGCACCAGGGTATAGTGATCCGGCATCGGGAAGTCCTGGCCGTAGAAGCGGCTCATCTCCTTATAGCGGCGCATCTGCTCATCCTCGGTGACCATCGCCGTCATGCCGGCATCGCCCAGGGCCTCGAGCTTCACCTCCAGGTCCTCCTTCCCCAGGGCCTTCCGGAACAGGGCCTGCAGCTTTTCACCGTCCAGCTCCTTCCCTTCCTCGGACTCCTCCTTCAGGCCGGCGATATCCGCGTCCACCCGGGCAAAGGTCACCCGATCCTTCTCCTCGCCCTGGTACTCCATGAAGGACATAAAGTTTCCGTCAATGATCGTGCTCATGACCGCCACTTCGATCCCCCGGTCCGTATAGAGCTTCACGGAGGCCGCCTGGCGCTTCTCGTCGTTGGTATAATAGACCTTTTTGTCCGTCTTTTCAAAGTTGGCGGTCTTATATTCCTCCAGGGTCTTGAAGGAGCCGTCCGTCAGCTTCAGCAGGATGGCGCCCTTCACCTGGTCGTAGAACTTCTGATCCTTGATGCAGCCGTACTTCACGAAAGGCGCGATATCGTTCCAGTAGCCCTGATAGGTTTCCCGCTCGGTATTCATCAGGCTGTTGAGCTTATCCGCCACCTTCTTGGTGATATGCGCGCTGATCTTCTTCACGTAGCCGTCGTTCTGCAGGAAGGAACGGCTGACGTTCAGGGGCAGGTCGGGGCAGTCGATGACGCCCTTGAGCAGCATCAGGAACTCCGGAATAACCTCCTTGATGTTATCCGCCACGAAGACCTGGCCCGCGAAGAGCTTGATCTGGCCCTCATGGGGACCGAAATCGTTCTTCAGCTTCGGGAAATACAGGATGCCCTTGAGGTTGAAGGGATAATCCACGTTCAGGTGAATCCAGAACAGCGGGTCCTCAAAATCCATGAAGACCTTGTGGTAAAACTCCTTATACTGCTCCTCCGTGCAGTCCGCCGGCTTCTTCAGCCACAGGGGGGCGGTATCGTTGACCTGCTGAGGCTTCGGGACCTCCATGATCTTTTCCGTCTTCGGCGTCCCGTCCTCATTCTTCTCGTCCCCCACCGGGACTTCCTTTTCCACGGGCTTGGCATTGGCGTCCTCCAGCAGGATCGGATAGGCCATATAGCCGCAGTAGCGGTTCAGCACCTCCCGCACCCGCCAGGTTTCCAGGAATTCCTTTTCCTCCTCGCTGATGTGCAGGATGATGTCGGTTCCGTGCTCCTTCCGGGTTCCCTCCGTAATCTCGTAGCCCATGCCGTCCTCGGAAACCCAGTGCACCGGCTCCGCCTCTCCCTCGCTGGACAGGCTCTCGATCTCCACCCGGTCGCTGACCATGAAGACGGAATAGAAGCCCAGGCCGAAATGCCCGATGATGTCCGCCTTCTCGTCGCCCTTATTGTCCTCGAACCGCTTCATGAACTCCGTCGCGCCGGAGAAGGCCACCTGATTGATGTACTTCCGGACCTCGTCCGCCGTCATCCCGATTCCCGTATCGGAAATCCGGATCGTCTTCTCCTCCTTGTTCACGGAGATCAGCACCCGCATCTCCTCTTCGGAATCCGGATGAAGCATGCGGAACTTGGTAATCGCGTCACACCCGTTGGAAACCGCTTCCCGCAGAAAAATGTCCTTATCTGAATACAGCCACCGCTTGATCACCGGCATAATATTCTGCGCGTCGATCGATACAGAGCCGTTTTCCTTTTGAATCGCCATGATTTACCCTCCTCCTGAATAACGGCGCCCGGAGCCCGGGCGCTTCTGATTACAACCCTATTGTAGCACCCGGTCCGCCGTTTGGCAAGAAAAAATTAGCACTCACCTTTCGTGAGTGCTAACAAATGATTCAGGAAGCTTATTCGGTCTCCAGCTCCTCCTCCAGCAGGGCGAGATCGTCCTCCTCCTCTTCCTGCCCGGCATCGTCGTCCGCCGTTTCGCCCTCGGGCGTTTCCTTCTGCGTGAAAAGCTCCTCCCGGACCTTGGCGTCAATCTCCGCCGCCAGCTCCGGATGGTTCTTCAGATAGATCCGGGCATTGTCCCGGCCCTGAGCCAGCCGCAGATCCCCATAGGAGAAGAAGGCACCGCTCTTACGGATGATCTCCCGCTCCACCGCCAGATCCAGCAGCGTCCCTTCCGTGCTGATCCCCTCGCCGTAGATCATATCGAACTCGGCGATCCGGAAGGGCGGCGCCAGCTTGTTCTTGACCACCTTGACCTTGGTTCGGTTTCCGATAATTTCCGATCCGTTCTTCAGCGGCTCCCCCTTCCGGACATCCAGCCGGACAGAGGAATAGAACTTCAGCGCCCGCCCGCCGGGGGTGGTTTCCGGACTCCCATACATCGTGCCGACCTTTTCCCGCAGCTGGTTGATAAAGATCGCGACACAGCCGGACTTGTTGATCACGCCGGTCAGCTTCCGCAGCGCCTGGCTCATCAGCCGGGCCTGCAGGCCCACGAAGGAATCCCCCATCTCCCCGTCAATCTCCGCCTTGGGCACCAGGGCGGCCACGGAGTCAATCACCACCACATCCAGCGCGCCGCTGCGCACCAGGGCTTCCGTAATCTCCAGCGCCTGCTCCCCGGTATCCGGCTGGGAAACATACAGCTCGCTCACATTGACTCCCAGCTTTTTCGCATAGGCGGGATCCAGCGCGTGCTCCGCGTCCACAAAGGCGGCGATACCGCCCGCCTTCTGAGCCTGCGCGATCACGTGCAGCGCCACCGTCGTTTTTCCCGAGGATTCAGGCCCGTAGATCTCCACAATCCGGCCCCTGGGGATACCGCCCACGCCCAGCGCGAAATCCAGGGTCAGGCAGCCCGTCGGAATCACCTCGATATTCCGGTTAACAGCTTCCCCGCCCATTTTGATCACGGCGCCCTTGCCAAACTGTTTATCCAGGTCCGCCAGCGCATGCTCCAGCGCCTTCAGCTTCTCTTCCCGCTCGGTTGGGATTTCCTGCTTTTCCGTCTTCGCCGCTTTCTTGGCCGCCATAGACAATCTCCTTTCCGCTCGTCCCTTTGTGGACTCCCTTCACGTCTGCCATTGTACGTTTTTGCTTCAAACTATCAGTATGGTATCACCCCGCCCCGGAAAAAACAAGGGGAAAAGCGCGCTTCAGCTCCCTTTTCTTTCATAAGCCCGCCGCCGGCCGGCCGCGTCGGTGACCATCACCGCATCGATCGCCCGCGGATCCGCCCTCAGGGTCGTCGTCAGCTCCGGATAGCGGAAGCTCCGGCAGAAGCGGCGCTCCGCCCGGAAAACGCCCTCCTCCAGGCTGCCCGTTTCCCAGGCCTCGATGACATCCGCCGCCGCTGCGTTTTCCGGAAAGGACGGATGCTCCGCCTCCAGGCCTTCCAGGGAGAAGCTTCCTTCCGTCGGATCCTCCCGGATCCGCAGCGCCGCCTGATCCAGGCTTGTATCGCAGATCACCGTCAGATTCTCCGCCTTCAGCCGGGACAGCGTCACAGCGACCGCCTCCGGATTCCGGTCCAGCCCCGCGAAACGGCATCCCAGCCGCTGGGCCGCCTCCAGGGTCGTCCCGCTCCCGCAGCACAGATCCACAACCCAGTCCCCTTCGTTCGTCACCGGCAGCAGCAGCCTTTCCAGCAGCCGGACCGGCTTCTGGGTCGCGTAGCCCGTCCGCTCCGGATCCCGCTGCTGCAGATGGCTGATATCCGTCCAGACATCCCCGGGATAGACCGGGTCGTCATCATAATACCGGTATTCCTTCCCTCCGGATACGATCCTGGCGTACGGCCTTCCCTGCTCGTCCACGCCCCGGGCCATGTGGTTTTTTCGCTCACTCCCCCGGGGGAGGGGAACCCGCGTCAGGTTAAACTTATATTTCCCGCTTTTGGCGTACAGCAGAATCCCGTCATGCTTCCGGGGAAAATAACGCTTTGACCGGCCTCCGCTTTCATAGGCCCAGATGATTTCATTCAGGAAGCCTTCTTTCCCGAAGATTCGGTCGCAGGCCAGCCGCGCCTGGGCCGCCATACGCCAGTCCAGGTGGAGATAAAAAACGCCCGCCTGCCCAAGCAGCTCCCGGGCCTCCGACACCAGTCGGTTCAGCAGCTCCAGATAGGCCGTTTCATCCTCGTAGCGATCCTCAAAGGCCGGATATTTCGGCGCCGGCGATCCGGTTTTCCAGCCCCGGGTTCCGAAGGGGCGGCTTCGCGTAAACCGCTCCCCTGTCATAAAGGGCGGATCCACATAGACGCACTGGACGCGGCCCGCCAGGGCCCGGATCTCCTCCGGCAGCTCCATCACATCCCCGCAGACCAGCAGGTTTTCCCCGCCGCCGAAGACCTCCCGCCGAACCGGTATCTGTCTAAACACGCCCTTCACCTCCGAACTGCCGCCGCAGCCGCCGAAGCTCGTCCTGCTCCTCCGTCAGCCGCCGGAGAAAAGCCGCCTGGCGCGCTTCCCCCATCAGCGCCCCGCCCGCTTCCCGAACCGCCGTCCGGAAGGCCGGATCCAGAGCGCCAAGGCCTCCTCGCCCCAGGGGGCAGACCGCCGCGGCCCGAAGATCCAGCGCAACCCGAACCCCTTCCTCCCGAACCACCGGAAGCAGCGGAAAGATCCGGCAGGCCAGGGGGCGCTCCTCCCGGCGGCAGCGGCCGCTACAGAGGGCCAGCGTTCCTCTTTCCGTTTCCTTCAGGCGCCAGGTTGGATCAGCGGCATACAGCGCTTCCTCCCCGGGGAACAGCAGCATCCCGGTCTCCTCCCCCTCCGCTGAGCGGCAGCAGGCCGCGCCGCAGAGCCGGCCGCAGTCTGATTTCAGCGGCGTCAGATCCCGGAGCCGCTCCCGGGCCCACCGCAGGGCCTCGTCCACCCGATCCACCTTCCTTTCGCTCACCGGGCCTTCCGCGTCAGCATGATCCGCGTGATCGTCGGACTGTTGAACAGCCGCCCCGGCCACTCCGGCCAGACCGGAGAGGTTCCCATGCCGGGGCTGATGTACTGCGGAATTCCCGCCAGATATTCCAGCCCCATAATCCCCTGATCCCCGGGGAACCAGCCTCTGTCCGGCACATAGACCGGGCCCGCCCAGGGCAGCCGCCACTGGCCGCCGTTATAGTACCCCGCCAGAATCACGCTGGTATAGCGCAGGGAAAAATAATCCTCCTTGCCGGACCAGGAAATCATATCCCGGACATATTCCTCCGTCAGGGGAACATGGGTCAGCGCGATCTGGATATCCGTCGCGGTAAATTCCTTTTTCAGCGCCCGCAGCCTTTCCACCCGGTCCAGCTCGTACTCCAGCGCCCGGATTCGCGCCGCGTCGTCCGCCGACAGGGAGGCCGGACGGCTGTTCAGACCCTCCAGCTCCTGCCGGTACACCTTCTCCATCCGATCGGTATCCAGCGCGTACAGGTTTTCGGGAATAAACCAGATTCGTCCCTTATTCCGGGTCTCCAGCACCGGCAGATCCAGCACCGTCACCCCGGCCTCCTTCACCTTTTCCACCCAGTCGGCAAAGACGGACAGGCTCCCGTGAGCCCGGCTCTCCACCGCGGGGAGATCCCCCTCCCCCGGAATCAGATACTTCGGGGTTTCCTTCGGCATCAGGGCCAGCAGCTCCAGCAGGGGTTCCACGTCCCCGTCCGGACCGAGCATATTGCCGGTCATGACGACGCAGGAATACCGCGCGTTCCCCAACGCTGTCGCAACCGCCTTCTGTTCTTTTCCGTACCGGGCGCCGCGGAGGTCGCTGATATGCAGGATGGAATATTCCTCCAGATCCTGGGGCAGGTTCAGCACCGTCAGCCGCAGATCCTGATACACCACCCGCCGGGAAACCGTCAGGTTCACCACCCACAGCGTGATCAGCAGCAGGGGAAGAACGATCACCAGCGTCTTCAGCAGCCGGAGTCCGAAAGGCCGCCGGTCTTTCTCGGAAGCAAAGATGTACTTGTTCTCTCTTCGCAAACCATGCCCTCCTTTCCCTGTACGTCACATTATATCGGTTTCGGCATACCGACGCAAGAAATATGCTACGGCTGCGCTCCGCCAATGAAAAAAGCTCCGCTTTTGCGAAGCTCTTTGGAATCCGGGGAGCGAGCCAAGCGTCAGCCCGGTGGGCTGTCCGGCGAAGCCGGAAGCGCGGCAAGCGAGTCAACCGAAACAAGCGGCGGAGCCCCGGCAGGGGTCCGCTGCGTAGATTGAGGTTGCGGGGGCGCACCGCCGAGATTCAAAAAAGCTCCGCTTCTGCGGAGCTTATTGGAATCCGGCGGCGACCTACTCTCCCGGGCCGTTACCAGCCAAGTACCATCGGCACTGAAGGGCTTAACTTCTGTGTTCGGTATGGGAACAGGTGGAACCCCTTCGTCATAACCACCGGAAATGGTGATCTTCATAGTCCGTTCCGGTTGGAACGGTCGGCCCCTTCGGTCGTCCTTTTCTTCCTCCTCCAGGGCCCTTTCGGATACTTTCGCATCCTGACAACTGCACAGCTCATGATTCAGGTGACCTTTGTTTTCAGGTTTTCCGTTCTCAATTGATCTCATTCTCGCGTAAAATCAAGCCCTCGACCGATTAGTATCATCAAGCTCCATCCGTTACCGAACTTCCACCGATGACCTATCTACCCGGTAGTCTTCCGGGGGTCTTACTTGCTTGCGCAATGGGAGTCTTATTCTTGAGGTGGGCTTCACGCTTAGATGCCTTCAGCGTTTATCCCATCCGCATTTCGCTTCCCTGCTGTGCCGTTGGCACGACAACAGTTGCACCAGTGATGCGTCCATTCCGGTCCTCTCGTACTAGGAACAGCTCCTCTCATGACTCCT
>JAFRHH010000076.1 GCA_017433405.1 Clostridia bacterium | reverse complement strand
GGACAAGGAATTCTTTCTATGAAGAGCCGCTATGAATCTGGAAACTGGAGTGAAGTTGTGGAGCTCTGCAGATTGGATTATCTGGGGTTGCATAGTGAAAAGGGCGATTGAGGCGCTACCCTAAAAAATTATGTGCGCCCCTATAAAACGGTTGATCATCTCCAGAATCGTCTTCGAAATCAACAGAGAAAGATCCAACCAACGTGTTGAAACAACAATGCGGGGACTCAGATCAGCCTGGCTGTGACTGATCCTGACTGGCATTTCTGTTGCAGAAAAGGACGATGGATGGTACGCTGATGAAGAATCTGGAGGGAAGGAGCATTTCCATGCGAACAGGATTAAAGCGGACAGCAGCGTTTTTTACTGTATTGGCTGCCCTGCTGCTTCTCACAGCATCGGTCTGTGCTGAAGGTAATAAAGGGTATATACCTCCCCCTTATGAGTATGTGGAGAAGCTGACGCTGGTGCCGATCGTGTCTCTGTTGATTATGCTGACCGTCATTGTGTGGATCGATCCTTATCTCCGACGCCGAGATAAGCGAATCATGAAGATCATCATTCTCGTTATGGTGAGCCTGTTGATTCAAAATGTAGTGGAAGAGCGGTTGAAGATTGGATTGCCCAGACCGCAGATGCGGTCAATTGTTGCTGTTTACGGATATGCGATTCGACCTGTACTCCTGGTGCTTTTCATGCATCTGGTGAGGCCCGGGAAACGGTTCAGATGGGCCTGGACGCTGGTGGGCGTCAACGCAGCTGTCTATTGTACGACGTTCTTTTCCGGCATCGCTTTCATAATTACACCCGACAATTATTATCTTTCCGGCCCGCTAGCGAATCTGGGATTATATGTCAGTATCCTCCTGATGGTGGGATTGGGTGCAACCACCCTCCGAAAATTTGATTTCAGGAAAAAGGATACCTGGGCATCGCTGCTGGTATTCCCTATGATCCTGTTGGGCGTCACCCTGGATTATACTGTCCATACGGAGCCGCAGCCCGTTACGTTCCTGACAATGGCCGTGGTTATCAGTGCGGTGTTTTACTATGTCTGGCTGCACCTGCAGTATGTGAGGGAGCATGAGCAGGCGCTTCGGGTTGGGCAGCGGACGCAGCTGATGCTCAGCCAGATCAAGCCTCATTTTCTCCACAACGCGCTGACGGTGATTGTCGCTCTGTGCGATCTTGATCCCCAGCGGGCCAAACAGGCTACGCTGAAATTCGCCCGCTATCTGCGGGGAAATATGGATACGCTGGAGGAGACCGGTCCCATTCCCTTTGAAAAGGAACTGGCTCACACCAGACTCTATTTGGAAATCGAGCAGCTTCGTTTCGGGGATGCCCTGCAGGTACGCTATGAGATCACCTGCACTGACTTTCAGCTTCCGGCGCTGACATTGGAGCCGCTGGTGGAAAATGCCGTGCGCCATGGCGTGCGGGAAAACCCCTCCGGCAAAGGTTCGATTACCCTTGCCACGATGGAAATGCCTGACCGGTATGAGATCTCTGTGGCGGACAATGGCCCTGGCTTTGATCCTAACGTGGTGCCGGCAGGTGGGAAAAAGCATATCGGCATCGCGAATGTGCGGGAGAGGCTTATGCAGGTTTGCCGTGGAAGTGTCGAATTTGATTCTGCGCCAGGCAGAGGAACCACCGTCCGTATTTTGATTCCCAAGGAATAGGAGGCTGTTATGCTGATATTTGCAATCGACGATGAGCCTATGGCGTTGATGGTGCTGCACAATGCTATTGCGGAAGCTGTGCCGGAAGCGGCAATCATGGATTATGATATGGGAACGGCTGCGCTGGAAGCCATCCGGGAGAAAGATCTGCGCCCGGACGTGGTGTTCTCTGATATCAGGATGCCGCAGCTGGACGGGCTGGCCCTGGCGGCACAGGTCAGGAAATCCTCCCCGGGAACGAAGTTTGTGTTCGTGACCGCCTATTCCGAATACGCTTTCGACGCCATTCAGGTGCGTACCAGCGGCTATGTGATGAAGCCTGTGGATGCGGATTCCATTCGAAAGGAAATGGAAAACATTGCGCCTCTTCGCACAGGCATGCCCGGCGGGCTGTGGATTCGCTGCTTTGGTACCTTTGAAGTGTTCTGGAACCGGAAGCCTCTTCTGTTTGCCAGAAAGCAGACCAAGGAGCTCCTGGCCTTCCTGATCGATCGTGAAGGATCTGTCTGCTCAGCGGAAACGATTATCACCACCCTGTGGGAGGGAGAAACAGATCTGGCTGCCGGAAAAGACCGGGTTCGGCATCTGGTCAGCGATCTGAAAAAGACCCTGTCTTCCATCGGCATGGATGAAATCCTTGTGCGGCGTAGTGGACATCTGGCCATTCTGCGGGACAAGGTGGATTGCGATTACTACCGGATGATCGATGGCGATATGGCAGCTGTCAACGCTTTTACCGGCGAATATATGACCCAGTACACCTGGGCAGAGCTGACCACAGGGCGGCTGTATTTCCGGGGCAAATAAACAGGAAGAAAAAAGAATTTGAAAAGCAGGATATTTCCCTTCTGTTTTTGATTCATTCACAGCGTATAGTGTCTGCTTTTGTCATGTTTTTGGCCGGACGCTGTCATACGATATAAAGGAGATGGTTTTACAACTATCTGAAATGTTGTGACATGCAGATGCACGAGAGGAATAAAGCAGCGAAAAAGGAAGCACGATAGGGTGCTGTGAAAGAGCTGCCTGCAATCTTTTACAACGGGAGGCTTTTATGAACGATTTTCAGGGGATCGGACATATTTCCAGAAAGCAGAATCTGGCGGCGCTGCTGATCTGCGCAGGCGGCGTCGCGCTCAATTTGTTCCTCAACATGCTTGTTACGGCGCTGGGCCTTCCGCTTTACCTGGATACTGTCGGAACGGTTGCTGCCGCAGTGATCGGAGGGTATCTTCCCGGAGTGCTGGTGGGTTTTGTGACGAATGTTGTCAAAAGCCTGTTCGATGCCTCCTCACTGTATTATGGCCTCCTGAATGTGCTGATTGGCCTTTTTGCGGCAATGATCGCCCGAAAAGGCTGGTTTAAAAAAATCGGCGGAGTAATCGGCGCTGTTTTCATCTTTACGCTGATCGGCGGAGGGCTCGGGGCGTTTATTCCCTGGTATATAGAAGGTCTCTCTTTCGACAGCGAAACGTTGAGCGGAACGCTTTATGAAACGGGTCTCTTTACGCCTGCTGTTGCCCACATTTTATCCAGCATCCTGATGGATATTCCGGACAAGGCGCTTACGGTGCTGCTCGCTGTCACCCTGCTGCACATTCTGCCTGAGAAAGTTTATCGGTATTTCAATTTTGACACCTGGACTCAAATTCCGGTTTACTACGGAGAAGAACCGGCAAAGAAAGAAAAAGTACATCTGAGGGCATCCCTGAAAGGGAAAATCATTCTGGTAGCCGGCTTTTCGCTGGTCACGGTTTCAGCCGTGATCGTCATGATCAGTGTGAATGTATATCAGCAAACGATTACCAGGGAGTACAGCAGAATTGCGCAGGGCACAGCGGAGATCGCGGCAGGAATGGTGGATGGCGATCAGATTGATGAGTGGCTGAAAAACTGCGGAGCGGGGGAAGAATATGAAAAGACGAGTCAGGCTTTAGCCAATGTGAAATCCAGTTCAGTGGATATCGCCTACCTGTATGTATACAAGATTGCCCAGGACGGATGCCATGTTGTGTTTGACATGGAAACCGAGAACACGGCCGCTGACGAGGTAGGCGCTGTCCTGCCTTTGGATGAAGGGTTTTCAGAACAGCGTTCCGAGCTTCTGGCCGGGAGAAAAGTGGATCCTGTTGTCACAACAAATCAATACGGCTACCTGCTGACCGCTTATGAACCCGTGTACAATTCGGCCGGAAAATGCGTGTGCTATGTTGGCGCGGACATTGATATGAGTCGGATTGATACATTGCGCAGAAGCTTTCTGATGGAGATTGCTTCGTTGTTCCTTGCTTTTCTGATCATGTTTGCGGCATTTGGCGCCTGGGTGATTGAGTTTCGTGTTATGCTGCCTATCAATGCCATCACCAGAGCAGCGGAAAAATACTCCACCGTTGGAAACGATCAAAATGAACAGGATCTTAGCGTGAAAAGAATGCGCGCGCTGGGAATCAGCACCGGAGACGAAGTGGAACGCCTGTATAAAGCGGTTTGCAGGATGGCGTCGAGCCAGGCAGAACAGCTGCGAAGTATTCGGCGGTTGTCGGATTCCACGGCGAAGATGCAGGATGGTCTGATCATCACCATGGCGAATATGGTGGAAAATCGGGATTCGGATACGGGCGCTCACATCCTGAAAACGGCCGCTTATGTGAAGATCATCGTGGAAGGCTTAAAGAAAAAAGGGTATTACGCCGGAAAGGTTACGCCGAAGTTCATGTCGGACGCGGTGCGCTCCGCGCCGCTTCATGACGTCGGCAAAATCAATATTCCGGATGAGGTGCTCAATAAGCCCGGAAAACTCACGGCGGAAGAATTTGAAATCATGAAAACGCATACAACAGCTGGAAAACAGATCATTGAGCATGCAATCAGTACGATCGAAGGGGATAACTATCTGAAGGAGGCCAGAAACATGGCGGCCTACCACCATGAGCGGTGGGACGGAAAAGGATACCCAGAAGGATTGCACGGAGAAGTGATTCCGCTTTCCGCGCGGGTCATGGCGGTGGCGGATGTGTTCGACGCGCTTTCATCGCCCCGGGTCTATAAGCCGGCCTTTCCTTTTGAAAAAGCGATCGCTATCATAGAGGAAGGGAAAGGAACCCAGTTTGATCCGAAATGCGTTGAGGTATTCATGGATTCCCTGGATGAAGTGAAAGCAGTTCTGAGGAAATACAATCAGGAAGCTTGACGCGTACGCGATTACAGCAGCGCAAAACGGCAGAGCCGGCCTGAAGGCCATAGAGGAGAAAAGGATATGCGTAAGTGGAAGGGACCCTTCAGATTCGTGGCAGCGTGCCTGTCTATGGCCGTTGTTTTAGCCTGCGCCGCTTTTTCCGGCGCCGTCGGAAGCGCGGAGGCTGATCCCGGGGAGCTGACGGGAGGCGGCTATGCCGCGACCGGGCAGGTTCGGGATGCCTCCTACACGTCTGAGTTTTATGATGAAACAAACGGACTGCCAACGTCCGACGCGTTTGCCATTCTCGGCGCCAGAAACGGCTATATCTGGATCGGCGGCTACAGCGGCATTATCCGGTATGACGGCACATCTTTTGAGCGGCTGGACACGGCGGACGGCCTGACCAGCGGAAGGGGCTTCTTTGAGGACAGAAAAGGCAGGATCTGGGTTGCCACAAATGATAACGGTGTTGTGATCCTGAACGGGAAGGAGAGAATCCATATCACCAGTCAGATGGGCCTTCCCTCTTCTTCCATCCGGACATTTGCGGAGGATTCGGACGGGAACATCTTTATCGGAACCACTGCCGGTGTATGTTTCGTGGATCCGCAGATGACCGTGCACGGGATGGACGACGAAAGAATCAATGAGGCGCGTGTGCTCAGACTGGTATCCGACGGAACCGGGAGAATCTGTGGCCAGACCTCAAAGGGCCTCATCTTCGCAATTGAGGACTGTCAGATCACGGAGGTGTATGAGAGCGGCGGACTGGGTATGGAAAAAATCACCACCATTCTGGCAGACCCAAAGCACGACGGGAAGGTTTTCCTGGGTACGGAGGGTGGCAATGTCTATTATGGTGACTTTGGCGCGGATGCCGCGAAGATGGAGCGGATTTCGGCAGCTCCGCTCGAAAGCGTTCATTGGATGAGTTATGACTGCGGAAGAGTCTGGGTTGCGTCCACAACCAGGGTCGGATATATGGAAGAGGACAGGAGTGGGTTCCGGGTTTTAAACGATTTGCCCATGACAAGCGCCATCGAGATGATGACGTCGGATTTTCAGGGAAACATGTGGTTTGCATCGTCCACGCAGGGCGTGCTGAAAGTGATTACCAGCCAGTTTGTCAACGTGTCCCGAAAAGCGGGGCTGGAGGATGAGGTTGCGAACGCGGCATGCCTTTTCCGGGGCGTGCTGTACATTGGCACGGACAAGGGGCTCCGCATCATCGGCTCAGACGGCAGACCCGTGGAGAATGCGCTGACAGCGTATGTCGGGGACGCCCGGATCCGGTGTATCAGCGAGGATACAGAGGGAAATCTGTGGCTTTCCGCCTTTAACAATGATCTTGGCGTTGTTTGTTTCACCAAGGATGGAGAGATTCGGAACTATACGACAGAGGACGGGCTGCTGAACCATGAGATCCGCTGTTGCCTGCCGGCAAAAGACGGCGCAGTCATGGCAGCGACGAATGGCGGCCTTGCTGTCATCCGGAACGGTGCGGTGGAACGTACGATCGGAGCAGAGGACGGATTGAAGAACACAGTGATCCTGACGGTCGCGGAAGGCGATCAGGGGGAGATCTATGCCGGGACGGACGGAGACGGCATTTATGTGATCAAAGGAAGCGCTATTGAACGGCTGGGTCGGGAGGACGGATTGACAAGCGATGTTATCACGCGCATTAAAAAGGACGAAAAGCACGGCGTTCTGTGGATCATAACGTCCAATTCCATTCAGTATATGAAAGAAGGAGAAATCCGGCAGGTAAAATCATTTCCTTTCAACAACAACTACGATCTGTGCTTTGATGATCACCAGAACATGTGGATCATCTCATCTTTCGGGATTTATAAGGTTTCCGCCCGGGAAATGCTGGAGGATGATGTTACAGACTACAGGCTTTATACCCTTGAGAACGGACTGGCGGGTGCTCCAACGTATAATTTGTATTCTGCGCTGGATGAAGAAGGGAATCTGTATATTCCGGAAAGAAACGGGATATGCAGGATCAATATCAACCGTATGACAGGAGAGCGGGCGGCTGTCAAAACCGCTATCAATTCCATCTGGTGCGGAGATACGGAAATCGTGCCTGATGAGCGCGGAATCTATACGATTCCGAACACCAGAGAACGAATCAGAATTACGGCATCGGTGCTGGATTATTCGCTGATGAATCCGTCCGTCCGGGTTTATTTTGAGGGAAAGGAAGAGGATGGGCTTGCCGTAGGTCGGGCGGATTTGGTTCCTCTGGAGTATACGGATCTGTCGTACGGAAACTATACGCTTCATGTTCAGGCAGCTGATCAGGAAGGGAATGTACTGGTTGATGACGTCTACCGTATTGAAAAGCAGCCCAGGATGACGGAGCTTCCCGTGCTTCAGTTCGGCATCCTGGCTGCAGTGGCGGCGATCGCGGGATTTCTGGTATGGCGCATCATGAAAGGAACCGTTATTCAGCGTCAATACAAAGAGCTTAAACGGGCGAAGGAAGAGACGGAGCAGGCCAGCCAGGCGAAGACCCGTTTTCTGGCAAACATGTCCAATGGGCTCAGAACTCCGATTAACACGATTATGGGAATGAATGAGATGGCGATGCGGGAAGATGCGGCGGGAGTTCCCGGAAACTATTATACTTCGATGATGAACTATGCCGTTGATGTCAGGAACGCTTCCGAGTCACTGCTGTCAATGGTGAACGATCTGTTTGATCTGTCCGAAATAGAATCCGGAAAGATGCGCCTGTCGGAGCAGGAATATGAGCCGTATGAACTGTTCAGGTCCATCGTCTCGACGATCCGGCCGCAATGCGCAAAAAAAGAGTTGAAATTTGATGTGACGATTGACGAAATGCTTCCGGGCCGATTGTACGGAGATGTAAGAAAAATCAAGCAGATTCTTCTTAACCTTTTGACGAACGCTGTGAAGTACACGGAAATCGGAATGATTGCATTGTCAGTGTCCATGGAAGAGAGAAAGAATGACGAATGCACGATACGCTTTTCCGTGAAGGATACAGGGCTGGGAATCCGGAAGGAAGATGTGGAAAAAATCTTTTCAGCCTATGAACATCTGGATGAAGAACAGGACCGCGCCATCATTGGAACGGGACTTGGCCTTGATGTATCCAGAATGTTTGCGGAGATCCTGGGTGGAAGCCTGGCATGCGAAAGCGAATTTGGAAAAGGCTCTGCCTTTATGCTGACGGTCAGCCAGAAGATCATCAACCCCACGCCTGCCGGACGGTTTGATGTAACAGTACAGGATGATGAAAAGAACATGAAATCGTATGTTCCGAGGTTTATTGCGCCGGATGCGGATATCCTCGTGGTGGATGATATCCCTGCTGATCTGAAAGTCATCCGGGGTCTGCTGAAGCCAACCCAGGTGTTTGTGTCCACGGCAGCCAGCGGGGAGGAATGCATGGAGAAGATCAGGGACACAGGGTATGATGTGGTATTTCTGAGTCTGATGATGCAGGGGATAGACGGCTTTGAAACGCTGGCCAAAATTCGGGAATACGATGCCAGCCTTCCGGTATACGCGCTCGCTCCCGATGCCTCTCGGGGAGAATCTTTCTTTCTGTCCTGCGGGTTTAACGGCTTTCTTGTGAAACCGATCAGGAGTGAAATGCTGGAAAAGACGATTATGAAACATCTCCCGAAAGAGATGATGGATCAGCCCGGGGAGGAAAAAGAAGGAACGGACTGAACCCGGGGAACAGGAGACAACCTGAATCCGGACGCCAAAGGGGGGCGGAACATGTTTAAGATCATCAGCGAAAGCCAACTGGATGTTATGCTTCTGTTATGCGGTGCCTGCGGGATGATTACCCTTCTTTTGATGATTACCCGCTTTTTGTCCCAAAGCAGAAGAAGGATCATGGTTCTGATGGAACTGGTCTCTTTCTTTTTGCTTTTGTTTGACAGAATGTCATATATCTATTCGGGATCCTCCGGAACATCAGGCTACGTGATGGTACGATTGAGCAATTTTATGGTGTTCCTCCTGACATCGGCCACTGTGTTCAGCTTCAATCTTTATCTGAGGAATTATCTGACCCATGAAGGCAGGGCGGAATCACTGCCGAAGAGGCTGGAGGTGACCGGGATTCTTTCTGTCATTGGAATGCTGCTGGCAGTGATCGCCGCGTTTACCAATCTGTATTACTACTTTGATGAGGCAAACGTATATCACAGAGGCCGGGGGTTCCTGATCGCATATATTATTCCTGTCCTCTGTCCGATCATACAGTTCACGGTGATCTGGCAATACAGAAAGCGCTTCAGCAAGATCATCTACATTGCCATGGTATTGTATATTTTTGTGCCGATCGGCTGTGGGATTCTGCAGATTTTTACCTATGGACTTTCCCTGGTCAATATGGCAATGGTGGCTGTTTCCATTTCGCTGTATCTGTTCACGTACCTGGATATCAATAATACTGTGAAACGTGCACATGAAACGGAAATCCAGACCATGCAGGGTGAAAAGGAGAGGATGCAGAAGCTTTTTGGACAGACAGCTCTGGCTTTTATGTCAGCTGTGGAGCAGCGGGATGAGTTTGCGAAAGGGCATGCCGTCAAAATCGCGGAATACGCGAAGCGAATCGCGGAGCTGGCCGGGAAGGACTCAAAGGAATGCGAAAGAGTATATTACGCCGCGCTGTTACACGATATCGGACTGATTGGGATCCCGGACAGTGTGATCAAAAAGATGAATCCGGACGAAGCAGACTACGAAGCGATGCGAAGGAAACCGGAGATCGGCAAGGAAATCCTGTCTCATATTTCGGAATATCCTTATCTGAGTGACGGCGCCCATTACAGCCATGAGAGGTATAACGGTACGGGCTATCCGGAGGGCCTGAAAGGGAATGATATTCCTGAAATTGCCAGAATCATCGGGGTAGCGGATGCGTATGTATCCATGACCACAAGGAAACCATATCGTGAAGCAAGACCGTCCCTGATCGTGAGGGAAGCTTTTGTCAAGGGGAGCGGAGAGGAATTTGATCCACAGTTTTCAGAGATCATGGTCAGGATTATTGATGCGGAGAGCAGCGACCAGATGCAGAAAGCCGCGGATGAAACAGAGACGGAAATCACCTGCCATGAATACAGAGAGAATGTAACCAACGGGATCCCGGTTGAAGCGGAGAGCAAACGGATCACCTTTGAATGCATCCCGGACAACCCGGACGGCGATCATCGCTTTTCAGCGCCATCCTTCATCCTGTTCGATTCCTATGATAAGAGAGTTCATGAAAATGAGAAGGCGGTTCAGGCTTACCACTACGTGGAATACGGTGAGTTCTGGTTTGACGGGCACAGTATTCAGACTGCCGCACGAAAGATTAAAGAGAGGTTTGCCGATCAGAAAAAGATTTCCCTCCCGTCAGACGAACCTTTGCAATATGAGATCGTGACGGGACGCTGCGATGACCATTTGCAGTTCCGTATATCCGGCCCCTCCGGCAAAACGGAGGTAACAGTTGCGCTTCCGGGCAGCTCTGAAGCAGCTTATGTCGCACTGACGGGTGAAAATTGCACACTGAAGAACATTACAGTGGAACTGACCGGAGAAACGACAGGACCGGATGAGATTGCAAGGATCGCGGAGAAGATCAGCTATACTGACCGAATGGAATCAGATCTTCCAAACATTCAGATCGACAGGCTGCGCTCGGCGTCGACGGAAGGAACAGAAGTGAAGGACGGGTTAGTGCTTGCTTTCCATACAATGAGTCTTCCGGGAGCCAACCTGGTATGGCATTGCCCCTATGTCGTCCTGTTCTCTTCAGCGGATGGGCAGGTTGGCGGCAAAGACTACCGGGAATTCGGTCTGATCAAGTTGAATGGGGAGAATGAAGGAGATACTGAGTTCGCGCATAACAGCATCCTTGTAAGAAAGACAGAAGCTTTCCCCGGATGGGATGCCTGGAAGGAACACAACAGAGAAGGCATGGAATGTGAAGTGCTTTTCAGAAAGAAAGGAAAAGAGATTACGATGAAGTCAGCCTTCCTGGGAATAGAAACGGAAAATACGACAACGATCCTGGCGGAAACAGATCATGTATTTGCTGCGCTGACCGGGGATCAGGTTGCGATTACGGATATCCGCCTGGCGCAAAGGACCTGAGACGGAGAATGTTCACGAGCGACTGATGAAAGGAAACGATATATGAATCCGCATGATCGGAAAAACGATCTTAAATGTAAGCTGCCTGCGCATCGAACCTCATCCGGTGTGTATGCGCTCTGCCAGCCGGGGCATTATGTGTCAAGTGATTTTCTGGAAAAATTTAAATGTTTTTGTTAAATTCTCCTTGCTGAATTTAAGCGAATTTGCTATAATCAGAAAAACCAGACAGTGAGGTGGCGCGTATGGCAACCGGTGAGAGAATCCGTTTCTTCAGAAACTTACGGGGGATGACGCTGAAGTATCTGGGACTTGTGCTGGGTTTTCCCGAAAACTCGGCAGATGTTCGCATGGCACAGTATGAATGTGAGGATCGGACACCGAAGGCGGATCTGACCGCCGCCATGGCGGAAGCACTGGAGGTTTCGCCAAAGGCGATCACGGTTCCGGACATCGATTCGATGGACGGCCTGATGCACACATTGTTTGCGCTGGAAGATCGGAATCTGATCCGTATCACGGAAGTCGATGGGGTGACCTGCCTGCGGGCAGCGATCTTCGACGGCGGGATTCCTGCGGCGGAACTGGAACAGCGATTCAATGCGTGGCAGAAACAGGCAGCCATGCTGAGTGCTGAAGAGATCACGAAAGAAGAATATGACCGTTGGAGATACCTTTATCCGAAGTTTGATGACACAAAGCTCAGGGTACAAGTTCCACCGGATGTCTCTGCCCGAAAAAAGCGGGGGAGGAAGCCCCGCGCCCACAGTGTGGGATGAAGCGGGGCTGAACTCCAAGAGCATGCCGTGCGCGGTGCGCGAGAGCTGTCCGGCTCCGCGGTGCGAGCGCGAATCCTTACAGAGATCTGCAAGCGAATCGCGGCAGAGCGACAATGGCGAATTGCGGAACGGAAGCCGAAAAACAAAGACTGACATAAAAACGCTCTCCGATCTGTGAATTCTGATCCACAGCGGAGAGCGGTTTTATACGTATCTGCAGTTGAAGACGATATCGCTTCCCAGTCTGCCATTAACCCCACAGCCACCGGATACGGGGCCGATGGGGCATTTTTTCGGAAAACTTTATCATTTCTTTATCAGAGCCACTTTGGAGAACGTCGGATGCGTTGATCCATAAGGAGTTTATCAATTCCGGGTGTCATTCCCACTCGATGGTGGCAACAGGCTTTTCGCTGATGTCCCAAAGGACGCGGTTGACGCCGGGAACGGTCTGAATGATTCGATCCCGCATCGCGCACAGCACGGAGAAAGGAATCTCAGGCACGGTGGCGGTGACGGCATCCACGGTATTAACCGCGCGGATCACGACGGCCCACCCCATGTAGCGTTCACCCTTGCCGTCCACATACCGGATGCCGGTGGACTGAATGTCGGGAATGGCACAGAAATACTGCCACGGGGTTTCCGGAAGCTTGCCGATCTCCTCCCGGACGATGGCATCCGCCTCCCGGAGCGCCTCCAGCCGATCCCGGGTAATGGCGCCGACGCAGCGTACCCCCAGGCCGGGGCCGGGGAAGGGCTGACGGTAGACCATGCCGTCCGGCAGGCCCAGGGCTTTTCCGACGACGCGAACCTCGTCCTTATACAGGAGCCTGACGGGCTCCACCAGCTCGAACTGAAGATCCTCCGGCAGACCGCCGACATTGTGGTGGGCCTTGACGCCGACGCTCTCGGTAATATCGGGATAGATGGTTCCCTGGGCCAGGAAGGCGATGCCCTCCTGCTTGCGGGCTTCCTCCTCGAACACGCGGATAAATTCGGCGCCGATGATCTTCCGTTTCTTTTCCGGATCGCTGACGCCGGCCAGCTTATCCAGGAAGCGGTCCACCGCGTCGACATAGACGAGGTTGGCCTTCATCTGGTTCCGGAAGACCTCGACTACCTGCTCCGGCTCGCCCTTGCGCAGAAGTCCGTGATTGACATGGACCGCGACCAGCTGATCCCCGATGGCCCGGATCAGAAGCGCGGCGACGACGGAGCTGTCCACGCCGCCGGAGAGAGCCAGCAGCACTTTTTTGTTTCCGACCTGCTGCCGGATGGCTGAAACCTGTTCTTCGATAAACGTATTTGCCAGTTCCGGGGTCGTAATCCGTTCCATGGATTCCGGGCGTCTGATTTGATCCATAGCTCCTCCTTCGATTGACCGGAAAAACGCCGAAGCGGCGGGCCGGCCCGCTCCGAACGGAGATCGGGGGAGACCGGCTCTTCCGGGGATAATATAAGGATAGAAAAAGACTGAAAGCCTGTCAATCGGGAAAAATGACAAAATCATGAAGGGATTTTTTCAAAAAAATTATTTTTCGGCCGCGCTGCCAGAATTGTTAACTAAAATGTAAACTTCACAGCGTGAAAACGGTTGATAAATAATAGAGAAGAAGTTGTCCAAAACGGTGCGTACAAATAATTACAGGCTTTTTAAATTAAAGGGACAAAGGGTTGACAAACAGGAAAGAAGACGTTTATAATACGCTTAACAAGTTAAGTGTGTAAGCTTAACAACAATCATTAAAGGAGGAGAAACCATGAAGAAACTGTTGTCCCTGATTCTGGCGCTGTGCCTGGCGCTGAGCCTGGCTTCCTTCGCGTCCGCGGAAGAAGCGCTGCCGACTCTGGATCAGATCGTCCTGGGTGAGAATACCGATCTGGCCGCGAACATTCACTTCGTCTATCACCGGACCGACCTGGCCGGCGACGACGGGAAGCTGGCCGGCTATGTCAAGCAGTTCAAGGAGATCTATCCGAACATCAATATCGAGTATGAGCTGATTACCGACTATGCCGAGAACGCGCTGCTGCGGGTTGGCAACAACGACTGGACGATCATGGGCATCCCGACGATCCAGAAGGATGAGCTTTCCAAATACTACATCCCGCTGGGCTCCTTCGAGAAGCTGGACGGCCTGTACAACTTCATGAGCCAGTGGGCCTATGAGGGACAGTGCTACGGCCTCCCGTCCACCGGAAACGCCCAGGGCGTTCTGTACAACAAGCGGATCTTTGCCGAAGCGGGCGTGACCGAGCTGCCGAAGACCCCCGAGGAGTTCATGAACGCGCTGCGCGCCGTGAAGGAAAAGACCGATGCCATCCCGCTGTATACCAACTACGCGGCCGGCTGGACCATGGGTGCCTGGGACGCCTATATCGGCGTCGCGGCGACCGGCGATGACAAGTACATGCAGCAGGTTCTGCCCCATGCGAAGGATCCCTTCGCCAACCAGGGCAACAGCACCGGGCCGTACGCTGTGTACAAGATTCTGTATGACGCGGCGAAGGAAAAGCTGATCGAGGAAGACTATACCACCACCGACTGGGAAGGCTGCAAGCCGATGCTGAACAACGGCCAGATCGCCACGATGGTGCTGGGCTCCTGGGCCTTCACCCAGATGCGTGACGCGGCGGGCGGCGAGCATCCCGAGGATGTGGGCTACATGGCGTTCCCGGTGACGGTGGACGGAAAACAGTATGCCCCGGCCGGCCCCGACTATTGCTTCGGCATCAATGTCCAGGCGTCCAGGGACGAGCAGCTGGCTTCCCTGTACTACCTGAAGTGGCTGACCGAGAAGAGCGGCTTCGCCTACAGCGAGGGCGGCGTGCCGATCGACAAGAAGGGTGAGTATCCGGATCTGTACGCGGCCTTTGACGGCATCGCGATGGTGGCTGACGCGGACGCGCTGCCGGGAGAGGCGACGCTGCTGAGCGAGCTGAATTCCGAATCCGAGCTGAACATCAACAACGGCGGCAACACGAAGGTGCAGAGCCTGGTTGAGCACGGCTTCAACGGCACCAAGGAGTTCGACGACATCATGGCCGAGTGGAACGAAGCCTGGTCCGCGGCTCAGGAAACGCTGAAGGTTGAAGTGAAGTAAGCCTTCTGGAAACGTAAAACCCCCTTCGGGGCCGGGAGCGTGGCTCCTGGCCCCCTTTTTGAATCCCAAACGTCTGTGCCTTTGCGATCGATCCCTGGAGGTGAAAAAGTTGACGACTGCGGTAAAAACCATACAGCCCGACCTGCGGAAGAAAAAGATAAACTGGCAGAAGGTGGCGGTCATTACCCTGTTCGCGTTCGTGCCGATGTTCCTGCTGATCCTGTTTACCTATATTCCCTTTGGGAAGATGATTCAGTTCAGCTTCTATAACATGAGCTATACCAAGAACAAGGGTTTTGTCGGCTTTGACAACTACCTGCGGATTTTCACGAAGCAGGAGTATGTCGGCGCGATCCTGCTCAGCCTGTACTACATGGCGGGGGCTGTCGTGCAGCTGGCGCTGGCGTTGTTCTTTGCTTCCATCCTCAGCCTTGAAAAGATCCGGGGGGCCGGCGTGTTCAAGGCGGTCATGTTCTTCCCGTTCCTGGTCAACGGCATCGCCATCGGCTATATCTTCAAGTTCTTCTATACCCGCGGCTTCGTGCTGGATTCGGTGCTGCAGGCGATCGGGATTCCGCTGGACGTGCTTCCTTACTGGCTTCGGGATCAGAGCGTGAATAACTGGTCCCTGGTGTTTACCTCCGTCTGGAAGTACTGCGGCCAGAACATGGTGCTGTTCATCGGTGCCATCGCCTCCATCGACCCGACCCTCTACGAGGCCGCGACCATCGACGGCGCGAACCGCTGGCAGCAGTTCAAGGCGATCATCCTGCCGGGCATCAAGACAGTGTTCATGCTGAATCTGATTCTGAGCATCACCGGTTCCCTGTCCGCCTTCGAGCCGGCCTATGTGGTGGGCAGCATGGGCGCCAACGGGACGGCGACCTTCTTTATCAAGATTCACCAGATGGCCCATGTGTCCCAGAAGGTGGGCCAGGCCTGCGCGATGGCGATGGTGCTGATGATCCTGATCCTGCTGTTTACGGCGGGGCAGCGGCTGTTCTTCCGCTACGTCATGAAGGATTCGGACAACACCTTTAACGCGAAATCCAACAAGGCCAAGGCCCTGTGGTGAGGAAGGAGGAAGAGAAAATGAGCAATGTGACAACTTCCGTGATGCCCTCCAATTCCGCGGCCCGAACCAAACGGTTCCTGATCAAATTCCTGGAGTATTTCGCGCTGGTGCTGGCATCCTTTATCGCCCTCCTGCCGCTGATTTCCTCCTTTATGATCTCCTTCAAAACGGCGGATGAATACGCGACGACCAACGCCATGACGCCGCCGCAGAACTGGCTGAACTTCGGCAACTATGTCCAGGTCTGGACCGAGGGCGATATGCTCCGGGCCTTCCTGACCTACGGCGGCGTGGTGGTCGTGGTGGTGCTGGTGTCCGTGATGATGGGCTCCATGCTGGCCTACGTGCTGAACCGTTTCCGGTTTCCCGGGAATAACCTGATCCGGAATCTGTTCATGATCGCGACGCTGATTCCCGGTATCGCCATGCAGGTGACGACCTATCAGATCATGAAGGATCTGGGCTTCCTGAATTCCATCGTGGGTTACGCGATCCTGATGAGCGGGACGGATGTCATTTCGATCTACATCTTCCTGCAGTATTTTGAAAACCTGGATGTGGCGCTGGATGAGTCGGCGGTGCTGGAGGGCTGCACCTACTTTGGCGTGTTCTTCAAGATCCTGCTGCCCCTGACCAAGCCGGCCATCATTACCGTGGCGGTGCTCAAGGGCGTGGGGGTGTATAACGAGTATTACAACGCCAATCTGTACCTGCAGTCCAATTCCTGGCGAACCATTTCGACGGCGCTGTATTCCTTCTCCGGCCCCTTCAAGAGCTCCTACAACATCATCTGCGCCGGCGTGCTGCTGACGCTGATTCCCTCCCTGGTCATCTTCCTTTTCTTCCAGAAGCAGGTTTACGCGGGCCTGGCCAGCGGATCGGTGAAAGGATAAGCCCGGGGTCTGCCCGGATCGGCCGGGCTTCGGTTCGGGCAATCTTTGCCTGTTGACAAGACCGTGGACCACAGGGATAATAAGTTAACAAACTGGTTAACAAAAGGAGACGCGATGTTTACGGAAGAGATTCGCGCCCATCTGGAGCGCAAGATTCTGCCCTTCTGGGAAAAGCTGACGGACGGGGAGCACGGCGGGTTCTACGGCTATATGGATGAGGATCTGACCCTGCGGCGGGAGGCGGACAAGGGATGCATCCTGAACAGCCGGATCCTGTGGACCTTCTCGACGGCCGCCCGCGTGCTGGAGCAGCCGGCGCTGAAGCGGTACGCGGATCAGGCCTACGCGTTCCTGCGCTCCTTTCTGGATCCGGTCAGCGGGGGCGTGTTCTGGTCGGTTACCTTTGACGGAAAGCCGGCGGACACAACGAAGCATACCTACTGCCAGGCTTTTGCCATCTACGGGCTGGCCGCCTACTACCGGCTGACGGGCAGGGAAGAGGCGCTGAAAACCGCCATGGCGCTGTTCCGGGTCATCGAAGAAAAATGCCGGGACGCAAAGGGCTATCTGGAGGCGCTGAAGGCGGATTTTACGCCGGAAAGCAACGAGAAGCTCAGCGAAAACGGCGTGATGGCCTCCCGGACGATGAATACGCTGCTGCATGTGATCGAGGCCTACGCGGAGCTGGAGCGGGCCCGCCCGGACGAATCGGTCCGCTCCGCCGGGCTGCGGGGGCTGGAGCAGGCGCTGCGCCAGGTCTATAACCCGGAGAAAGCCCGGATGGAGGTCTTCTTTGACGACGACTTCCGCCCGCTGCTGGATATGCAGAGCTACGGTCATGATATCGAGGGAAGCTGGCTGCTCTGGGACGCGGCGCTCACGCTGGCGGGAAAAGAGGATGCCGAAAAATGGCGGCCGATGTGCCTCAGCCTTCTGCGGAGCGCGACGGAGCGCGCCTTTGGGGATCACGGGCTGCATTACGAGATCGTCAACGGCGAGCTGAATACGATCCGGGCCTGGTGGCCGCAGGCGGAGGCCATGCTCGGCTTTGCCTTCGGGTGGGAGTGCACCGGAGAAACCGCCTGGCTGAGCAGGCTGCGAACCCAGTGGGACTATGTCCGCCGGGTGATCGTGGATCCGCGGGAGGGCGGGGAATGGTTCAACGAGATCCGGGAGGACGGAACCTCCGTCGGAAAGCCCATGGTGGAGGAGTGGAAATGCCCCTATCATAACGGCAGAATGTGCCTGCGGCTGCTGGAGACGCCGCTTCCTGCGGACTTCTGAGGGCCGCGGAAGGGAAGACGTGAATTGCTGTTCACAGAGGAGACGGACATGAGCGTGAAGAAACCAACCATGCGGGATATCGCAAAAGCGGTAGGAACCAGTGCGGTCACGGTTTCCAAGGCGATTACCGGGAAGCCGGGCATGAGCGACCGGCTTCGGAGCCGGATCCTCCGAAAGGCGGAGGAGATGGGATATCAGTACGCGGGCAGAACGCCGGTGCGCTCCCTGGAACATCTGGATATCGGGATCCTGATTCCGGAGCGGTATTTCCAGGAGGATTCCTTTTATTCAGCGCTGTATAAGCAGCTGATTCTGAAGCTGTCGGAGCACGGGCATTTCGGTCTGCTGGAGATTCTCGGCCCCCGGGAGGAAGCGGCGCTGACGCTGCCCAACCTGATCCGGACGGACCGGGCGCAGGGGCTGATCATGCTGGGGGAGCCCGTCAAGCCCTACTACCGGATGCTGGGGCAGTCCGGGACCCCCGCGGTGTTTCTGGATTTTTATGACGAGCAGGGGCACGCGGACTGCGTGGTGGGCGACAATACCTATGGCGCCTACCGCCTGACCAGCCATCTGATCCGGAACGGACATACCCGGATCGGCTTTGTCGGAGACCGGCGGGCGACGGGCAGCATTATGGACCGGTTCCTGGGCTACTACCGGGCGATGCTGGTCAATAACCTGGCGGTCCGGGAGGACTGGGTGCTGAAGGACCGCCGTGAAAACGGGGAGATGATGCCTCCGGAGCTGCCCCCGGAGCTGCCGACGGCCTTCGTCTGCAACTGTGACCTGGCGGCCCGCTACCTGATCGAGGAGGTGAAGCGGCGGGGCCTCCGGGTGCCGGAGGATATTTCCGTGACGGGCTTTGATGACTTTACGGGAGGAATGGAAGTGGATCCCCCGCTGAGCACCTTCCGGGTGAATACGGCGGGGATGGTGGAGCTGGCGGTCAAGACCATCGTGGAGCGCTGCGCGGGGGTTCAGCGGCCCTTCGGGCGGACGGTGGTCGGGGGCCAGCCGGTGTACCGGGAATCGGAGCGGCCGCTGGCGGAGAACGGATAACGGCAGGGGTCGGACCGGATCAAAACGGTACGGCAAAGGAAACAGGCCAATCAAAAATCAAGGAAAACCGGACAGAAACAGAAAAAACGGAGGAGAAAAACCATGAGTGTGAAGCTGATCGGCGCCCCGGCGCTTGCGAATATTCCCTGGCAGGAGCGGCCTGCGGATCTGAAGACGGAAAGCCCCGTCTGGCGTTATCGGAACAACCCGGTCATGGGCCGGAACCCGACGCCGAAAATCGCGCGGATTTTTAACAGCGCCGTGGTTCCGTGGCAGGGCGAATTCATCGCGGTGCTGCGGGGGGAGCAGGTCAACGGCGTTCCCTATGTCTATCTGGGCCATTCGAAGGACGGCATCCGCTGGGAGGTGGAGGCGGAGAAGGTGCCCTTTACGGATGAGGCCGGGAAGCCGAAAATGCCCCGCTATGCCTACGATCCCCGGCTGGTGAAGGTGGAGGATACCTACTATATCATCTGGTGCGGCGATTTTTACGGCGCGTCCATCGGCATGGCGAAGACGAAGGACTTTAAAACCTTCACGCGGCTGGAAAATCCCTTTATCCCCTTTAACCGCAATGCGGTGCTGTTTCCCCGGAAGATCGGGGGAACCTACCGCCTCCTGTCCCGGCCCTCCGACAGCGGCCATACCCCCTTCGGGGATATCTTCATCAGCGAAAGCCCGGATATGACCTTCTGGGGAAAGCATCGCCATGTGATGGGCAGCGGCGGGGAATGGTGGCAGGGCGTGAAGATCGGGGCCGGCGCGGCGCCGATTGAAACCAGCGAGGGCTGGCTGCTCTTCTATCACGGCGTGTCCACCACCTGCAACGGGTTCGTATATTCCATGGGCGGGGCGATTCTGGATATCGATGAGCCCAGCCGGGTGCTGTACCGCTGCGAAAACCATCTGCTGACGCCGGAGGAGGACTATGAAACGACCGGCTTTGTGCCGAACGTGGTCTTCCCCTGCGCCACGCTCCAGGACGGGGATACCGGGCGGATCGCGATCTATTACGGAGCGGCGGACACCAACGTGGGCCTGGCCTTCACGACGGTGGACGGGGTGGTTTCCTATATCAAGGCCCACAGCGTGCTGCACGACGGGGACAATGAGGCGGTTCAGAATTACTGAGGAATACGGAGAGATGACGATGATCGTGAAAAGCTTTGCTTCCCTGATGGAAGCCTATGAGCGGCTGCTGGCCCGCCCGAATCCGGCGGATGAGCATTTTTACAACGGGCTCTTTCTGCGCTACCGGAATCCCGTGCTGACCCGGGAGCATATCCCGCCCTTCTGGATGTACGATGCCAATCCGGAGACGAATCCCTTCATGATGCAGCGCCTCGGCGTGAACGCGACGCTGAACAGCGGGGCCCTGAAGGTCGGGAACAAATACTGCCTCGTGGTCCGGGTGGAGGGAATGGACCGGAAGAGCTTCTTTGCCGTGGCGGAGAGCGACCGGCCGACGGAGGGGTTCCGCTTCCGGGATGTTCCCGTCATCCTGCCGGATACGGAAAAGCGGGAAACGAATGTATACGACATGCGCCTGACGCGGCACGAGGACGGCTGGATCTACGGGGTGTTCTGCTCCGAGAGCAAGGATGAGAGCAATCCGGATCTGTCCGCGGCGGTCGCGGCGGCGGGCATCGTCCGGACGAAGGATCTGGAGACCTGGGAGCGGCTTCCGAACCTGACGACCCTGCGGTCCCCCCAGCAGCGGAACGTCGTGCTGCACCCGGAGTTTGTGGACGGAAAGTATGCCTTCTATACCCGGCCGATGGACGATTTCATCGATACCGGCTCCGGGGGCGGCATCGGCTTCGGCCTCTGTGAGGATATCACCCATCCGGTGGTGGACGAGGAAAGAATCCTGAGCCGGCGGAAGTATCACACGGTGACGGAGGCCAAGAACGGCGCCGGCGCGGTGCCAATCCGGACGGACCGGGGCTGGATTCATCTGGCCCACGGGGTCCGGAACACGGCGGCCGGCCTGCGCTATGTGCTCTACGCCTTCGCGACGGATCTGAAGGATCCCGCGAAGGTGATCGCCGAGCCCTCCGGCATGCTGCTGGGCCCGCTGGGGCGGGAGCGGATCGGGGATGTGAGCAACGTGGTGTTCACCAACGGCGCCATCGTGGACGACGACGGAAAGGTCTATCTGTATTACGCCTCCTCCGATACGCGGATGCATGTGGCGGAGACGGATATCGGGCGCCTTCAGGACTTCGTCTTCAACACGCCGGAGGATCCGCTGCGCAGCCCGGACTGCGTCCGCCAGCGGGCTGAGCTGATCCGCAGGAACCTGGAATACCTGGGAAGGAAGGCCTGAGCCGGAAGACGGCGGGACGGGGCCGGGAGGAAAAACATGTTTCAGCCATCATCCCTGTTTACGGACGGCGCGGTGCTGTGCCGGCGCAAGGAAATCAGGATTTTCGGGGAGGCCCCGACGGGCGCCCGGGTGCGGGTCCGGCTGACGGACGAAAAGGGATATCTGCTGGCGGAGGGGGAGGCCGGAAGCCGGGACGGGCGCTTTCTGGTCTGCCTGCCGCCCCAGGAGGCGCGGACGGGCTGCAGCCTGTCGGTTTCCTGCGGCGACCGGACGGCGGAAGCTTCGGATGTGGCGATCGGCGAGGTGTTCCTGGCGGGGGGCCAGAGCAATATGGAGCTGCCCCTCAGCGGCGCGGACGAGGGCCCCGGGCTGATCGGGAATCACTGTGATCCGCTGCTTCGCTTTTTCAATATTCCGAAGAAGGCCGTTTCGGGTCCCGAGCAGCGGCAGGCCATGCGGGAGGCCCGCTGGCAGGCGGTGCTGCCCGGAAAGGGCGGGGAGAACAGCGCGGTCGCCTATTTCTTTGCCCGCCGCCTGCGGGAGGCGTTCCCGGATCTCCCGGTGGGCATCGTGGACTGTTACTGGGGCGGAACCTCCATCACCTGCTGGCTGGACGAGGCGACCCTGAGAACCCTGGGCGAGGGAACCCGCTATCTGGAGGATTACGCCGCGCGGACGGGAAGCAAGACCATGAGCGCCTATCTGAAGGAGGAAAAGGCCTTCAACGACGCCATGGACGAATGGAACGGGAAGGTGGACCGCTACCGGAAGGCGCATCCCGGAGCCCCCTGGAAGGAGATCCAGGACGCCTGCGGCCTCTGCCCCTGGAATCCGCCGGCGGGGCCCGGCTCGCCCTTCCGGCCGGGCGGCCTGGCGGAGACCATGCTGGCGGAAGCCGTTCCCCTGGCCCTGACCGGGATTCTGTACTATCAGGGGGAGGAGGACGCGGACAAGACGGATCGGTATGACGAGCTGATGCTGCTGCTGATCCGCCGCTGGCGGGCCCTTTTCCGGGATGCGGCGCTGCCCTTCCTCTTTGTCCAGCTGCCGATGTGGCTGGACGAGGGAGCGGAGGATTCCTTCCGCTGGCCGGCGCTGAGGCTCGCCCAGGCGGCGGCCCGGGACGCGGCGCGGAATACGGGCATGGTCTGCCTGCTGGATCAGGGGGAATACGGCAATATCCATCCGACGGCCAAGCGCCCGGTCGGGGAGCGGCTCTTCGCCCTGGCGTCGGAAATGCTCTACGGCGGCGGCGAGGTTTCGCCGCGGGCCTGCGGCCGGGAGGTCAGCGGAAATACGATCACGGTGCATCTTTCCGACGAAGTTTTCGCCCGGGACGGCCACGCTCCGCGCCTGCTGGAGATCGCGGGGGAGGACGGGGCCTTCCGTCCCGCGGACGCGGCGGTTTCCGGAAAGGAGCTGCGCGTCTGGAGCCGGGCGGTGGAGCATCCCGCGTCTGTTCGCTATGCCTGGACGGATTATTCCGACGGGGTGAACCTTTTCGGGAAAAATGGCCTGCCCCTGGAACCCTTCTGGCTGTAAAAAACCGTAAAAAAACTGGCCGGGGAGTTGACAGGACAGGGAGAAAGCGGTAAAATCGCGGCAATAGCTGCGATGGAGAGTGCGGCGGGTTTCGGCGAACCAGAGACGCGGCGGCCGGTGCGAGCCGCGGGAAGAGCCTGCTGTCTGTGACTCCGGAGCCGGGAGGAAGAAAGCGAAGGCGCGAGTAGAACCTCCCCGTGATGGCTGCGTTAAGGCACAGGGCTTCCGGAAACGTGAGCCTGAAGGGGCGGCTTTGCCGCAATTTGAGTGGTACCGCGGGTGTGATGCATGCTCGTCTCAAAGTGCTTTGAGACGGGCTTTTTTTGACATGCTGGATGGGCGATTCTGTTGAACGGGGGACTGAGTAATGGCACAGATGACAGGGCTGAACTACAAGATTCAGGAGATGGCGCACCGGATCCGCGAGCTCCGGGAGATCGAGGGCTTTACGATCGCGGAAATGGCCAGCAAAACCGGCGTTACGGAGCAGGAATACATCGACTGCGAGATGGGCCGGTCCGATCTGAACTTTGCCTTTCTCTATCGCTGCGCGCTGGCGTTCGGGGTGGATGTCGGGGATATTATCGAGGGCTCCAGCCCGAACCTGAATTCCTTTACCGTGACCCGGCGGGGAGAGGGCCAGCGGATCGAGGAAGCCCATGATATGGTCTATTATAATATGGCCTCTTCTTTCCGAAACCGGATCGCGGAGCCGCTGTATGTGCACGCGGAATACAACGCGGAGGCGGAGAAGGAGGACATCAAGCTGACGACCCACGAGGGCCAGGAATGCGATATCGTGATCGAGGGCCAGCTGAAGGTCCAGGTCGGGGAGCATACGAGCGTGCTGAACCCCGGGGACTCGATCTATTACGACAGCGGAACGCCCCATGGGATGATCGCCGTCGGCGGCAAGGACTGCCTGTTCTACGCCATCGTGCTGAACCCGACCGGGGCGCCGATTCCGGAGCTGACGCCGGAGAAGATTCTGCCCGGGCCCCAGCTGGAGGAATTCCCGGCGGAGAACGGCCGGACCCGCGTGTGGCACCGCTTCGCGGACGTGGAAAAGGACGAGAACGGTACGCCGGTGAAGATCACCTTCAAAAATACGGAGAAATTCAACTTTGCCTTCGACGTGATGGACGCGATCGCCCAGGAGGTTCCGAACAAGCTGGCGATGCTCCATCTGGACCGGAATAAGACGGAGCGCCGCTTTACCTTCCGGGACATCCAGCGGGCGTCCAACCGCTGCGCCAATTATTTCCGGGCCCTGGGGATCAGGAAGGGCGACCGGGTGATGCTGGTGCTCAGGCGGCATTATCAGTTCTGGTTTGCGATTTTGGGCCTGGAAAAGATCGGGGCCATCGCGATTCCGGCGACCAGCCAGCTGCAGGAGCACGATTTCGAATACCGCTTCAACGCCGCGGGGGTGAAGGCGATTCTCTGCACCGCCGACGGGGACACGGCCCGCCAGGCGGAAAAGGCGGCGAAGGACGCGCCCAGCCTGGAGCTGAAGCTGATCGTGGGCGGAAACCGGCTGGGCTGGCATAACTTTGACGAGGAATACCTGATGTATTCCACGCATTTCAGCCGCACGGAGGACACGGCCTGCGGCGATGACCTGATGCTGATGTATTTCACCTCCGGCACCACGGGGTACCCGAAGATCGCGGCGCATACCTTCAAGCATCCCCTGGGCCATCTGCATACAGCGAAATACTGGCACTGCGTCAATCCCAACGGGCTGCATCTGACGATTTCCGATACCGGCTGGGCCAAGGCCGGCTGGGGGAAAATCTACGGCCAGTGGCTGTGCGAGGCGGCGATCTTCGTCTACGATTTCGACCGCTTTGACGCGGCGGACATTCTGCCGCTGTTCGCCCGCTACCATATTACGACCTTCTGCGCGCCGCCCACGATGTACCGGATGCTGATCAAGCAGGATCTGAGCAAATACGACCTGTCCTCGGTCACCCACGCCGCCAGCGCCGGCGAAGCGCTGAATCCGGAGGTCTTCCGCCAGATTGAAAAGCAGACGGGCCTGCAGGTCATGGAGGGCTTCGGCCAGAGCGAGAGTACCATGATCATCGGCAATCTCGCCGGCGCGCCCCACAAGCTGGGCTCCATGGGAAAGGTCACGCCGATCTACCGGGTGGAGCTGCTCGATCCGGACGGAAAGCCGGTCGCGCCCGGCACGCCGGGAGAAATCTGCGTGGATATTTCGGAAGGCATCCCGGTGGGCCTGTTCCGGGAATACTATCGGGATGAGGAGAAGACCCGCGAGGTGATGCATGACGGATGGTATCACACCGGGGACGTGGCCTGGAAGGATGAGGACGGCTTTTTCTGGTACGTGGGCCGGGCGGACGATGTCATCAAATCCAGCGGCTACCGGATCGGGCCCTTTGAGATCGAGAGCGTGATCATGGAGCTCCCCTATGTGCTGGAATGCGGCGTCAGCGCCGCGCCGGACGAGGTGCGCGGTCAGGTGGTCAAGGCCAGCATCGTGCTGACGAAGGGCACGGAGGGCACGGAGGCGCTGAAAAAGGAAATCCAGAATTATGTCAAGCAGCATACCGCGCCCTATAAGTATCCGCGGATTGTCGTCTTCCGGGAGGAGCTTCCGAAGACCGTCTCCGGAAAGATTCAGAGGGCCCTGCTGTGATCAATACGACGCTGTGCTATCTCTTCCGGGGCGATGAGGTGCTGATGCTGCACCGGACGAAGAAGAAAAACGATCTGAACCATGACAAGTGGATCGGGCTGGGCGGGAAGTTCGAGGACGGAGAAAGCCCGGAGGACTGCGTGCGCCGGGAGGTCCGGGAGGAGACCGGGCTGACGCTGACGGCCTGGCGCTTCCGCGGGATCATCACCTTCGTGAACGACCGGTATGAAACGGAATACATGCATCTGTTCACGGCTGACGGCTTTACGGGAAGCATGATTCCCTGCGACGAGGGGGATCCGGAATGGATTCCCTGGAGCCGGATCGGGGAGCTGCCCCAATGGGAGGGGGACCGGCTGTTCCTGCGCCTGCTGGAGCAGGACGCTCCCTTCTTTTCCCTGAAGCTGGTGTACAGCGGGGACCGTCTGCTGGAGGCCTTCCTGGACGGGAAACCTTTGCCGGTTTGCTGAGCGACGCTCTGACCGGTCGGGAAGCTGGTTGACTTTGCCCGCGGTCTATGGTAAAATCAAGCCATTCCAGAAAAACGGAGGATACGAAGATGGAACATATTAAGACGCTGACGACGCGGAACCTCTGCGAAAGCGCGAAAAAGGGCGGCTGCGGCGAATGCCAGACCTCCTGCCAGTCCGCGTGCAAGACCAGCTGCGGGATTGCCAATCAACAGTGCGAAAACAGCAAAAAGGCCTGATGGCGCTTTGACTGTGACCGCGAAATGCCGCCTCCTGTGCGGCGTTTTTTTATAGACGAAAACGGAGGGAGAAGCATGGTGCATCGTTTTCATCTGGATGATATTTATATGGCGGTGGATCCCTGCTCGGCCAGCGTCCACGTGCTGGACGAGATGGCCTGGGAGGTCATCGGGCGCTATGAGGAAAAGACCCGGGAGGAAATCGCGGCGGAGCTTTCCGAAAAGCTCGGCGAGTCCCCGGAGGAGATCGGAGCCTGCTATGACCAGGTGACGGAGCTGAAGGAGCGGGGCCTTCTGTTCGCGGAGGATTCCTTCGAGCCCATGGCGGGGGAGCTGAAAAAGCGGACGGCGGGGGTCGTCAAGGCGCTGTGCCTGCACGTGGCGCATACCTGCAATCTGAACTGCGCCTACTGCTTCGCCAGCCAGGGAAAATATCATGGGGAGCGGGCCGTGATGTCCTTTGAGGTCGGGAAGCAGGCCCTGGATTTCCTGGTGGCCCATTCCGGAAGCCGGCGGAATCTGGAGGTGGATTTCTTCGGCGGGGAGCCGCTGATGAATTTTGACGTGGTGAAGCGGCTGGTGGCCTATGCCCGGTCCATCGAGGCGGAGGCGGGGAAGCGCTTCCGCTTCACGCTGACGACCAACGGCATGCTGATCGACGACGAGGTGATCGATTTTGCCAACCGGGAGATGAGCAATGTGGTGCTCAGCCTGGACGGGCGGAAGGAAATTCATGACCGGTGCCGGGTGGACTACGCGGGAAGGGGCAGCTGGGATACGGTCGTGCCGAAGTTCCAGCGCCTGGTCCGGGCCCGGGGCGGGAAGAACTACTATATCCGGGGCACCTTTACCCACGCCAATCCGGACTTTCTGGAGGATATTAAGGTCATGCTGGACCTGGGCTTTACCGAGCTGAGCATGGAGCCCGTGGTCTGCGCGGAGGGGGATCCTGCGGCGCTGACGGCGGAGGATCTGCCCGTCGTCCTCCGGCAGTATGAGGATCTGGCCCGGCTGATGCTCCGGCGGGAGCGGGAGGGGAAGCCCTTTACCTTCTATCATTATATGCTGGACCTGGCGGACGGCCCCTGTATCTACAAGCGGATTTCCGGCTGCGGCTCCGGTACGGAATACATGGCGGTCACCCCCTGGGGCGACCTCTATCCCTGCCATCAGTTCGTGGGCGAGGAAGCCTTCCGGCTGGGGGATGTCTGGCAGGGGGTGACGCGGGAGGACGTCCGGGAGGAATTCGCCGCCTGCAACGTGTATGCCCGGGAGGAATGCCGGACCTGCTGGGCCCGGCTCTACTGCTCCGGCGGCTGCGCGGCGAACGCCTACCACGCGACCGGATCGGTCCGGGGTGTCTATGAATACGGCTGCGAGCTGTTCCGCAAGCGGATGGAATGCGCCCTGATGCTGCAGGCCGCCCGGGCGATGGACGGGGACGGGAAAGCCTGATGGAAACGCCGATCTGGGATTTTGTTTCCGGCTACGGGCAGCGCGGCCCGGCCCGCTTTCATATGCCGGGCCATAAGGGCCGGCGCGTGCTGGGCCCGGAAGGCCGGGATATTACGGAGATTGCCGGGGCGGACGAGCTGTACCGGTCCCGGGGGATCATCCGGAGAAGCGAGGAGCACGCCGCGCGCCTTTTCGGGACGGCGCGAACGCTCTACTCCGCGGAGGGCTCCTCCCTGAGCATCCGCGCGATGCTGCTGCTGGCCCTGTGGCGGGCGGAGGAGCTGGGGCTTCCGCGGAGAATTCTGGCGGGAAGAAACGCGCACAGGGCGCTCATGAGCGCGGCGGCGCTGCTGGATCTGGAGGTGGACTGGCTGTTTCCCCGCCCGGGGGAGGGCCTGCTCTCCTGCACGGTGGATCCGGAGGCGGTGGCGGACAGGCTGAGGGAATCCGGCTATATGGCGGTCTACCTGACCTCCCCGGACTATCTGGGGGCGATGGCCCCGATCGGCCGCGTGGCGGAGGTCTGCCGCCGCGCGGGGGTGCCGCTGCTGGTGGATAACGCCCACGGCGCCTATCTCCGGTTTCTGCGGCCGGACAGCCATCCCATCACCCTCGGGGCGGATCTGTGCTGCGATTCCGCCCATAAGACGCTGCCCTGCCTGACGGGGGCGGGCTATCTGCATATTGCCTCGGACGCGCTGTGGAACTGGGAGGCGCGGGCGGAGGAGGCCATGGCGGTCTTTGGCTCCACCAGCCCCTCCTATCTGATTCTTCAGTCGCTGGATCTGGCGAACCGGGCGCTCGCCGGGGATTATCCGAGCCGGGCGGCGGAGACGGTCAGCCGCCTGCGGGCGCTGAAGGAGAAGCTGGAAAGCCGGGGCTGGCGCCTTGCGGGGCAGGAGCCCATGAAGCTGACCCTGAAGGCGCGAAGCCTGAACTGGACCGGCGGCCTGCTGGCGGAGGAGCTTCGGCGGCGGGGTGTCGAGTGCGAGTTTGCCGATCCGGATTTTCTGACGCTGATGCCCTCGCCGGATACTTCGGAGGAGGAGTGGAACCGGCTGGAGCGGGTGCTCGGGGAGCTGCCGGAGGGCGGGACGCCCGGCGGCGCCCCGCCGGATCCCGGCCTTCCCCGACGGGCTGTCAGCATCCGGGAGGCGCTTCTTTCGCCGGCGGAAAGAATTCCGCTGGAGGAGGCGGAGAACCGGATCCTGGCGGATCCCGAGGTCAGCTGTCCGCCGGCGGTGCCGGTCCGGGTTCCGGGGGAACGGATGGATTCGGAGGCGATCACCTGCTTCCGCTATTATGGAAAGGAGACCTGCCTGGTGCTCCGGAAAAAAATAAAAAAACACCCTTGAAAAACGTTGACTGATCTGATAAAATACGAAATTGGCACATCCTTGCGCTGCTGGAGCAGCGCCAAAAGTCCGTGAGGAGGTGAAAGAATGATGAACAGGTATGAGATGTTCTACATCATTGACACCGGTCTGGAGGAAACGGCCCGCAAGGAGCTGATCGAAAAGGTTTCCGCCCTGATCGTGAACAATGGTGGAGAGATCGAAAAGGTCGATGAGACATGGGGGAAGCGCCGCCTGGCCTACGCCATTGACTACAAGACCGAAGGCTGGTACGTGCTGGTGAACTTTAAGGCCCCCGCCGAGCTGCCGCGCGAGATCGAGCGTAACCTGCAGATTAACGAGAACGTGCTCCGTTATCTGGTGGTGAAGCTGGAAGAAAAGCGTTCGGCTGTGAAGCCCCGCGCGGTCCGGCCGGCTCCCGCTGAGGAAGCCGCTCCCGCCGAAGAGGCCGCTCCCGCCGTGGAAGCTGCCCCCGCCGCTGAAGCCGCTCCCGCTGAAACCGCTGAGTAAAAGCGGGGAAAGGAAAGAAACATGAACAGACTGACGATTATCGGTAATCTGACCAATGATCCGGAGCTCAGAACGACTCCTTCCGGGGATACCGTCTGCAGCTTCGGCGTTGCGGTGAACCGACGTGGTCGCCGTGACGCCCAGGGAAACCCCCAGGAACAGACTGATTTCTTCCGGGTTTCCGCCTGGAGGCAGCAGGGAGAGAACTGCGCCAAGTATCTGTCCAAGGGACGGAAGGTTGCCGTTGTGGGACCGGTGACGGCCCGCGCCTATCAGGCGAACGACGGAACCCTCCGGGCCAGCATGGAGATCAATGCCACGGATGTGGAATTCCTTTCTTCCAGGAATGATGAGCTGGGCGGCGGCTATGCCGCTCCGGCCGTTCCGGCTCCCGCTGCGGAACCCCAGGCAGCCGGTTTCACTGCGGTGGAAACTGACGAGCTGCCCTTCTAACGCTAGAGGATAAGGAGGTTAAGCCCTATGTCTGAAGATCGTGGCGAAAGAAGGCCCCGTCCCCGCGGAGGACGCCGTCCCCGCAGGAAGGTGTGCAACTTCTGTGTCGATAAGATTGAGTACATCGATTATAAGGATATCAATCGCCTGCGCCGCTTCACCAATGAGCGCGGCAAGATTCTGCCCCGCCGGATGAGCGGCAACTGCGCGAAGCATCAGCGTCAGCTGAGTGAGGCCATCAAGCGCGCCCGTGCCATCGCCTTGATGCCCTATACCGTGGAATAAGCGAAACATCCTGAAGTCCCCCGGCTCCGCCGGGGGTTTTTTTGTAGGAACCTTTTCGGAAAAAGCTTCGCCGGGGCGGAAGGACGGCTTCGCCCGCGGAAAGAAGCGTTTGTGCCGGAGGGAAGTTCCATGATATAATAGGCCGTTCACGCGAGGCGGAAGGCCGCTTTTCCGGAACCCAGGAGGAATTATGCGCTTAAAGAAACTGGAGCTTTACGGGTTTAAATCCTTCGCCCAGCGGACGGAGATCGTTTTTAACGAAGGAATCACGGGAATTGTGGGCCCGAACGGGTCCGGCAAGAGCAATATCGGGGACGCGGTACGGTGGGTGCTGGGGGAGCAGAGCGCCCGAACCCTTCGCGGAACCAACATGCAGGATATCATCTTCAACGGGACCCAGCGCAGGAAGCCTCTGAACTACTGCGAGGTGTCCCTGGTGTTCGAGAATGAGGACCGGGCCCTTCCGATGGACTGTGCCGAGGTCGCCGTGACCCGGCGGGTTTACCGCAGCGGGGAAAGCGAATATTTCCTGAACCGCGCCTCCTGCCGGCTTCGGGACGTGGTGGATCTGTTCCGGGATACGGGAATCGGCAAGGAGGGCTATTCGATCATCGGCCAGGGCCGGATCGATGACATTCTGTCCCGGAAGGGGGAGGACCGCCGGCTGGTTTTTGAGGAAGCGGCGGGGATCGTCAAGTTCAGGGCCCGGAAGGAAGAGGCGGACCGGAAGCTGGCCAGAACCCAGGATAACATGAGCCGGGTTACGGATATCATGGAGGAGATGGAGAAACGGCTGGAGCCCCTCGGCGAGCAGGCCGCCAACGCCCGGGTGTATCTGGAAAAGCATGCCAGGCTCAAGGAGCTGGATCTGAATCTCTTTCTGATCCGGTCGGATCGGATGGACGCGAAACTGCGGGAGCTGGACAGCGATCTGCAGTCCATGGCGAGCATCATGAGCCGGACGGAGGAAACGCTGCAGGAAAAATCCCGGCTGCGGGATGAGCGCCAGGAGGAGATCGCCGGCCTGGACGCCCGGATTACCGAGGCTCACGCCGCCCAGATGGCCGGCATGGAAGCGGTCCACGGGGCGCAGGACGCGGTCCGGACGGTGGAGGAGCGACGGAAAAACCGGGCGGAGAACCGGGAGCGGATCGCGGAGGAGCTTCGGGAGGCCGGGGAGCGGATCGAAGAGCTGGAACGGCTGTTTACGGAAACCGAGGGCTCCGGCGAGGCGGGGGACGCGGCGCTGAAGGAGCGGGAGGAAGCCCTGCGGACGGCCCGGCAGGAGGAGGAAAAGGCCCGGGAGGCGGAAGCGGAAAAGGAGAGCAGCCTGGAAGCCGGGAAAGCGGAGATGCTGGAGATGATCAACCGGCGCTCGGCGATCCTCAGCGATCAGACCCGCCTGAAGACCATGCTGCAGACGATGGAAAGCCGGCAGGGAGAGATCGAGGAGTCCTGCCGGGCGATGACCGGAGCGGAAAAGGAGCTGGAGACGGTTCTGGCGGACGCCCGGCAGCGGCTGAAAAAGGAAGAGGAGGAGCAGGAACGGCTGGAAGCGGCCCTCAGCCAGGTGCGGGACGCGCTGGAAGGGGCGGACCGGGAGGTGGTTCTGGCCCGGGCCGGCTATGATGAAAAGCTGAAGGAAATGCGGGATATGGAATCCCGCTGGAAGCTGCTGGACGAGATGAGCCGGGAAATGGAAGGCTACAGCGGCGCGGTCCGGACGGTGATGCGCCATGCCCGGGAGAAGGGAATCCGGGGCGTTCGCGGGCCGCTGAACCAGCTGATTTCCGTGCCCAGGGAATACGAAACGGCGATCGATATGGTGCTGGGCATGACCCAGCAGAACGTGGTGACGGAGGATGAGGAAACGGCCAAGGGGCTGATCGACTATCTCCGTCAGAATCGTCTGGGCCGGGCCACCTTCCTGCCCATGACCTCCGTCCGGTCCAAAACCCTGGACGCGCGGGAGCGGGAGGCCCTGAAGCTTCCCGGGTGCCTGGGCGTCGCCTCGGATCTCGTTTCCTGTGACGGGGAATACAGGGGGATCCTGGAGAACCTGCTGGGGAGAACGGTGATCGCGAAGGATCTGACCAGCGGAATCGCGATCATGCGCCGGGGCGGGCACAGCTTCCGCCTGGTGACACTGCAGGGGGATGTGATGCATTCCGGCGGCTCCATGACCGGCGGATCCGTCTCCTCGAGAACTGTGAACCTCTTTTCCCGGGAGCGGGAGCTGAAGGAGCTGAAGGATAAGCTCGGGTCCGGCCAGAAGGAGCTGGAGAAGCTGCTGGCCGCCATGAAGGAGGGCCAGGCCCGGAAGGACCGGCTGAAAACCGACTCCGCCGCCGCCCTGGAGCAGCTGCATCAGCAGGAGATCGCGGTGGCCCGGGAGACGGAGCGGACCCAGAACGCCGAGGAGGAGCTGAAGAGCCACGCCATGCGTCGGCGGGAAACCGAGGCCGCCCGGGAGCAGCTGATGGAATCCATTCTGCAGATTCAGGATCAGCTTTCGAGGGTGACCGGAACGACGGAACAGTCGGACGCGGACCGGGAATCCATGGAGAAAAAGACGGCCGCCCTCCAGGAGGAGCTG
>JAFRHH010000010.1 GCA_017433405.1 Clostridia bacterium | reverse complement strand
CAGTCAGTCAGTCAGTCAGTAGGGTGGACTGCGCCTCCTGGGCTATACCAGAATATCTGAAAAGCACAACCGTCGGTTTGCACTGGAAATGATTACCAGAACAAACCGACGGTTTTCTTTTTGCCGGGATTATTGGAAGGATCCTGCGGGAACTGTCTAGCAGGGTCTTCTGATCAATGAAACCTGGGGCAGGGGTTTTGAACATGAAGTTTATGGGGAGAACACAGAAATCAAAAAAAGAAATCACCAGGTATCCGATCCGTCTGCAGGCCCAAACGAAGGGAATCACCTTCGGCCTTTCTGAAGCGTGGCAGTACAGGGATCTTGTGTTACTGCTGGCCAGAAAAAGCTTTACGACTACTTATCGTCAAACCATGCTCGGGCCTCTTTGGATCGTTTTTCAGCCCTTGCTGTCCAGCCTGATCTGCATGTTTATCTTTGGACATGTGGCAGCCATTGGAACAGATGGCATTCCGCAGATTCTGTTCTATTTTGCATCGTCCTCTGTATGGGAGCTGTTTGCGTTCAGCCTGAATTCCAATGCGGGGACATTCGTAAATAATGCGTATCTGTTCAGCAAGGTATATTTTCCAAGATTGACCGTGCCTTTTTCAAATCTGCTGGTTGGTTTTTTAAAGTTTTCCATTCAATTTGTCATTACAATGATCCTGGTGATCCTGTATACAGCCAGGGGAATAATTCATCCGCTCTGGGCGGCGTTCCCGCTGCTGCCTATATCGTTTCTGGTTTTGTCTTTTTTCGGAATGAGCGTGGGGATTCTTCTGTCGAGTCTGACTACAAGGTACAGAGACCTCCTGGTAATTGTCAATATCGCCGTAAACCTGTGGATGTACGCTTCCGCCGTGGTATATCCGCTCTCATCGCTTCCGGCAGGAACGCTCAGGACGATCATTCTGTTGAACCCTGTAACGTCCCAGATGGAATTGGTTCGAAGAATCCTGCTGGGAGCCGGCGGCTTCTATCCGCTTTACTGCTTCGGAGGATTGGCGATTATGACGCTGATCTTCCTGGCCGGGACAGCCTTGTTTAACAGGGTTGAACGCACATTCGCGGATACAGTGTAGCTTCATGGAGGACGATGAATGGGAAACAATCTGATGATTGATGTGGTCGGACTGCGAAAGAAATATACGCTGGGTAATTATGGCGTCGATACGCTTCAAAGCGCGATCAAGGCCTGGAAAGAAGAGCGTGCTGAAAAAGGCCATGCTGAATCGATGCGGAAAACATTCTATGCGCTTGATGACATCAGCTTTTCGGTAAAACAAGGCGAGACATTGGGGATTATTGGAAGAAACGGCGCAGGGAAGAGCACGCTCCTGAAAATCATCAGCAGAATTACAGCACCGACAGAGGGGTATGTGGATCTGTACGGGAGTGTTGCATCCATGCTCGAGGTGGGCATTGGCTTTCATGGAGACATGACCGGGCGGGAAAACATATACCTGAATGGCGCTATCCTTGGGATGACGAAGGCGGAAATTGATGCAAAGATTGCGGATATTATCCGGTTTTCGGAACTGGAAAAATTTATCGATACACCGGTTAAACGGTATTCCAGCGGGATGTTTGTGAGACTGGGCTTTTCGGTGGCAACCCATCTGGAAAGCAAAATTCTGATCATGGACGAGGTGCTGGCGACCGGAGATATGGATTTTCAGAAGAAATGTGTGAATCATCTGCTGGACAAGGTCAAAAATGAAGACAGGACGATTCTCTATGTCAGCCATAACATGAATTCGATCCGGCAGCTGTGCGACCGATGCATTGTCCTGGATCAGGGAAGGATTACTTTTGACGGAGCGGTGGAGAAGGCAATCTCTGTCTATCTTGGAACGAACAACATCATGCCTTCTAAGATCGCCTACGGAAAAGAATATAGACCTTATTATTCAGGCGTGCAGCTGAGGATGATCAGCATGATCCTCCGGGAACGAGAAGCTCCGGTTTATACTTCGGAGGAGGAAGCGTGTATCGAAGTAGCTTGTGAAGCCAATGCTCGGCTTGAGCGCGTTGCATTTCGCTTTGAATTCTGGGCTCAGGACGGTACGAAAATGGGAACCATGTTGACAGGCAATCATCTGGATTTTGAAAAGGGACAATGCCAGGTTCGAATGCGATTGCCGCTTAGGCAGTTTACGCCCGGAGATTACCAGGCGGATCTGATTGCGTTTCAGTTTGACGATCAGGGCCTGGAATATAAGATCGACGGCGTGTACCCGGGATTTCTGTTTCATATTGAGCGTGCGTTGGATCACAGGAATTATCTGATCTGGAATCATCAATATTGGGGACCGGTACGCATGGATGACATGAAAGTAGAAATAATCCCATGAACCCGGATGACGCTGATGAAACGGAATCCTTCTGTATGATTGATGATGAAGACTATGAACAAGGATGGAGAGAAAAGAGAAGAACATGATGAGCCCAAACGAAAGCGAGGGAAAACCAGCAGCAAATTGCCTGGTCAGTGTGATTGTGCCGGCGCACAATTGCGATGCATATCTCGACCGATGTATCAGCAGCCTGCAAAAGCAGACGTATTCATCCATTGAGATCCTGCTCATCGATGATGGTTCGGAGGATGATACTTTGCTCAAAGCGAACCTTCTGGCTTCCGGGGACGCAAGGATCAATGTGATCAGTCAAATGAATCAGGGCGTTTCCGCTGCGCGGAATAATGGCCTTCGTCATGCCCGGGGACAGTATATGTGCTTTGTGGACGCGGACGACTGGGTAGAGGCGGATTTTATTCAGAACCTAATCGAAGGATTTAATGGGCCAATGATCGACATGACCATCTGTGATTATGATCTTGTATCTGACAAGGATGAGCACTTAAAAAAACGTAAAGAACAAAAATCCGGGGTGATTTCTTCCGGGAAAGCGCTGAAAAAAGCGATCGGGCATGGATATTTTCAGACATTCGCATGCAACAAATGCTTCCGCAATGAGATCATTCGGGCTAACGGATTACGCTTCGATTGTAACATTTCTGCCGGAGAAGATATGGTCTTTGTTGTTGAGTATCTTCTCAAATGCAGAAGCGTCAACGTCATTTCAAATTGTCTGTACCATTATTATCAACGTCCGGACAGCACAATTCACTCACTCGGACGCCATATGCACAAGTATCGAACGATGATATCCGGATATGATAAGGTTCAGGAAATGCTTTTCGGTCACAGAAAATGTGCCCGTATCATCAGAGGAAGGAACGTTATCAATATCGCGAATGTCATTCAGCTGATGTACCTGGCGAGGCAGACAGACGATGCATGGGTTCATCAGGCTCTTTCCAGGGTTCGAAAAGATTATTGGCTTACGATGCGCTATCAGTGCGGATTGCCCAGAGAACGGATTTTGGCTGGACTGTGCTGTATCAGTCCTTCGCTTGCGGTTTCATTCAGTCGGCTTCATCTGGATGCCTGGAAGCGCCTTGCTCAGAAGGTGCTACGCTTATTCAATATACATTCTGTTTGGTTATAGCTTTGCATCAGTCCTAATTCCCGAAGAAAGGTAGCACAGTAATGAATCTGGAAAAGATCAGAAAGGCAATCAGCAACCCCGCAAAGAAGATTATCAGCTTTGACGTGTTTGATACGTTGATCGTGAGACCGTTCTGGAAACCGTCAGATCTGTTCCTGCTTATGAACCGGGAAGCGGAGAGCCAGCTTGAAATGCCGGACGCCTGTGATTTTTCAACCCTCAGGGCGGAGGCGGAGGAGGAGGCCCGTAGGGCTGCGTGGGCGGATCGACGGGAGGATACTACCCTTCAGGAGATTTACGGCTGCCTGGAAGGGACGGGGCTGTTTCCGCCGGAGGTGCTCCGGGAGCTGATGAATCTGGAAATCACCCTGGAAAAGCGCTACTGTACCGCCCGGGAAAGCGCAAAAGAGCTTGTGGAATATGCGCTTTCCCTGGGGAAAACGGTGATTGCTGTTTCTGACATGTATCTGCCTTCTTCCGTGATTGCGGAGATTCTGAAAAAATGCGGCTATCCTTACTTCCACCGGATCTTTGTCTCCGGGGAGGAAGGCATCACGAAACGGAGCGGGAAGCTGTTTCAGCATGCTGCGGAAAGACTGGGCGTGAGCCGGAATGAAATGATTCATATAGGCGATCAGGCGTTTTCGGATGTTTCAGTACCCAGGAGGATGGGGATCAGCGCCTTTCATTTTCCCAGAACCATTGACCTGCTGGAGGGAAACAGGGGATTTTCGCATGGACGCGCGTTTCAGCAGGCTTACCGGCAGATCAATTCCTCCATTACCGGAAACCTGGCCATGTCACAGCTGGGAATCCGCTGCATGCTGGCGGTGGCCGCAAATCTGGTATATGACGATCCGTTCCGGAAGGGAAGCCGGGGCGGAGGATACGCCAGGGATCCGGAGCTGCTTGGCACCCTGGCGCTGGGGATGTACTGCATGGCGCATGCGCTGTGGATCGGCCGGCTCGCCAAAGAAGGAACCTATGATCACGTGCTCTTCTTTGCCCGCGACGGATTTCTGATTCAAAAGGGATACGATCATCTGCGGAAATATCACCGTGATCTTCCCGAATCCGCCTATGTATACACATCCCGGCGAGCGATGTTTACCGTCCAGATGACGGACAGGAAGGCATTGCTTTCAGCCGGCTTCAACATTCTTTTCAAGCACCATTCCCCGAAAACGCTCGTGGAGGTGCTCGCGCCTGTACTGAAAAGCGATCCGGAAAAGATCAGGGAAAGAACCAGGGAAGGATGGAGCAGAACCTTTGATTCGGAAACGGACATGCTGGCGTTCCTGCGGGAGCTTATGGATCAGGATTTGGATCAGGAGCTATGCCGGGCGGCAGAGGATGGCTTCCGGAAGTATTTCGAGCCATTCTCCCAAAGCGCCATGCTGACCTACGACGTCGGATACAATATGCGCCAGGAGATCCTGCTCGGGAGCATTTTCCCGAAAATGAAAATAACGGCCTGCGGTACCTGCATCAGCGGCAACCTGGCGGAGAGCAGAGGCCGGAAAGCCGGGATCAGAATCCACAGCCTGTACCCATGTTCCCCTTATGTGACCGGCTTCCCGCGGGAACTGTTCCAGTCGGAAAATGGACCGGCCTGCGAAGGATATTCCTCCGACGGGCAGCCGGTGCTGCAGAAGGACTATGTGAAGAATGAGCTGCTGGATCGGATTCACCGCTGCGCCATCCATTATATGGAGATGTTTACGGAGCTTTTTCAGGAGGAGACTTTCCAGCTTCCCATGGATGCGATGCTGGCCTGCCTTCCCTTTGAAACCTTTTTACACAGACCCGGAATGGCGGCAGGCCGATGGATCAGAGATATGGACTATGGCGATTCCTTTACCTGGGGCGCGAAACCGGAGGACGGCTACGAGGACTGGCGGAGAATGCGGCTTCATTACTGGTGCGCCAGAAGGCATATTGGGAAATGGGGAAAGCATGCTGTGTTCTTCGCCGTGCTGGGCTTCTCACATCCTTCCTCTCTCCTGCGGATTCTGAAGGAGCGCGTTTCGCCACGGTTGAAGCGCTTTCTGCAAAAAAACTGAGAAAACAACAAACCGTTTCAGGCAGCGTACTATTGAATGCTCTGTCAGATGGTAAGCCATTCACTGGATGGGTTTAGGCGCTTGGCCAGCAAAAATGGAAAATGTCGATCACCGTTTCAAAGGAGACAGATTTTGTCCGAGAACGCGTCAGCGAAGCGGTCACAAAATCGTCATCAGGACAGAATAGCAGTCGCGAACTGTCGTTCATAGAGGAGTACAGACGGCATGAAGGTTATGATCATCGCGGAAAAATGTTCATTACAGTGTCCACCCGATGATCCTGTCGCGGAAGTCAGATATGAGATGCTTCTGACCGGCGCGCTGCGGGGAAGGATCGAAGGAGCAGTTGTCTATCAGGCGCAGGACGGAAAGAAAGAAGCGTTTTGCCGGGACGGCTTAACCTACTATCCTGTGAGCTGCCGGATGGACCCTGATCTGACGAAGGCGGACTGGGAAGAAACCAGGAGACAGCTGCTCCGGGTGATCAAGGATTTCTCGCCGGATGTGATCCAGTGCATGGGGGCGGAGTGGCCCTACGGGCTGATTGCGGAATCTGTGTCCATTCCGGTAGTCATTCATATGATGGGCTTTTTGAATGCCTATTATACGGAGCTGGACATGGTGAACGGCTATTTCGTGACGCCACAGGGGAAACCACAGCCGGAGCGGAAGATGATCCGGTTTTTGAAGCGGTGCAGGGCCTGGGTGGGCGGCAAACAGCCTGAACCGGAGCCTGAGAAAACGGTGGAGCGGATAACGGATGCTAACGCCCGACGGGAGCGCAGGGTGATGGCGGCTGTCCATTACTTCATGGGACGAACTGAATGGGACCGCAATCTGGCAAAGTATTATTCCCCCGGCTCAAAGTACTACCATGTTGAAGAGCTGCTGAAGCCGCGAATGTACGAAGCCGCAGGTCAATGGCTGGTTCACAGGCAAAAAAACGGGACAGCTGATGGGCGCCGGGCCGGGAGGCCTTTGCGTCTGCTGACTATTTCCTCCGGGGATGACCGGAAGGGGAATGAGATCATCCTGCGGACGGCACTTTTGCTCCGGGATCTGCTGAAGCTGAATGTTGAATGGCGCGTCGCGGGTCACCCGGAATTCTTTGAGCGATACGAAAAGATCACCGGAATTCGACATGAGGACGTGAATGTGAAGCTGATCGGTTACATTGACAGCGCTCAGGTGGTTGAAGAGCTGAAAAGGGCGGATCTGTTCATTCACCCGTCGATTATTGACAATTCGCCCCACGCGGTCTGCGAGGCGCAGATGATCGGCTGCCCGGTGATCGCTTCCCATGTGGGCGGGGTCGCCGACCTGGTGGAGGGCGAGGAGACAGGCTTCCTCTACCCTTACCATGAACCGCATGCGCTGGCCTTCCTGATCGGGAACGTGGCGGGGGAGGAAGAGAGACTGAAAAAAGTATCCGAAAACGCGATGCGGGCAGCCAGCAGGAGACATGATCCGGACGGGATCGCGAAGGCGCTATGTCAGGTCTATGAGGATATCCTCAGGGAGCAGGGGAAACGAGGATGAAGATAACGCAGCAGAAAAGCCGGATCAACCGGACGGCGCGGAAAATCCTGAGAGAGATAAGGCGACTCAGACAGTACGGGCCGGCTTATGCCTGGTGGAGAATCCGAACCATCGGATCGGATTACCGGAAGAACGAACTCTGGATGCGGAAACATGCCTATACCCCGGGCGAGCTGAGGGCTCAGAGGCAGGAAGGCAGCATCCCGGGGATCACCTTCAGCGTCATTGTGCCTCTGTACAACACTCCGGAACGTTTTCTGAAGGAAATGATCGAATCGGTTCTCGGGCAGACGTATCCCGGATGGGAGCTGTGTCTGGGGGACGGAAGCGATGAGCAGCACGGTTTTGTCACAGAGATCTGCGAAGATTACACAAGACGGGATGAGAGAATCAGATACAGGAAGCTGGAGAAGAATCTCGGCATCTCGGGCAACAGCAATGCCTGCCTGGAAATGGCGAGCGGTCAGTTTATCGCTCTGATGGATCATGATGATATACTTCATGAGGCGGCGCTGTATGAGGTGACCCGGGTGATCCGGGATCGGAATCCGGACGTGATCTACACGGATGAGGCTGTGGTCGAGAGCGCGGGCATCCACCGGATTCATCATTTCTTCCACAAGCAGGACTTTGGAATCGATCATCTGCGGAGCAATAATTACTTCTGCCATCTGACAGTGTTCCGCCGCTGCCTGCTGGGAAAAATCGGTGGCTTCCGGAGCGAATACGACGGCAGCCAGGATCATGACCTGATGCTGCGCATCATCGCCGTGACGGATCGGGTGGAGCATATTCCGAAGGTGCTCTATTTCTGGCGGGCCTCTGAAACCTCCAGCGCCAACGACAATCAGGCGAAAGCCTATGCCTATACCGCCGGCGCAAAGGCGGTTACGGAGCATCTGCGCGTGTCGGGGATTCCTGGATCTGCCTTCCCGGATCAGCCGGGGATTTCCCGGATTGTTTATGAGATCAAAGGAAAGCCGCTGGTCAGCATCCTGATGATTCGGAAAGGATCATATCAGGAGCTTGAACAGCATATTCTTTCGATTGTTGAAAAAACAACCTACAGCAGATATGAAATTGTGATTATTGACGCTATGATTCCAGACGAGGAGAAAGGCGCGGATGAGAAGCAAAACCGTGACGAAGAGCGCAGACGAATCCGCCAAAGATGGTCATTCATCAGGTTCTTTGATCAGCAGCCAGGGAAGAGCAGGTATATGATGTATAACCACGCAGTCAAAGAGAAGGCGGCAGGAGATTATCTCCTTTTTCTGGATGCCGAAGCAAAGATTATCTCGCCGGGGTGGATCGAGGAAATGTTGATGTACGCGCAGCGAGAGGATGTTGGCGCTGTCGGGGCGATGCTGTACTATCTTGATGATACGATCCGTTACGCCGGGTACATTCTTGGAGGGGATCATTGCGTAACACCTCATTGTTACCGGCACAGCAGGGGTGAGATCGGTTATTTCAGCCGTCTGAGATACGCGCAGGATCTATCCGCCGTTTCCGACGCCTGCATGATGATCCGGCGGGAAACCTGGGAACGTTTCGCAGGCTTTGACCCGGCGTACACCGCATCGCTGGGGGACATGGATCTTTGCCTGCGTATGCGCAAGGATGGCATGCTGGTGCTCTGGACGCCCTGGGCGGAGCTGTACTGCGGCGATGCGCCCGGCCGGCGCGGAACCCCATCCGGACTGCGAGACTTCAACGGCCCGGATGCCGCTTTTTTCCGGAAGCGTTGGGAAAAGCAAATCCTGGCGGGGGATCCGTATTACAATCCGAATCTGTCCCTGGACAGAGGCGATTATTCGCTGGCATGGGAGACGGTTTTTCGGAGCAGGAGACAATGCAGACGGGAAGGGACGGGGAAGACATGAGCGAGAAAGAAATCCGCTCACGGCATCTTGCCCGAATTGAACCATCATAACAATTCAGGTAGTGAAAGACTTTGGCCCGGAGGAACCGTCCCGCTGGATCATCCCCAGGACCATTGCGCTGTCCTTGTGCTTCGAAGGCCTTTTCTGTATAATGAACGAAAGAGAAACAGCGGAAGACGGCCAAAGGAGTGCGGGGTGGATGAAGCGGGTTATGTGAATAAGACGACCGATTGCTCATTCATTTCACTGAAAGATGCTTTTGGCCGAGCGATATGACTTTACGGCTCCACATGATAATTCACCTTTTTCGGCATGCATTTTTCGAGCTCTTCCTTTGGGATATTGACGAAGATATCCAGCAGCTCCTGATCCAGCTGGGTGCCGCCCACCTCTTTAATAATGGCCATGGCTTCCTCATAGGTTTTCGCGTCCTTGTAGGAGCGCTGCATCCGGATGGCGGAGTAGGTATCGGTAATGGCGATGATCCGGGCGGCCAGGGGAATCTCATCCGCCTTCAGCTTGTAATATCCCTTTCCGTCCACACGCTCATGGTGATACAGGATCCAGTCCCGAATATTGTCGAAGGAATGCAGCGGCTTCAGGATTCTGACGCCGACTTCCGGATGGGTCACCACCACTTCCCATTCCTCCGGATTGAGTTTGGCGGGCTTGTTCAGGATCGACTCCGGCACGCCCAGCTTTCCGACATCGTGGAGGAGGGCGGCATATTCGAGGCTGACGGGGTTCAGATCCTTTTTGATGTGCTTCGGAAGATAGCGGTAGAACAGCATGGTCAGCGCCTGAACATGCTGGCTGTGGCCGTTGAGATAAGGATCCCGGGCGTCGATGACGCCGACGAGCACCTCGGCCACGTCGATGCTTCGCTCCTTCGCTGTTTCGATCAGTTTGAACATCAGCGTTTCCACGATCGAGACGAAGACGCTGCCGAAGAAGAGGATGAAGGCCATCATCAGGTTAGGCGCTGAGGTGAACGCAACAAACAGGTAGCCCATCAGGAAGAAGATCAGCAGCACCAGGGCCAGATTCATCCAGAACTTATCCCGCTTCCGGCCGGAGGAGAGCACGTCCTGGGAAGAGCGCAGAAAAACACCGTAACGGTAGATGTTGACCACCATGTTTGCCGCGCCGAGGATGATCAGAATCCTGATAAAAACATCCATTGATTCCAGGCCTTTCCGTTTCGTCTTGATGCCGGACCGATATCGGGATGAGGACGACTGCCTTCCGTTCCGAATCATTTCATTTTATCATAAGAGAAACATCGTTATCAAGGCATGCGTTTCGGCCAAATTGCACAAAATCCTGAACTGTTTTAGCCTATTGGAATCCTGTCACAAACACAAAAGGACCGTCCCCTTGTGCGCACCGTCCCCTTGTGCGACTCAAAAGGACCGTCCCCTTGTGCGACTTGTGCGACCCTGGAATTTGCAGGTTGAAAAAAGGGGCGAAATCGATATAATAAGAGTAGCGAACGATTTAATATCCCGGAACGGGGAGAAGGAGGACAAAAAACATGGGCTTTTTTGACAGCATTCCGCAGGTAACCTATCAGGGCCCCAAATGCAAGGACCCCTATGCCTTCAAGTATTATGATCCCGAACGGGTGATTCTGGGGAAGAAGATGAAGGAGCATCTGCCCTTCGCCATGGCCTGGTGGCATAACCTTTGCGCCAACGGCAGGGATATGTTCGGCGAGGGGACGGCTGACAAGACCTTCGGCGCCGCGCCCGGAACCATGGAACACGCCAAAGCCAAGGTGGATGCCGGTATCGAGTTCATGAAGAAGCTCGGGATCGGATACTACTGCTTCCACGACGTGGATCTGGTGCCGGAGGATCCGGAGGATATCAACGTGACCAACGCCCGACTGGACGAGATTTCCGACTATATTCTGGAGAAGACGAAGGGGACGAATATCAAGTGCCTGTGGGGCACCGCCAATATGTTCAACAATCCCCGCTTCATGAACGGCGCCGGAAGCACCAACTCCCCCGAGGTCTACTGCTTCGCCGCGGCTCAGATCAAAAAGGCGCTGGAGATCACCGTGAAGCTGGGCGGCCGGGGCTATGTGTTCTGGGGCGGCCGGGAAGGCTATGAAACCCTTTTGAATACCGATATGAAGCTGGAGCAGGAAAACATCGCCAGCCTTATGCGCATGGCGGTGGATTACGGCCGGTCCATCGGCTTCAAGGGTGATTTCCTGATCGAGCCCAAGCCCAAGGAGCCCATGAAGCATCAGTATGACTTCGATGCCGCCACCGCGATCGGCTTCCTGCGGCAGTACGGGCTGGACAAGGATTTCAAGATGAATATCGAAGCCAACCACGCGACCCTGGCGGGGCACACCTTCCAGCACGAGCTGCGGGTCAGCGCCATGAACGGCATGCTGGGCTCCGTGGACGCCAACCAGGGAGACATGCTCCTGGGCTGGGACACGGATGAGTTCCCCTTCAACGTTTACGAAACCACCCTGGCGATGTATGAAATCCTGAAGGCGGGCGGCATCCCCGGCGGCTTCAACTTCGATTCCAAGAACCGCCGCCCCTCCAACACCTTCGAGGACATGTTCCACGGCTATATTCTGGGGATGGACACCTTCGCTCTGGGCCTGATCAAGGCGGCTGAGATCATCGAGGACGGCCGGATCGAGAAGGCGCTCAGGGATCGCTACGCCAGCTATGAAACCACGGAGATCGGCAGGAAGATCCGGAACCATACGGCCACGCTGGAAGAGCTCGCCGGCTGCGCCGCCCAGATGAAGAAGCCGGCCTGCCCCGAATCCGGAAGGCAGGAGCTGCTGGAGCAGATCATGAACGAAGTGATGTTTGGATAAAAAGAAATGACCCGGGGCACGGACGGAGAGGTCTGTCCGTGCCTTCTTTTTTACAGCTGGCTCTGACCGGGAGAAGCGCCTGTGAGGCGCGCATCCGGACAGCATGGCGGACGTGAACGGAGTTCACGGCGGAAACAGGAAAGGCCTGAAATGTCAATTTCTGACATTTGACGGAATCGCTTTTTTCTGTTAAGATATGCCAAGAAGGAAAACAATAACGCGGGGAATGGAGTCCATCCGCGATTTGCTCAGGCGTGGGCGCGTACCAAAATCGTCATCCGGAAAGAATGTCAGGCGTGAACTGCCGTTCACAGAGGAGAATACAATCATGAATTCTTTAAAAGACGCTAATTTCCTGGCGGAATTTCAGGAGGCGATCGAAGGCGGGCGGATCCGGGCCTTTTTTCAGCCGGTATACCGGTCGCTGAACCAGCGGTTTTTTGCCGCGGAGGCCCTGGCGAGATGGTTTGACCCCTCGGGGAGGATGATTTCCCCGGCGGAGTTTATTCCGACGCTGGAGGAGAACGGACATATTTTTGAGCTGGATATGGAGATCCTTCGCCAGGCCTGCGCCCTGTATGAGGAGTGCCGCCGCCGCGGGACGCCCGTGGCGGGGCTGTCCGTCAACCTCTCCAGGCAGGATTTTTCCCATGCGGATCTGTTCGAAAAGGTGTGCGGCATCCTGAAGGCCCATCGGGTGCCTCACGACGCGATCAAGCTGGAGATCACGGAAAGCCTGATGATCGAGGATCCGGAAACCTTTGAAAAGGTCTTCCGGCATTTTCGGGACGCGGGGTTTTCCGTCTGGCTCGACGATTTCGGAAGCGGATACTCCTCCCTGAACGTCCTGCAGAATTACAGCTTCGACGTCATCAAATTTGATATGCTTTTCCTGCGGGAGCTGAGCTTCCGGGGAAAGGAAATGCTGGCCTCAATGATCAGCATGGCCAAGTCCCTGGAGATCCATACGCTGGCGGAAGGCGTGGAGACCGACGAGCAGCGCGAATTTCTGCTGGCCCTTGGCTGCGAGGCGCAGCAGGGCTTCTATTACGCGAGGCCGATGGCCCGGGACGCGTTCCTGGAAATGATTGATCGGAAACCGGAGATCGTGGAAAAGCCGGAGGAAGTCGATTACTGGAACCGGATCGGGCGGGTCAATTTCGTTAACCCGAACCCGATGAAGGAATTCGCGGAAAGGCGCGTGACCCTGACGAATCTGAGCGCCCGGGTCAGCAGCTATGACGGATCGATCGCCCTGGTGGAATGCACCCGGGATGATTTCAAGTATATTTATGCCACGGAGGGATACCGGGAGCGGCTTCGGGAGCTGGGCTTCGCCACCGTGGGCGGCGTGGAAAGCGCCCTGTCCAACCAGCGCAGCTACCAGTATCTGATGATCCGCAAGCTCGTGCTGGACGCGCTGAAGAGCGGGGAGATCCAGACGGTGGAGTACGCCTATAAGGACGTTTATTTCCGGCTCAGCGCGCTGTTTATCGCCAGAAGGGAAGGGCGGGCCATGATCCTGATGCGCCTGAACACCTTCGATTCGGAGCGGGAGGTGGAAACCGCCGGGGAGATGCTGAAAAGCTCCAGCGCGCTGCTGACCACCTACGACCTGGTGGTGATGTTCTATCCGGAGAGAGACGCGGCCAAGCGGGTTTTTACCTCCAACAACATGCCGGAATACGACCGGGAGACCAGCATGGAGCGGAGCCTGAAGAAATTCTGCGAGGCGGAAGTGGACATGATGGATCAGGCCCGGTATCTGCGGTTCCTGGATTTCAGCACCATGCCGGAGCGCGTTGAAAAGAGCCATCAGAAGTGCATTCAGAGCCTGTTCCGGATGAAGCTGGGGAGGCCGGATCAGAAGAGCAGGTGGTATTCCGCCCGGGTAACCCAGATTCCTTCCTCCACGGAACCGACCTTCATGCTGACGGTTCAGAGCATTCAGGAGAACCTGGAGCAGCGGATTGACCAGATGGTCGGGGATCATCCGGAGCTGCTGGCGATCCGGTGAGCCCGGCGGGGCGGGCCCGGAGGGCAAAAGCGGTACGAACTATTGCAAAATACTGGAAAACGGGGTACAATACCCCGGGCTGAAAAACAGTCAGCAAAAAAGGAGGAAGAAAGAACATGAAAGACATGAAGAAGTACTGCGCGGAATTTATCGGCACGCTGGTGCTGGTGCTCTTCGCCTGCGGCGTGGCCGGTCAGGAGTGCACGCCGGCCAACGGGACAGCCGGCCATCTGATTACGGCCCTGGCCTTCGGCCTGGTGATCGTGGCGATGGCCTATTCCATCGGCAATGTCTCCGGGTGCCACATCAATCCCGCCGTGTCCATCGCGATGCTGGTCAGCGGAAAGATGACCGTCAAGGATTTCTGCGGCTATATCGTGGCCCAGTTCCTCGGAGCGATCGGCGGCGCCGCGATCCTGAACTTCATCGTCAAGGACGCCACGAAGCTTGGAACCAACGCCCTCTACAACGGCAGCGCCATGATGAGCTTCGCCATCGAGTGCATTCTGACCTTCGTGTTTGTGCTCGCGATCCTGGGGGTTACTTCCAGGAAGGAAAACAGCAGCGTGGCGGGCCTGGTGATCGGCCTCTCCCTGGTGCTGGTGCACCTGCTGGGCATCCCCTTTACCGGGACTTCCGTGAACCCCGCCCGCTCCTTCGGACCGGCCCTGATCGCGGGCAACCTGTCCGGCATCTGGGTGTTCCTGCTGGCTCCGCTGGTGGGCGGCGCGGTGGCCGCGGTGGTTTATAAGTTCCTGGATTCACAGAAGGCCTGAGGATCGGAAAAGATCATGGCGACAAAATCCCCCGCGGATGAGCTCCGCCGGGGCTTTTGTCAGCCGGATCTTCCGCAGCCGGATCCTCTTATTCCAGCTCGAAGGCGCCGGTGTAGAGCTGGTAATACTGGCCCTTCTCGGCGATCAGCTGGTCGTGGCTGCCCCGCTCGATGATGCGGCCGTGGTCGAGCACCATAATGACGTCGCTGTTCTTCACGGTGGACAGCCGGTGGGCGATGACGAAGACCGTCCGGCCCTCCATCAGCTGATCCATGCCCTTCTGGACCAGGGCCTCGGTCCGGGTATCGATCGAGGAGGTGGCCTCGTCGAGGATCATGACCGGCGGATCGGCGACCGCCGCCCGGGCGATGGAAATCAGCTGGCGCTGGCCCTGGCTCAGGCCGCTGCCGTCCCCCTTGAGAACCGTCTGATAGCCATCCGGCAGGCGGGTAATAAAATCATCGGCGTTGGCCAGCTTCGCGGCGGCGATGCACTCCTCGTCGGTGGCGGTCAGCTTGCCGTAACGGATGTTATCCATGACGGTGCCGGTAAAGAGGTTGACATCCTGCAGAACCACCCCCAGGGAGCTGCGCAGATCCGGCTTCCGGATTTTGTTGATATTGATCCCGTCGTAGCGGATCTTGCCGTCGGCGATATCGTAGAAGCGGTTGATCAGGTTCGTAATGGTGGTCTTGCCGGCCCCGGTGGCGCCGACGAAAGCGACCTTCTGGCCCGGGCGGGCATAGAGGGAGATATCATGCAGGACGGGCTTTTCCGGATCGTAGGCGAAGTCCACCTGCTCCATGACCACGTCCCCCTGGAGGCGGGTATAGGTGACGGAGCCGTCGGCGGAATGGGGATGCTTCCAGGCCCAAAGGCCGGTATGCCCCTCGGCCTCCGTCAGGACGCCGTTTTCCTCCTTCGCGTTGACCAGGCGGACGTAGCCGTTGTCCTCTTCGGAGGGCTCGTCCATCAGGGCGAAGATCCGGCTGGCGCCGGCCAGGGCCATGGCGATGAAGTTAATCTGCTGGGTCATCTGGCTGACGGGCTGCATAAAGTTCCGGGACAGGGTCAGGAAGGCGGCGATATTGCCCAGGGTCAGGGTGCCCATGCCGCCGAGGCTCAGATTTGGCACGCCGCCGATGGCCAGGGCGCCGCCGACGATGGCCAGGATCACATACTGAATATGGCCGAGGTTGTTGCTGACCGGGCCGAGAATATTGGCCAGCTTGTTGGCCTCTGTCGCGTTTTCGCAGAGCTCATCGTTCTTCCGGTCGAAATCCTCCCTGGCGGCGGGCTCGTGGTTAAAGACCTTGACCACCTTCTGGCCGTTGATCATCTCCTCGACGAAGCCGTTCAAGGCGGCCAGGGAGGTCTGCTGCTTCACGAAATAGCGGGCGCTCCCGCCGCCGATCTTCGCGGTGACGCCGATCATAAAGAAGGTCGAGAGGATCACCAGCAGCGTCAGCCAGACGCTGCAGCTCAGCATGGAGATAAAGACCACCAGCAGGGTAATCAGGGAGGAGATGCTCTGGGGCAGAACCTGGCTGACCATCTGGCGCAGGGTATCGGTATCGTTGGTATAATGGCTCATGACGTCGCCGTAGGTATTGGTGTCGAAATACCGGATCGGCAGGGTCTGCATATGGGCAAACATCTGATCCCGGACGGTCCGGAGCACGCTCTGGGCGACAACGGCCATGACCCGGCCCTGGACGAAGACCGCGACGATGGCCAGGGCATAGAGGGCCGCCATCTGCAAAATGGTGGCGAGGAGCCCGCTGTAATCCGGATTGGCCTCCCGCAGCAGGGGCGTAATATGGTCATCGATAATCCGGCCGAGGAAGGTTGCCGCGGAGGCGGTGGCGACGGCATTGATGATAATGCACAGAAGCACCAGGATCAGCCGGGGCCAGAAGGGCTTCAGATAGGTCATGAGCCGGAGCACCGTCCTTTTCTGAATCGGCTGACGGGGGCCCATGGCACGGGGCCCGCGGGGACCGCCGCCGGTGACGACGGCCTGGGGCGCCTTGGGAGCCAGCTTCTTTTCACTCATGATCCTCATCTCCCTTCGTCTGGGATTCATAGACATCGCGGTAGATCGGGGAGCGGGAAAGCAGCTCCTCATGGGTTCCCGCGTCGGCGATGGCGCCGTTGTCCAGCACGACGATCAGATCCGCGTCCATGACGGAGGAAACCCGCTGGGCGATAATGATCTTGGTCGTATCCGGAATATAGCTGCGGAAGCCGGCGCGGATCAGGGCGTCGGTCCGGGTATCCACCGCGCTGGTGCTGTCGTCGAGAATCAGGATCTTCGGCTTTTTCAGGAGGGCCCGGGCGATGCACAGGCGCTGCTTCTGGCCGCCGGAAACATTGGCGCCACCCTGCTCGATATGGGCGTCGTACCGTTCCGGGAAATCCTGAATAAAGGAATCCGCCTGGGCGAGTTTGCAGGCTTCCACGATCTCCTCGTCGGTGGCATGTTCGTTGCCCCAGCGCAGGTTTTCCTTAATGGTGCCGCTGAAGAGCTCGTTCTTCTGGAGCACCATGGCAACGGAATCCCGCAGGGCCGTCAGGTCGTATTCCCGGACGTCCCGGCCGCCGACCCGGACCGAGCCGGAAGCAACATCATAGAGCCGGGGAATCAGCTGCACCAGGGAGGTCTTGCCGCTGCCGGTACCGCCGAGGATGCCGACCACCGCCCCGGAGGGAATATGCAGGTCGATATCCGACAGGGTATCCCGCTCGCTGCGGGAGGCGTAGCTGAAATGCACGTGGTCAAAGTCAACGGAGCCGTCGGGAATGGTCGTGACGCCGTTTTCCGGTGAGACGATATCCGGGGTTTCATCGAGGATCTCCACAATCCGCTGGGCGGAGGCCCGGGACATGATGATCATCATGAAAACCATCGAAACCATCATCAGGCTGGAGAGGATCTGGATCACGTAGGTAATCAGGGACATCAGCTGGCCCGTGGTCATGCCAAGGGCGGGATTATTGCCGGAGGCGACCACCGCCTTCGCCCCGAGCCAGGAGATGATCAGGGTCACCGTAAAGATACAGGTCATCATCATCGGGCTCATGAAGGCGATGTTCTTTTCCGCGTGGACAAAATCCTTATAGATAGAGGAAGAGATGGAATTGAACTTGTCGACCTCGTAATCCTCCCGGACGAAGGACTTCACCACCCGGATGCCCCGCAGGTTCTCCTGAACCACGTTGTTCAGCTTATCGTAGGTTTTAAACACCCGGCGGAAGATCGGATGGGTCCGGGACATGATGAAATAGATCCCCAGGGCCAGGAAGGGAAGGGCGACGACGAAAACCATCGAGATCCGGGCGTTGATGGACAGGGCCATAATCATGGAAAAGATCAGCGTCAGCGGCGCCCGGACCGCCATCCGCAGGATCATCTGGAAGGCGTTCTGGACGTTGGTCACGTCCGTCGTCAGCCGGGTAATGATCGAGGAGGTGCTGAACTTGTCGATGTTGGAGAAGGAAAAATCCTGGATGGCATAGTACATGTCGTGCCGCAGGTTCCGGGCGAAGCCGGAGGAGGCGACGGCCGCCATCCGGCCGGAACAGGTTCCGAAGAACAGGGACAGGAAGGCCGTTCCCAGCAGCAGCACGCCGTAGAGCAGCGTCGAGGACAGGTTTCCCTGCTCGATTCCCCGGTCCACCAGCCAGGCCATGATCATGGGGATCAGGGCCTCCATGGCGACCTCGCCCACCATGAGCAGCGGGGTGGCGACGGTCTGCTTCCGGTACTGCCGGATCCGGGCAGCAAGTTTTTTGATCATCAGGTCATCTTCCTTTCAGTAGAGATACAGGTAAATTCCGAGAAAATGAGCCAGGGCGCCGAAGAAAACGAAGAAGTGCCAGATAAAATGCGCCCCCGGGCGCTTCTTCGCGAAGGGAATGATCCCCAGGGTGTAGAGCAGGCCGCCCCCGAGAATAAAGAGGAACAGCCCGGTGCTTCTTTCCAGCATCCGGGGAAAGAAGATCAGCCCGCACCAGCCCAGCAGGATATAAAGGGTCATATGCAGGGGCTTAAAGCGGGCGGGACCGAAGACCGCCACGAAGACGATCCCCACCGTCAGCACCGCCCAGAGGGCGAGGCAGAACCAGACGCCCTGGGGCGGCCCCCAGAGGAGGAGCCACAGGGGCGTAAAGGTTCCGCCGATCAGCAGATAGATCGAGATATAGTCGAACCGGCGCCAGACCCGCTTGACGGTGGACCCCCAGGGAAAGGAATGGTACAGGCAGCTCATCAGAAACATGAGCACGAGACAGATGCCATAGACCAGGGAGGAGGCCACCTGGGCCGGGATATGGCTCCTGAGGAGCAGGAGCACCAGGCCGGCGACGGCGAACAGGGCGCCGACGCCGTGGGTAACCGCGTTTCCGACTTCCTCAAGAATCGAGCGGCGGGGCGGTTCGGGGCGGGCTTTCCCGCCGGGGGAGAGGTTCCTGGGCAAAACGACGACTTCCTTTACCTGCAAAATCGGCTACCATTATATCATCCGGAAACCGGAACCGGAAGAAGTTCACCAGAATTTCAGAATGTCGTCCTGACTCGAGAATCGTAACTCCGAAAATTGGAAATCCCGGAATTGACAGCCGTACCCTTCTTTGATAAGATTAAATTTAATCAATCGAAGGGAGGATCAAGGAATGCTGCAGGATCGAATCAGGGAAGGACTGACCTTTGACGACGTACTGCTGGTACCGGGCAGGAGCGAGGTACTTCCGCGGGACGCGGATCTTTCCATCCAGCTGGCCCGGAACATCAAGCTGAACATTCCCATGATGAGCGCCGCCATGGATACGGTGACGGACAGCCGCATGGCCATTGCCATCGCCCGGGAAGGCGGCCTGGGGGTCATTCACAAGAACATGACCATCGAGGAGCAGGCGGCCCAGGTGGACAAGGTCAAGCGCAGCGAACACGGTGTGATTACCGATCCCTTTTATCTCAGCCCTGAAAACCTGATCAGCGACGCGGAGGAGCTGATGAGCCGCTACCGAATCAGCGGCGTTCCCATCACCCGGGAGGGGAAGCTGGTCGGGATTCTGACCAACCGGGACCTTCGGTTTGAAACGGATTATTCAAAGCCCATCGGCGAGGTCATGACGAAGGACAATCTGATAACCGCGCCGGTCGGAACCACCCTGGAGGCGGCCAAGACCCTGCTGGCGGCCCAGCGGATCGAAAAGCTGCCCATCGTCGACGAGAACGGCATGCTCCGGGGTCTGATTACCATTAAGGATATCGAAAAGAGCACCAAATATCCCAACAGCGCCAAGGACCAGAACGGCCGGCTGCTTTGCGCCGCCGCGGTCGGAGTCACGGCGGACGTCTTCGAACGGATTGACGCCCTGCTGGCGGCCAAGGTGGACGCCATCGTCGTCGATACGGCTCACGGCCACAGCGTCGGCGTCCTCCGGCAGGTCGAGAACATCCGGAAGCGGTATCCGGACATCACGCTCTTCGCCGGGAACGTCGCCACGGCGGCGGCCACCCATGATCTGATCAGCGCGGGCGTCGACGTGGTCAAGGTCGGCATCGGCCCGGGCTCCATCTGTACGACCCGGGTGGTGGCAGGCATCGGCGTGCCCCAGATTACGGCGATCGCCGACTGCGCCGAGGAGGCGGACAAGCACGGGATCCGCATCATCGCCGACGGCGGCATCAAGTATTCCGGAGATATCGTCAAGGCCCTGGCGGCCGGCGGAAGCTGCGTCATGCTGGGCTCCCTGCTGGCGGGGACGGAGGAATCCCCCGGCGCCATGGAGATCTATCAGGGCCGGAGCTTCAAGGTCTACCGCGGCATGGGCAGCCTCGGCGCCATGGCCGTCGGGTCCAAGGACCGGTATTTCCAGGAGGGGGCCAAGAAGCTGGTGCCGGAAGGCGTCGAGGGCCGGGTGCCCTACAAGGGAACCCTGGCGGACACGATCTTCCAGATGGTCGGCGGCCTGCGCAGCGGCATGGGCTACTGCGGAACGGCCACCATCGATGAGCTGCGGAAGAACAGCCAGTTTATCCGGATTACCGGCGCGGGCCTGGCGGAGAGCCATCCACACGATATCTCCATCACCAAGGAAGCTCCGAACTATTCCAGAAGCAACTGATACGCAGACGGGGAGAACCGTCCACATGGTCTCAAACGGCGTTCACAGAGGAGGATGAAGCATGGGCAAGCGCTTTTATAAGATCGCGGGCGGGCTGATTCGCCTGCTGTCGCCGCGGATGACCGTGGAATGGGAGGTTCCCTTCGAGGAGGGGCCCTGCGTCTTTGTCGTCAACCACGCGGGGGCCATCGGTCCGGTGGACATGATGGTTAAATTCCCGCTGCGGGAAAAGTGCAACCCCTGGATCAACAACGGGATGCTGGAGGCGAAGGAAGTGCCGGCCTATGTCCGCCAGGATTACTGGTGGAAGCCGGGCAGCTTCTTTGAACCGCTGCTGAACGTGACGGTGCCCTATTTCGCGGCGGCGGTGATTCCGCCGATCCTGCGGAGCGTAAAACGGGTGCCGGTGTACCACGACCAGCGGATCATGCTGACCCTTCGGGAGAGCATCCGCGTTCTCCAGCGGGACGAGTACCTGGTGATCTTTCCGGAACAGCCCAGCGGCTGGCTGAGCCATCACGAATGGATCAACACCGGCTGGCTGCGGCTGGGGGAGCTCTGGTACCGGGCCAGCGGCCGGGCGCTGAAGCTCTATCCGGTTCACGTGGATTATAAGAACCACAAATTTAAAATCGCCGCCCCGGTCTGGTACGACCCGGCACGGCGATTCATCGAACAGGAACAGGAGCTGGCGGAGACCCTGGCCAGAGGGCTTCAGGGCTGAGCGGATGCCCTGCGTTCCCGGCCTAAGCCGCCCCTTTAGGGTTGAGATGGTGCCGCGGGTGATGCTGTCGCTGCGGGATCAGTCACCGCATCCGGCGCCACAGACGCGGCAGCAGCTGGCTCCGCCGGCGCTTCAAACATGTCATTGACGAGAATATTCAGGAACTTCAGCGTGTTATCCACATTGCCGCCGGCGGCGAGCACGCAGAGGTATCCGTCCTGGGCGTAGGCCAGCTGCCGGAGCCCGGGAACCTTGTCCTGCGGAATACCGACGAGATGCGTCTCGCCGGTTTCCGCTATTTTACGCCATCCGTTCTGCAGGGAACGGCCGGCTCCGGTAAAGCGGGCCAGCAGCGCCTCCTCGTTTTCAAGGGGATGGAGGCCGCCCTGGGAGGCGATGGACAGGAACTGCTCCCGGGGAAGAAGATACAGATCCCCCTCGCCGACGGCCATATAGGTCGTCAGCTGCATGGGGCCGTAGGCATCGTCGGTCAGCATGACCAGGCTGTCCATAACCTCCATATCCGGCATCTGCTCCCGGTTCACCCGGGCCATATAGTCGTTCAGCCCCTTCTGGTCCGCGAAGCCGTAGACATAGAACTCCACCTTTTTCTCCGGGGGGCTCCGGTAGGCGGTCACCGTATAGAGCAGATCCACCAGAAAGAAGGACAGGACCGCCAACAGGATATATTTCCACCAGTTATAGGTCAGATGCTGCCGAATCGTCGTCCGGTTCACCGGCGTTTTCATCAAAAAGTCTCCTCCGCGTCTTCAGCCAAACCGCGTCCGGGAAGCGGCGGGGACAGTTCCCCGCTCCGGACAGAATGGCCTACGTGAACTGATGTTCAAAGAGGAGTTTAGCATGAAATTGACGGAAAGACAAGAATATGCTATACTTCTCTCAACAGGACACATCTTGATAGGGGACGGAACGGGCATTCACGAAGGACCCAGGAAAGGAAGGATTCTGATGAAGTACAGAACCATCATCACCATCGGCAGACAGTACGGTTCCGGCGGACGCTATATCGCCAGCATGCTCTCCGAACGGATGGAGATTCCCTATTACGATAAGGATCTGCTGGCCGAGGCCTCCAAGGACAGCGGGATCAGCCGGGATGTGCTGGAAAGCTACGACGAGAAGACCAACAAGGGGCTTCTTTTCTCCCTGATGGGCGGGCCCCGGGCCGACGGGGGCGGTATGTATCTGGACATGCCGCTGAACCATAAGATCTTCCTGGCCCAGTTCGATACGATCCGCCGGATCGCGGGGGAGGGCCCCTGCATCCTGGTGGGCCGCTGCGCCGACTATGTGCTGCGGGACCATGATAACGTGCTGAACGTTTTTATCCGGGCGCCCCAGGAGGACCGGATGGAGCGGATCATCGAATACAATCACGTGGATCCCATGAAGGCGGAGGAGATCCTGAAGAAGACCGATAAGCAGCGGGCCGCCTATTACAACTATTATGCCATCGGGAACTGGGGCGACGTGAACAACTATCATCTCTGCCTGGATTCCGGCTCCCTGGGATATACCGGGTGCGTCGAGGTGATCCTGAAGGCGGTCGAAATGAAGGAAAAGAAAATGGACGGCGAAGGAACCATATGGTAAGAGGTCTTGCCCTGCTGCTGGGGCTGCTGCTGGCGCTCCTCCCGGGGAAAAGCGGCCTGGCGGATATGCAGTGGAAGCAGAATACCCCGGCCCAGCAGGCGCTGAAGAGCTATATCGAACGGGCCAATGAGTTCCTTTCCGGCCAGGGGGAGCAGCCCGTCAACAGCCTGTTTGAAATGTACGACCAGCTGGCGGTTTTCGGAATCACGGCGCAGCCAGACGCGCAGGAGCCGGAGGGTGTCGAGATTACGGTCAGGCTGCTTTACCAGACCATGAACAGCCTGGAGCTGCGGGTTCGGGACGCGACGCGGTTCCCGAACATTGCCGGGGCCTTTCTCTGGGCGCTGAATCCCGGGGGCATGACCCGGGAAAGCGCCCTCGCGGAGCCGACCCGGAAGGCGAACCAGGTGATCCGAAACCCTCAGACCTCCTTTGAGGATCCCGTCGAGGAGCTGAACGGAACCCGGCCGCGAATCTATTATGCCTACTATCCCAACCAGTACCGGGACGGGGTCAGCTGGCTCCAGATGACGATCATCTTCCCCCTGGAGGGAACCTGGGAGGACGGGAGCGTTCAGACGGTGGTCACGGAAACCCGGGGGCCGGATACTTACAGCGGGAACGACGCCGCCTATGACGGCTATTTTTCCCGGGACGACTATTCCCATTACGAGTTTTTTGTCACTCCGACGCCGGAGCCCGACTCCGCCGCGGCGGAGGAATGGTTCATGGAAGAGCTGGAGCCAAAGAGATAACAGGCTGCGAATCAAAGCGGCCGGAGCGCCGTTTCCGCGGCGCTTCGACATGAGCGGGCGCCTTCCCGATTGTTCTTGTGTTGTTTTACCGTTTTTTATCTTGTTTTACCGCGCCGCAGGGGATACAATCTCTGCGGTGCTTTTTTGCCAAATATTGAGAAATACGGAGAAGCAGGCATGATAAAAATTCAGATGAAGACCCCGCTGGTGGAAATGGACGGGGATGAGATGACCCGGATCCTCTGGAAGGAGATCAAGGAGATCCTGATCGCACCCTGGGTGGATCTGAAAACGGAATATTACGACCTGGGGCTGAAGCACCGGGACGAAACCGACGACCGGGTGACCGTGGAGAGCGCGGAGGCGACACTGAAATACGGGGTGGCGGTCAAGTGCGCGACCATTACCCCGAACGCCCAGCGGGTGGAGGAATACGGGCTGAAGGAAATGTGGAAGAGCCCCAACGGAACGATCCGGGCGATTCTGGACGGAACGGTCTTCCGGGCGCCGATTCTCGTCGACGGGGTCCGGCCGACGGTCCGGACCTGGAAAAAGCCCATCACCATCGCCCGCCACGCCTATGGCGACGTATACCGGAACGCGGAGATCCGGATTCCCGGGGCGGGCACGGCGGAGCTGGTCTTTACCGGCGCGGACGGGAAGGAGATCCGCCAGAAGGTCTTCGACTTCAAGGGCCCCGGCGTCCTGCAGGGGATGCACAACCTGGACGGGAGCATCGCATCCTTCGCCCGGTCCTGCTTTAACTATGCCCTGAGCGTGAAGCAGGATCTCTGGTTCTCGACGAAGGACACCATCAGCAAGACCTATGACCACCGCTTCAAGGACATCTTCGCGGAAATCTATGAAGCGGAGTTTAAGGCCGCCTTCGAAAAGGCGGGAATCACCTATTTCTATACCCTGATCGACGACGCGGTCGCCCGGGTGGTCCGGTCCGAGGGCGGCTTTATCTGGGCCTGCAAGAACTACGACGGGGACGTGATGAGCGATATGATCGCCACCGCCTTCGGCTCCCTGGCGATGATGACCTCCGTCCTGGTCAGCCCCAACGGCCAGTTTGAATACGAGGCGGCCCATGGCACGGTCACGCGGCATTACTATCGCTACCTCAAGGGCGAGGAGACCAGCACGAACCCGGTGGCGACGATCTTCGCCTGGAGCGGGGCCCTGCGCAAGCGGGGGGAGAAGGACGGCCTGGCGGATCTGCAGGCCTTCGCGGACCGGCTGGAGAAGGCGACGCTCGACACCATCGGGGCGGGGATCATGACGAAGGATCTGGCGCTGCTTTACGAGGGAGCGGCGAAGTCGGTCAACAGCCGGGCCTTCCTGCAGGCGATCGCGGAGCGGATCGGGGGGTAAGCGATTGATTTCGTTTGGTAGAAAAAGTTGGAAAACCCGTTGACGGGAGGCAGTATTCCCGCTATAATAGTCGCAGATCACCTGGGGTTCACGACAGCTTTTCGGATTTCCCCACATTTCACAAAATGGAGCCCGGGTCCAAAGGGTGATATGTCAAGCCTCCGTTGAAAAACGTCAGGGGAAGGCAGAGTCATCCGGCAGGGCACCAGCCTGCTTAACATAGCGGGTGAAAAAACGAGGGCATCGGCTCCCTGGGGTTTCGGAAAAACGTTCTTCGGAAACGGAGAACGTTTTTTTGACGCCTTTTATTAAGAAAATGTTTCGTTTACATTTCAAATAAATGATGATATAATACAAATCCGGACATCACGGCTGAGGAGGAGGAGAACCCATGCCGGATTTATCGAAGGTGACAGCCATTCTGCCGGATCTGGCGGATTATCTGGTTTACGGCGCGATCGCGGTCGTAACGCTGATTGGGGTTTTGAAGTGCCTCTTTCCCCTGTGGAATACGACCGGCGCCCTGCGCAGGGCCATTCGCCGGCTTCAGGCGGAGGCGGGACAGAAGACGGATAAGCCGGTCTGGCAGGAGGCCCGGTTCGTGGGAAAAAGGCTGCGGAACAGCTGGCTGCGCTTCCTGCAGAACGCGGAGCAGCTGGACCGGAGGGGACTGCCCACCAATGTGGAGGATTATATTAACGACGATACCGTGACCCACGGGCCCGGGAACGCGGGGCTGGCGGAGCTGATTCCGAACCTGCTGACATCCCTGGGCATTCTGGGGACCTTTATGGGCCTGAGCCGGGGCCTGTCCTCCCTGAATTTCGCCGACGCGACCCAGCTGGTGGAGGGAATTCCGAACCTGCTGGGCGGGATGCGCTTCGCCTTCGGCACCTCCGTGGCGGGCATCAGCTGCAGCCTCGTCTTCAACATGCTGAACCGGATCAGCCAGGGGTCCAGCTACCGGGCCATCGACGATTTCGTGACCAGCTTTACCCAGCTGGCCATGTCCCGGCCGCTGGACAACGACGTCCAGATGATCATCCAGAATCAGGACCGGAACTATATGCTCCAGGGGATCAATGAAACCCTGGCGGACCGGCTGGCGGAGAACGTGGGCCGGGCGGTGAACCAGGCGCTGACGCCGGTGGCGGATAGCATGGATCGCTTTATCCTCGGAGCGACCCGGAACCAGATCGACGGGGTCAACCATATCGTCAGCCGCTTCCTCGACGAGATGGACCGGCGGATGGGCCATCAGTTTGTGAACCTTTCCGGCGGCATGAACGCCCTTTCCGAGGCCCAGGGCCGGGCGGCCCAGCAGACCGGCCAGGTGCTGCAGAACGCCGGGGAGATCGTCCGGAACGCCCGGAATCTACAGGAGATGACCAACCATATCCTGGACCGGTTTGACGCCTATATGACCGCGATTAACGAGGTCAGGGCCCGGGACGAGCGCTTCGAGCTGCGGGCGGCGGAGCAGATGAACCGGATGAACCTGCAGAACAAGGAGCTGGAGGTTCAGCTGAATACCCTGGCGGAAAAGATCAGGGACCTGAAGACCGAGGAAAAGGGCGGGGCGGATTCCCTGCGGGAGCTGCGGGGCCTGACCGCCGAGATGACCGAGAGCGTCCGGGAGATCAGGCGGACGCTGGATGAGATGGCCCGGGAGGAATAAGGCATGGCACGGCAACGAATCCATAACCGCCGCGCGGCCCGGGGCTCCTCGGGAGGCGGCGCCAGCTGGATCAGCTATTCCGACATGATGGCCGCGCTGCTGCTGATCTTCGTGCTGATCCTGACCTACAGCCTGTTTCAGTACTTCAGCATGCTGGAGACCAAGACCCGGGAGCTGGAGCAGCAGACCATCGAGCTGAACCTGGCCAGGGACGACGTGGCGGCCAAGGAGCAGGCCCTGATCATTATTCAGACGGATCTGGATACCCTGCAGGAAACCCTGGGGGCGAAGGAAAAGGAACTGGAAGCAGCCAACGTGATCCTGATCAGCCGGGAGGCGGAGCTGGAGGAGCTGCAGAAGACCCTGCGGCTCAAGCAGGCGGATCTCGACGCCGCCACCGCCAAGCTGGAGGAGCAACAGCTGGCCCTGAGCAGTCAGGCCCGCCGGATCGAGGATCTGATCGGGGTCCGGGCCAACATCATTGAGGACCTTTCCGCCAGCCTGAACCGGGCGAACATGAAGGCGACGGTGGATCCGAACAACGGCGATATCGTGCTGGACAGCGCGGTTTTCTTCGAAACGGGAAAATCCACCATCAAGGCGGAGGGCCAGGCGCTTCTGAACCGCTTTATTCCGGTCTATCTTGACGTGCTGCTACGGGACGAGTATTCGGACTATCTCGGAGAGATCATTATCGAGGGGCACACGGATTCCTCGGGCAGCTATGACAACAACCTGAAGCTGAGCCAGGAGCGGGCGCTGCAGGTGGCGATCTACTGCCTGAATATGCCCTCCCTGACCCGGCAGCAGAAGGCGAAGCTGCAGCAGATTCTGACGGCCAAAGGGCGGAGCTATTCCGATCTGGTTTACCGGGCCGACGGCACCGAGGACGCGGACGCTTCCCGGCGGGTCGAGTTCAAGTTCAGCCTCAAGGATTCGGAGATGATTCAGGAAATGAACCGGATCCTGGAGGGACAGATTGACGGAAAAGAAACGACGGAAGGGGAGGAGACCGGTCCATGAGAGTGACGGCGATTCTTCTGATCCTTCTCTGCCTGGCGGCTCTCGTGGGAACGGGATTTCTGTATATGAATTCCCGGCTGGTGATCGAAAGCGCCGGCTGCATTGCAACCGACGCCGTGAACGAGCCGGAAACCTTTGAAAGGCTGAGAAAGGAAGCGATGACGGAGACCCTGGTGGGGACGCTCTTCGCGTCGCCGGCGGAGGCGACGCCGGAAAACAGCCTGTTCTACAGCTATACCCTGAAGATCGAAAACCGCACCTTCCTGAAGGCGGAGATCATCGAGATCAGCATCACGCCCATGAGCGGGGACTATCTTCAGACGGGGGAAACCCAGGCCTATGACCTGGCGCCGGGCAGGAGCATGAACCTGTCGGCCACGATCCTGAGCGCCAAGGGCGGACATAACGTCCGGGAGGCGACGGTGACCTGGTATTTCTGGGGCATTCCCTTCAAGACCCGGGTGACCTGCAAATAAATAAAGCCCTGGCGCGGAGCCAGGGCGATAATTCCGGCGCGGCGCAGGGCGGGAACGGACGCGAAGGCGGCGCGGAAAGAATCATCCGGCATGGTATGCAAAAGCCGGGGAAAAGCCCGCTTACGGCAGGGCGGAGAGCACCTGGCCCACCTTGTCCCGGATCACCAGATCGCAGTGGGCATCCATCGGGGTGGCGTCCCGATTGATCAGCACCAGATGGCTTCCACGGAAATACCGCAGGAGTCCGGCGGCGGGATAGACCGTCAGGCTGGTGCCGGCGACGATCATCAGGTCCGCCTGCGCGATGGCGTGAATGGCGCCGCTGACGACGCTGTCGTCCAGCCCCTCCTCGTACAGCACCACATCCGGTTTGATCATGCCGCCGCATTCGCAGTGGGGAACCGCCTCCCCGCAGTCCCGGATAAATTCCGGGGGATAGAAGCGGCGGCATTTCATGCAGTAATTCCGGTGAACGCTGCCGTGGAGCTCGAACACCTTCCGGCTTCCGGCCGCCTGGTGCAGGCCGTCGATGTTCTGGGTCACGACGCCGGTCATCTTTCCCTCCGCCTCCCATTCCGCCAGCTTCCGATGGGCCGCGTTGGGCCTGGCGTCCAGGGGGAGCATCTTGTCCCGGTAAAACCGGTAGAACTCCTCGGGGCGGTTCATAAAGAAGGTGTGGGACAGAATCTCCTCCGGCGGGTAATCATAGTGCTGATGATACAGCCCGTCTGTGCTGCGGAAGTCCGGGATGCCGCTTTCCGTGGATACCCCGGCCCCGCCGAAAAAAACGATTCGCTCCGCCTCGGTCACGAAGCGGGCCAGCTCCTCATAAGCCATGGTGACCCCTCCTTTTTTCGCATCGCTTTACACAATCCTGAAAGAAGTATACCACATTTGGGGGATGGAGTACAATTCTGTTCCCCTATTTTGCGAAACAGAGGGGGATGAGAGCTCCGGGAGCCATGAACAGGCACACCATCGTTTTTTTGCTGCTCGGAACGCGTGGAAAGATTGACAGTCCAGCCCTGAGGTGCTATGATTTCAGGCAAAACGAGGGCGACGGCCGCGTTTTTTTCGAAAGGGATCCGCGGATCCCGAATCAGGAGGCGAAACGGCATGAATCATTACCGCGTCGGCATCATCGGCGCCACCGGCATGGTGGGGCAACGCTTTATTTCCCTTTTGAAGGATCACCCCTGGTTCGAGGTGACCTGCGTGGCGGCTTCCGCCCGGAGCGCGGGGAAAACCTATCGGGAAGCGGTGGGGGATCGCTGGGCTTTCGACTGGGAGATTCCCGAAAAAGTGGCGGGGATGACTGTTCTTGACGCCCAGAATATCGATGAGGTGGGCAAGAATGTTGATTTCGTCTTCTGCGCGGTGGACATGAAGAAGGACGAGATCCGGGCGCTGGAGGAGGCCTACGCGAAGCACGAGATTCCGGTGGTTTCCAACAACAGCGCCTGCCGCGGGATCGAGGACGTTCCCATGGTGGTGCCGGAGATCAACGCGGCCCATCTGGCGGTCATCGAGACCCAGCGGAAGCGGCTGGGATCGAAGCGGGGCTTTATCGCCGTCAAGCCCAACTGCTCGATTCAGAGCTATGTGCCGGCCCTGACGCCCCTGCTCGACTTTGAGCCGACGGAGGTCAGCGTCTGCACCTATCAGGCCATCAGCGGCGCCGGAAAGACCTTCAGGACCTGGCCGGAGATGGTGGACAACGTGATCCCCTATATCGGCGGGGAGGACGAGAAGAGTGAGCAGGAGCCCCTGAAGCTCTGGGGCCGCGTTGAAGATCTGGGGAAGGGCCCGGTCATCGTCAACGCGGAAAAGCCGGTGATCAGCGCCCAGTGCCTGCGGGTCGCCGCCAGCGACGGCCATATGGCCGCGGTATCCGTCCGCTTCGGCCGGAAGACGACGAAGGAGCAGATCCTCGAGCGCTGGGCGAACTATGAGACGGAGGCCCAGCGGCTGGAGCTGCCCAGCGCGCCGAAGCCTTCCTGCAGTACTTTGAGGATCCCTCCCGGCCGCAGACCCGGCTGGATCGGGATTTCCAGCGGGGCTTCGGGGTCAGCATCGGCCGGCTGCGGGAGGACCGGATCTTTGACTGGCGGTTCGTCTGCCTGAGCCACAACACGATTCGCGGCGCCGCCGGCGGCGGAATTCTGACGGCGGAGCTTCTGTGCCGGAAGGGGTATATTCAGGCCCGGTAAGAACGCCCGGCCTGGCTGAATTCCCTGGCAGGCGCGAGACGAACCAGCAGCTTCATAGCTTGATTCGACAGAGCAGAGTAGTGTATTCCACGTTAAGTGCTCATGGACGGGGAGTTGCCATGAGACGAAGCGGAATCTTCCGCGCGGCGGAATACGCGCATCCCGCTGCTTGCTGGCAGGAAAGCCTCTGCGAATCACGGAGAACTTGTTTTCTGATGTGATGAGGGGAGGCTTTTTCCATGCAGAAAAAGGCACAAAGCACAAAACTGTTTAAGACACCCTTTTGCCGGGAATACTGGCAGCTGGCCCTGGGGGAGATGAAAAACCCCCGGATGCTGGTGTTTGCGGCGCTGATTCTGGCACTGCGCGTCGCGGTCAAGCCCCTGAGCATTCCGATCTTCGGGGATCTCAAGGAGGGAATCGGGTTCATCGTCAACGCCTTCGGTTCGATGATCTACGGGCCCGTTGTGGCGCTGCTCAGCGGAGCGCTGTCCGATACCCTGGGGTATCTGCTGTTTCCCAGCGGGGCATATTTTCCGGCCTATATGATTACGGAGATGGCCGGCAGCTTCGTCTTCGCCCTGTTTCTGTACCGGGCGGAGATCACGGTTCCCCGGCTGCTGCTGTGCCGCTTCGCCGTCTGCTTCTTCGTCAACGTGCTGCTGTCCTATCCGATTCACGTCTGGTATTACAGCGTGATGCTGGGGAAGGACTACAATATCGCGATGATCCGGGTGCTGAAGAATCTGGCGCTGTTTCCCGTCGAAACGGTGGTGCTGGTCGTGGTGTTCCGGGGGCTGCTGCCCCCCTTCAAAAGGCTGGGCTATGCCCTCTCCGGCGGGGAGCAGCTGCGCTTTACCCGGCAGCATATCGCGGTACTGGTGGCGCTGTTTGTGATTGGCGCCGGGGCGGTCGGCTGGTACGCGGTGAACAGCTATAATACGACCTCCCTGAGCGCCTCCTATACCGCCGGGGAGCGGCTCAGCCGGAACCGGGCGCTGAAGGCCCATGTTCTGGAGGCGCATCCGGAGCTTTCGGAGGAGGAGACGGTCTGCGTCATCGAATCCGCGCTTCCGAAGGCCTTCCGGCCGGAGGTGACCTACCAGGTGGCGGTTTATCGGGCGAACCTGACGGGGGCGGAAGATCCGGCGAAGCTGATGGAAGAGCTCGAGGGGCTGAGCAAATCCAAGGCCGCAGCCCGGGAGGAGCTGACGCTCCTGTTTAAGGAAGAGGTGGTTCTTTCCACGCCCAACGCGAAAGAGCCGGAAAAGGATTTGCCGGCTGAAACGACACATGTATAAGCCCGAAGTGAGATTCCATCGATCAGGGAACAGGATTAGACGAAAACGGGAAAAATAACCGCAATCGCAGGAAGAACAGGAAGAACAGGAAGAGCAGGAAGAGCATGAACCGGGAAACGAAAAAACAGATTCTCGCGAAGCTGGAGGAAACCTATCCGGAGGCGAAAGCCGAGCTGGTTTTCAGCAATCCCTACGAGATGATGGTGGCGACGATCCTGTCAGCCCAGTGCACGGACAGGCAGGTGAACCGGGTGACGCCGGCGGTTTTTGCCCGGTATCCGGATGTGGCCGCCATGGCGGAGGCCACGGAAGAGGAGCTCTTTCCCATGGTGAAGAGCTGCGGCTTTAAGTCCAAGGCCGGGAATATTATTGCCGCCTGCCGGATGATCCGGGATGAGTTCGGCGGGGAGGTGCCCCGGACGATGGAGGAGCTGACGCGGCTGGCGGGGGTGGGCAGGAAGACGGCCAACGTCGTTTTGTCCAATGCCTTCGGTATTCCGGCCTTCGCGGTGGACACCCACGTGTTCCGGGTCAGCAACCGGCTGGGCCTTTGCCGGGCGGACACGGTGGAGGAAACGGAGCGGCAGATGACGAAGCTGATCCCCCGGGAAAAGTGGGGACAGGCGCATCACTGGCTGATCTGGCACGGCAGGCGGATCTGCAGGGCTCAGCGGCCCCTGTGCGGCGAATGTCCCCTGCGGGAGCTGTGCCCTTCCGCGGAAAAATAAACGGAAGGGCTGCGGAGTCATGTTACAGCCCTGGGAGCATAACAGAATAAAACTGAAAGAGAAACGCCCAGAACCGTAAAGAAGAACGCAATGTTCCACGAGATGCATTCTTCATAGGCCACCGCGCTTATGGAGTCAGGCGGTCATCGTCTGCGCTGATCAATGAATATCATAAACGTAAACCTCGTGGATCTCTTCGCTGTACCCTTCATAAAACCCTGCAGGCATTCCTGCAACGATTCTCGCCCCCCTGTTATACAGAAGAAGGAATTGTCCGCGCTCCTCGTCAAACGTAAGGCCTTCGATTTCTCCCTGCATCATCACATCATCGAATGTCTTTTCAAGCTGGACGGTTCCCGTCTCCCTGCTTTGCGAGGGATCGACCCTGTACATATGATCCGGCGCGAGTTCATCGGCGTCCCCGTCATCGCTCGTCAGATACAGATGCCCGTCATGGCAGGCAATGCCCTGCAGCCATTTGGGGCTTGGGTTTAGCTTCATTCTTCCCATGTAATCCCCTGTATCAAGGTCATACATATAGAGATACTCACTGGATTCATCATCGATCCAGGAGGTCATATAGACTGTACGGGAATCGGGATCAACAGCGATCCCGCTGCATTCCATCTGGCCGGTATCGGAGCGGAAGGGAAAAACCCGTTTGAGCTTCAGCGTGTCGCCGTCATAGACGGCAATCTGGATGTTCTTCCCCTCTCCGTCCATAAAGTATTCTACGCCCAGATACAGCTCGTTACGGTAGACATCGATGTCTCCGATGTGGTTCACCTCAAATGTGTAGCCATCAAAGGGCTCCGTATTCTCCGCCACAAGATTCCAGTCCGCGTCGTATTTTGTCAGCGTTCCAGACCCGCTGACCCAGTAATATCCCGCTTCAGTGCAGATTCCCTGTCGGCCCGCAACCGGGTGTACTTCCGCCAGCTCATAGCGGAACGCGGGATCTGCCGCGCTGCATTCCCACAGAAGCACCAAAACCATCAGGCTGATCAAAATTGCTGTAATTCTTCGCATGTTTTTTCCCTCGCACAAGAAATCCGGATGATTTAGAAAGTCGGAATAAGTGCAATGGGAGGGGCGAGGGCTAACGCCCTCCTTCTACCCTATTGATGACGATGATTCGGCAAACGCGGACCTTATTCCCAGAAGAGGAGATCGAAGGAGGGAAGGCCGTCGGCCCCTTCCTCGGACTGGATCTGATAGGTTCCGGTACAGGTGCCGTAAAACCGGTGCTGGCTGCCGATTTCAAAGCCCGGGTCATCTTTGGCCACGATGACGATCAGATTGCTGTAGCCCTTGGCGCCGCTCTTCATGGCGGCCTGAATGATCCATTCCTCGCCCAGCTGATTCACTTCCGTGATATAGACGTTATAGGTCATGGTCTTGCCCACATATCCGGCGATCTTCTTCGTCAGCACGCTGTAGGCGGGCTTGATGGCGTCGGACTTTTCACGGGTCCGGATATCCTGCTCCGTAATGGCCCGGGCGGCGGTATAGGTGAAGCGCCGGTCGTTGAGCCCCTTCTTCGAGAAGGCCAGCACGATATCGTAGGTTCCCTCGATGGCGGTCGGCACCTTGAAGGTAAACTTGCCGGAGCCGTTGGTCCGGATCTGCTTGGTATAGTTGACGGAGCCGTTGTTGACGATGCACTGGACGGTGATCCCCTTGGCGGTCACGCCGCTGATCACCAGCTCATCCTCCGTGATCTCCGAGGGGATCGGCTGATCCAGCGAAACGGGCAGCAGGTTTTTGCTGTAGGTGGTGGTGGGGAAGGCGTGCTCGGCCACCGTGGTCTCCCCGACGTCAAAGGTCATGGACATAACCCAGACGCCCTCTTCCGGCAGCTTCACCTTGATCTTGAAATCGCCCTTCTTGTTGGCGTCCGTATCCAGCCGCACCACGGTGCTCGAGGACATGCGCATCAGAACGCTGATGATGTGGGCGCCGGGGGCGCAGTTTCCGGTCACCGTAAAGGTATCGCTGTTGGTTTCGGTCGGGGGCTCGGCCGTGAAATGCACGAGGGCGGAGGACTCGGTAATGGCCTCGCCGGTCACCGTAAAGGTGACGGAATTGGCGATCACGTTCAGCGCCCGGGCGTCCGTCTCCCGCAGCGCCCGATCCTGGTTGACCTGATAATCCAGGGTAATGGTATAGCCGTTTCGGACGGTTTTCCGGGCGTAGCCCCAGCGGAAAACGCCGTTCCGGATCGCCTTGTATTTCAGGATCAGGAAGCGGCCGCCATGGGCCTGGAGCTTCCAGTCCGCCGTCTTCACGTCATAGGTATCGCTGTTGAACCGGGGGTCCTTCAGGTGCATGGAGCGGTATTCGCTTCGAACCCTGGAGGTCTGCTGATCCAGGTCGAAATACTGCCTGGCCTCCTCGTCCTGCACGGCGGTCACCTCGACGCAGACCGTCCGGTCCGTCAGCCAGGCCTGGGCCAGCACCCCGCGGGCCGCCCAGTCCGCCTCCGCCTCGGCCAGGGTCTGGCCCCGGTCGGAGAGAAGCTCCTGGTGCTCCGAGAGGGTGGCGGGCGTCAGGACAATATAGTTGTCGTTAAAGGTGACGGCGCCGGAAACGGGCTCCATCTGAACCGTCGTATCGGCAAAGGCCTGCGCCAGGCACAAAAGCAGCGCAGCCAGAAGCAGTCCAAAAACAGACTTTCGCACGAAATCACCGGCCTTCTTTCTGTTCAGATCATGAAATCACCGCTCCGGGGAATCAACGTTCTCCGGAAGGAAAGCGCTTTTCCAAATCATAAAACACTTCCCTGAAGAAAACGCGTGCAGAAAGCAAACGCTTCCCGAAAGAAAACACTTCTTCCCAAAACCGAAGCACTGCTGAATTATACCATATTCCCGGATTTATTGGCAAGCGACGCGTCCCGCCCGACCACCGCCTTCCGCTGCCGCAGAAAGGTCTCCCGGTCCATCAGGACGACGCGGCCGCAGGTTTCGCAGCGGATTTTGATGTCCGCCCCCGTCCGGAGAACGGTCCACCGGCTGCCCCCGCAGGGGTGGTTCTTCCGGGAGGCGATGATGTCTCCGATCTCGATGGGTTCTGCCATGGAGTCCTCCTCTGTGAACGGCAGTTCACGTCTGCCATGCTGTCCGGATGACGATTTTGGCACCGCACATGCAGACGACTGGGATCGCGCACGGGATCGTCCGCGGCCGGCTTGATTATACTATAGCGGCGGCCATGGCGGCAAGGTGATCTTTGCGAAGCTGCCGGCTGTTTCGTGGGCCGGTTTACAGAAGGGGACGAATTTGGTAAAATAACCAGACACGTTTTGAAACGAACGAAAGAAGGAAGAGCATGAGCGCAAGGCAGGATCCGATCGGGGTGTTCGACAGCGGGATTGGGGGCATCAGCACCCTGCAGTCCATGGTGCGCATCCTGCCGAAGGAACGCTTTCTTTTTTACGGGGATGTGGCGAACGCTCCCTACGGAACGAAGCGCACGGAGGAGGTCATTTTCTGCGTCCGGAAGGTGGTTCAGCATCTGCTGGAGCGGCGGATCAAGGCTCTGGTCATCGCCTGCAACACGGCGACGGGGGCGGCGGCCGCGGTGCTCCGAAGCGAGCTGACCATTCCCGTCATCGGCATGGAGCCGGCCCTCAAGCCGGCCTCAGAGCTGCGCCACGACGGGAAGATTCTGGTTCTCGCGACGCCGCTGACATTGAAGCAGGAGAAGTTTGAGCGGCTGATGGCCCTCTACGGGCGGGGGGCGGAGAAGGTGCCCTGCCCCGGGCTGATGGAGCTGGTGGAAGGGGAGGACGACGAGGGCGCCCGGGCCTATCTGGAGAGGCTGCTGCTGGGCCGGAAGGATCTGGACCGGGTGGACGCGGTGGTGCTGGGCTGCACCCACTATGTCTTCCTGAAGCCCATGATCCGGGCGATGCTCCCGGAGCACATCGCCATCACCGAGGGCAGCGAGGGAACCGCCCGGCAGCTGCGCCGGGTGCTGGCGCGGGAAGACCTGCTGAACGAGGATGGCCCCGGGGAGGTTATTTTTGAAACCAGCGGCTCCCCGGAATCCCTGGAACTCATGAAGCGGCGGATGGCCCGGGAGGCATAGAAGAAGAGGATGGGGCGGCTTGTTTTGCCCGGCTTTTCCCGTTACAATAAAGGGCATTGGACGCAAAAAGGAAAGGAAGGGGTTCATGGTGAATTACGCGGAGGAATCGCTGCGCCTGCACGGCGAATGGAAGGGGAAAATTGAGGTGATTTCCCGGGTTCCCGTCAGGAACAGGGAAGACATGTCCCTGGCCTACACCCCGGGGGTCGCCCAGCCCTGTCTGGAAATCCAGAAGGATTACGACAAATCCTTTACGCTGACCCGGCGGAGCAATCTGGTCGCGGTCATCACCGACGGCACGGCGGTGCTGGGGCTGGGGGACATCGGCCCGGAGGCCGGCATGCCGGTCATGGAGGGGAAGTGCGCCCTGTTCAAGGCCTTCGGCGATGTGGACGCCTTCCCGATCTGCGTCCGAAGCAAGGATGTGGACGAGATCGTCCGGACGATCTATCTGATTTCCGGCAGCTTCGGGGGGATTAACCTGGAGGATATCGCGGCGCCCCGCTGCTTCGAAATCGAGCGGAAGCTGAAGGAAATCTGCGATATTCCGATCTTCCACGACGACCAGCACGGGACGGCCATCGTGGTCGGCGCGGCGCTGATCAACGCCCTGCGGGTCGTTAGGAAGGAGATCGGGGAGGTTCGCGTTGTGATCAACGGCGCGGGCAGCGCCGGGATTGCCATCGGGCGGCACCTGATGGATCTGGGGGTCCGGCATCTGAAGATGGTGGATCGCTGCGGCATTCTCTGCGAGGGAACAGAGATGAACCCCGTCCAGGCGGAGATGGCGGCCGTCACCAATCCGGAGAAGTTCTCCGGCAGCCTGGCGGATGCCCTTCGGGGCGCAGACGCCTTCATCGGGGTCAGCGCGCCGCATATCGTTTCCAGGGACATGATCGCCTCCATGGCGAAGGGCGCAGTTGTGTTCCCCATGGCCAACCCGGTGCCGGAGATTGAGCCGGAGGACGCGCTGGCGGCCGGCGCCGCCGTGGTCGGAACCGGCCGGAGCGATCATCCCAACCAGATCAACAACGTGCTGGTTTTCCCGGGCCTGGTCCGGGGCGCCCTGGACGTTCGGGCCAGGGACATCAATCAGGCCAAGAAGCTGGCGGCTTCCCACGCGCTTGCGGAGCTGGTGGCGGAGGAGGAGCTGAGCGACCGGTATATCCTGCCGGCGGCCTTCGATCCCCGGGTCGGCCCCGCGGTGGCGAAGGCCGTGGCTCAGGCGGCCCGGGACAGCGGCGTCGCCCGCCTGTAAAGCTGCACGCAGAGAGGGGACGGTTCTGCCAGAACCGTCCCCCCTGCGTTACACATTGGATTTCAACTGATTTGCGGCGAATTTGACTTCTTCCCGGGTAATGCGGACGATCTGCGGGTCTTTGTCCTTCACTTCCGCCATCGCCTTTTCATAGCTGGCAATAAAGAAATCGATACTGTCCTTCACGGTCAGCAGGGCGGTGCTTTCATCGCTGTCCCGGACCATCAGCCGGTTTCCCTCCAGCACGCCGGTATCGGCGTGGCTGATCTTGTTGCGCACGTCGCTGAGATGGTAGTAAGCGTACAGCACATTCTGAAGGGTGTCCATGCTGTCGCAGGCGGTGAGCCCCGTGATGAGCTCCGGATCCGTGTTCATGACGGAGCTCACCCGCAGCTCCGCGTACACCTTCTGCTGATCATCGTTGCGGCCGCTGAGGTATTTGACCCGCGCACGGTCGTAGTTTTTGATGAAATAATGGTTGATATCGTCCATCTTATAGTATTCATAGGGCTTAAGCTCCAGCCGCTGCAGCGCCAGCAGATGGATCACCTGCTCCTTCTGCGCCTCGCTGCCGCAATAATAGAAGACGCCGGCATTCACCAGGTTTTCCGGGGCATTGGACTCGATCAGGGTCAGGGTCTGCTGATAGAACTGGTGCCGGTAGGCCCATTTGACCAGTTCCAGGAACGGGATATCGCCGTCTCCCTCCAGGAGCGGACCGTAGTCCTCCCGAATGCTTTCCGCGATCAGGCTGGAAACCATCCCATAATAGCCGAATTCCCGCCAGGTCTTTTCAGCGCTGAAAAGCTTTCGCAGGCGGAGAATGCCGTCCTCCACCTCCGGAATGTTGCACATGGAAAGCCCGACATCCACATGGCGCATGGCATAGGCGATTCCGGAAAAGACGTCGCTGTGGCCCTTGCTGTTTTCGAGGAACCTGACGATCTGATCCGCCTTTCCGTAATTCAGGAAGGCATGGATCGCGTGGAACAGCTCCGTCGCGCTGAAGCCCTCGGTATCATCCCTGATCATTCCCGCCATGCACCGCTGGAGGGGACGAAGGGTATAGATCTCTTTCAGGCGAACCCCGCCTTTCGGCAGGGAAGTCAGGATGCCGAGCAGGTTGATGACGAAAAAGTTATCCGCCGCGTCGTCGCTGCTCAGGACGACGTAAAGATTGACCTCCTCGTTGCCTTCTACGATGGCTTTCTTCATGGACACCATTTGCTCCACCCACTGGCCGCCTTCCGCGACGCTGGCCTCCGGGAGGAAGCGAATGGCCGTTTCCTCGTTGGCGGGGGAAAGGGCCAGCTTGAAGGAGGGCTTCAGCGCATCGTAGAGCCAGGCCCTGACCCATCGGAGGCAGCCGTCGGAGCGGTCGAAAAGCTCCGGCATCGCCTGATAAAGCGCGTCCTCAAAGGCGGTATAGGTCTCATTGCTCCGGGAAAAGGCGTTGAAGAGCCGGTTGAGCTCGATCTCTTTCAGCTCGGGGCGGCTCTCCTGAAACGCCTGAATAAACCGGGCCAGCTTTTCTCTCGTTTCTTCAGGCAGCAGCGCTTCCTCCTCCCTGAGCTCCGGCGATTCCCAGTCCACATACCGGGACAGGCGACGCCGAAGCAGACGGTAGGTTGAAAGCGCGCTATTCTTTTCGCCATACAGGCTTCTTCCAAGCCGGAGGGGGGCGGATTTCAGATCGTCCCTTTCATCAAAGGCCCCCTCTTCGCAGAGAACGACGATCTCATCAATGTGGCGGCTGGCCAGCATGGCCTTGATCCCGGCCTCCACATCCAGCAGCGCGTCGACGTAAAGGGTGCCGCATTCCTTCTGAATCTGATAATAACGCAGCGGGAGGTCGCTTCCCGCGGCGTACAGAGAGGTTATTAAGAGATTCCTGGCCATGGTTTTTCCTCCAACTATCAATTCAATGATTTGAGTGCCAGATCCTGTCCGGGAAAGAAGCGCCGGCAGAGAAGCGGACGGGATTATTGTAAATCCGGACGGCTCACTCCGCAAGCCCTTTTTTCGAGCTGTGCGGCCCGGCCGCCCAGCTGCGGTATTTGCGCCCGCGGACGCTCTCGCTTCTTTATTAAACTGTGGCTTCTTTATGCATGGCGCGAGACAGATTATGTACGCGAAGCGCTTTAGCGTGAGCGCTGACAAAATCGTCATCCGGACAGAATGGCAGACGTGAATACCCGTTCACAGAGGAGAAAATATTTTTTTCTTTTCAATTTCGGCAGGTTATGGTATACTGCTCCGTGAGTGCTTTTGATTCTTCCGCCGGCCGATGCCGGGGGCGGGAGAAAACGTTTTGAAAAATTATATCTTGGAGGAATGATACCATGGCTGAATTCATCACCGGAAACATTCGGAATATCGCCCTCATGGGGCATGGCGGCGAGGGCAAGACCACGCTGACCGAGGCGATGCTCTTCGCCGCCGGCTCGATCGACCGTCAGGGCAAGGTGGAGGACGGCTCCACCGTATCCGACTTTGATCCGGAAGAGAAAAAACGCGGCTTTTCCATCAGCGCCAGCTACGCCCCCGTTCCGTGGAACGGCAAGGTGATTAACGTCATCGACGTGCCCGGCTATTTTGATTTCGTGGGCGAGATGTGCGGGCCGCTGCGGGTGGCGGAGACCGCCGTTATCGTCGTCGGCGGTGTCAACGGGCTGGCCGTCGGCGCGGAGAAGGCCTGGGACGCGGCCGGCGAGCACAAGCTGGGCCGGATGTTCATCGTCAACCAGATGGACCGGGAGCACGCGAACTTCGAAAAGGTGACGGCGCAGCTGCGGGAGAAATACGGCTCCAGCGTCGTGCCGATCCTGATTCCCCTGGGCGCCGGCGCGGCCTTCCGGGGCGTGGTCAACGTGCTGGAAAAGAAGGCCTACGAAGGCGCTTACAAGAAGAGCAAGGAAGTTCCGATGCCCGCCGAGCTGGAAGCGGAGGTCAACGAGGCCTTCGAATTCCTGACGGAGCAGGCCGCCGCCGCGGACGACGATCTGATGATGAAATACCTCGAGGGCGAGGAGCTGACCTATGACGAGATCATGTTCGGCTTCCGCAAGGGCATGAAGGACGGGAGCATCGTTCCCGTCGTGGCCTGCTCCGCGCTGACCGGCGTGGGCATCGCCCGGACCATGGATCTGATGGCCAAGTATCTGCCCTCTCCCGCCCACGAAGGGCTGAGCGTGACGGGCGTCAATCCCAAGACCGGCGAGGAGGTCGTCCGGGAGTGCAGGGACGAGCTGCCCTTCTCCGCCCTGGTGTTCAAGACCATCGCTGACCCCTTCGTTGGCAAGCTCAGCCTGTTCCGGATCTTCTCCGGCATGCTGACGGGATCCACCGCCCTCTACAACGCCAACAAGGAAAAGACCGAGAAGGCCGGCGGTCTGTTCTCCCTGCGGGGCAACAAGCAGACCAGCGTCGACAAGCTGCACGCCGGCGACCTGGGTGCCCTGGCGAAGCTGCAGTTCACCTCCACCGGCGATACCCTCTGCGACCCGGCGAACCCGGTTAAGTATCCGGAAATCGTCTTCCCGGCCCCCTGCATCTCCAAGGCGGTCTTCGCCGCCAAGCAGGGCGAGGAAGACAAGGTCTTCAGCGGCCTGAACCGCCTGGCGGAGGAGGATCCCTCCATCCGGATTGAAAAGAACGCCGAGACCACCGAAACCGAGCTGAGCGGCCAGGGCGAGATGCATCTGGACGTGATCCGGAACAAGCTGGCTTCCAAGTTCGGCGCCAACGCCGTGCTGCAGGATCCGAAGATTCCGTACCGTGAAACCATCCGGAAGACCGTCAAGGTACAGGGCCGGCACAAGAAGCAGACCGGCGGCCACGGCCAGTTCGGCGACGTCTGGATCGAGTTCAGCCCCATCACCGACAGCGACGCGGAATTCGAGTTCGAGGACGCGGTGGTCGGCGGCGTGGTTCCGCGGAACTTCATCCCCAGCGTCGAAAAGGGCCTGCGGGAGAATATCGTCAAGGGCGTTCTGGCGGGCTATCCCATGGTGCACCTGCACGCCAAGCTCTATGACGGCTCCTATCACCCGGTGGACTCCTCGGAAATGGCCTTCAAGACCGCGGCCCGCATCGCCTATAAGAAGGGCTGCATGGACGCCAGCCCGGTGCTCCTCGAGCCCATTATGCACGTTGAGGTCCGGGTGCCCAACGAGTACATGGGCGACATCATGGGCGACATGAACAAGCGCCGGGGCCGGATCATGGGCATGAACCAGGAGGGCAGCATGCAGCTGCTGGAGGCGGAGGCGCCCCTGGCGGAGATGTTCAAGTACGCGACGGATCTTCGCAGCATGACCCAGGCCCGGGGTTCCTTCAGCATGAAGTTCGAGCGCTACGAGGAAGTGCCCGCCAACGAGGCCCAGAAGATTATCGCCAACGCCAAGATCGACGAGGACGACGACGAATAATCCTACAGAACAAATAATTTTTGCGGAAATTTGTCATAAGTTGTCTGAAATTGAACGAACTTATTAAATTTTTCTGAACAGGGGATCCGGCATCCCTTCCGGGGGCGGAAAGGGGGCCGGATCCCCCTTTTTCATCCTTGACGGAGGCCGAAAATTATTGTACATTTGATGTATAAAATTGAGGTCGGAGGATGAGAACATGGCTCAGCTTAACTATCAGGTTCTGAAAGACTCCTCTTACGACGGATACGTGCTTGAGAATGCCCCCGAAAAAGTGATGCAGTTCGGCGAGGGCAATTTTTTACGCGCATTCGTGGACTACTTCTTTGATCTGGCCAACGAAAAGGCCGGCTTTAACGGCAAGGTGGTTCTGGTTCAGCCCATTGCCCAGGGACTGACGGATCTGATCAACCGGCAGGAAGGCCTCTATCCCCTGTACCTGCGCGGCAGCGAAAAGGGGAAGAAGGTCGATGAAAAGCGGGTCATCTCCTGCGTCAGCCGCTGCATCAACCCCTACGGGGAATGGGACAAGGTGCTGGAGCTGGCCAGGAGTCCCGAGCTGGAAATCATCGTCAGCAACACGACGGAGGCCGGGATCGTTCACGAGACGGAGAGCAGGTTTGACCAGGAGCCCCCGATTTCCTTCCCGGCGAAGCTGACCCGGGTGCTCTATGAACGCTGGAAGGCGGGGCGGAAGGGTCTGATCATCCTCAGCTGCGAGCTGATCGACAACAATGGCAAGGAGCTGCTTCGCTGCGTGAAGCAGTATATCGACGACTGGAAGCTGGAGCCCGCCTTTAAGGAGTGGGTCGAGAAGGAAAACGTCTTCTGCTCCACTCTGGTGGACCGGATCGTTCCCGGGCGGATCCGGGATCCGAAGGAGGTCGAGGCGCTGGCCGCGGCCAACGGCTACGAGGATCCGCTGACGGACGTGGGCGAGGTTTTCGGCTTCTGGGCTATCGAGGGGCCGGAGGGCCTCGAGGACCGGCTGCCCTTCAAAAAGGCGGGGGTGCCGGTCACGGTGGTGCAGGACGTAACGCCTTACAAGAAGCGGAAGGTCCGGATCCTGAACGGGGCCCACACCGGCTTTGTGCTGGGCGCCTATCTGGCGGGCTTCGACATCGTGCGGGACTGCATGGAAAACGACACGATCCGGGGCTTCATGAACCGCATGCTGGAGGAGGAGGTCATCCCGACCCTGCCGCTGGACAAAAAGGATCTCGAGGAGTTCGCCGCCGCGGTACAGGATCGGTTCAACAATCCCTTCGTCAACCATGAGCTGATGAGCATTTCCCTGAACTCGACCTCCAAGTGGCGGGCCCGGAACATGCCGACCTTCCTGGACTACGTGAAGGAAAAGGGAAAGCTGCCGCCCTTCCTGACCATGAGCCTGGCGGCCTACATCGCCTTCTATTCCAGCGACCTGCAGGCCCTGGACGAGAAGGGGCTGCACGCCCGCCGGCCCAAGGGAAACGAATATGTGATCAACGACGACCGGTGGGCGCTGGAGTTCTTCTGGAACCATCGGAAGGATACGCCGGAGGAGCTGGTGCACGCGGTGCTGACCAACGAGCAGATGTGGGGCCAGGATCTGTCGAAGGTGCCCGAGCTGGAGGAGGCGACGGTGAAGAACCTGAAGCTGATCCGGGAAAAGGGCGCCCTGGCGGCCTACGCGTCCTGCCTGTAAGGGGAGAATAAACGATGAACGAACTGGTTAGAATCCGTCCGGAGGATCTGGTGGCGGTGGCCCTGCGGCCCCTCAGGGCCGGGGAAACGCTGGACTGGGGCGGCGGAAAGGTTACGGTGAAGGGCGAGATTCCCATGGGCCACAAGGTGGCCCTCCGGGCCATTCGAAAGGGAGAGCCGGTCATCAAGTACGGCTTCCCCATCGGCGCGGCCACGGAGGATATTCCCGAGGGCGCCCATGTCCATACCCATAACCTGCATACCCTGCTTTCCGGAACGAAGGAATACACCTGGAACCCGACCCATCCGAAGCAGGAGAAGATCGCTCCCGCGACCTTCCTGGGCTATCCCCGGGAGAAGGGCCGGCCCGGCATTCGGAACGAGCTGTGGATCCTGCCGACGGTGGGCTGCGTCAACGGCGTGGCCCAGGCCATCGCCCAGAGCGCCCAGGTGCTGACGGGGGACGGGGTCGACGGCGTCTACGCCTTTTCCCATCCCTACGGCTGCTCCCAGCTGGGGGACGATCAGGACAATACCCGGAAGGCCCTCGCCGCCCTGGCGACCCATCCGAACGTCGGCGGCGTGCTGCTGCTCGGCCTCGGGTGTGAAAACAGCGGCATCGACCAGATCCGCCCCTTCATGGGGGACTACGACGAGAGCCGGGTCCGCTTCCTGGTCTGCCAGGAGGTGGAGGACGAGCAGGCGGAGGGCCTGAAGCTGGTTTCGGAGCTGGCGGAGCGGATGCGGAAGGACCGGCGGGAGCCCCTGGGGGCCGACCGGCTGGTGGTGGGCCTCAAGTGCGGCGGATCCGACGGGCTCAGCGGCATCACCGCCAACCCGACCATCGGGGTCTTCAGCGACCTTTTGACCGCCATGGGCGGCAGCACGATCCTGACGGAGGTGCCGGAGATGTTCGGCGCCGAAACCATCCTGATGGACCGCTGCGGGACGGAGGAGCTCTTTGAGAAGACCGTCCGGCTGATCAACGATTTCAAGGAATATTTCGAATCCTACCATATGCCGGTGTACGAAAATCCCTCTCCGGGAAACAAGGCCGGCGGAATTACCACCCTGGAGGACAAGGCCCTGGGATGCACCCAGAAGAGCGGCTCCTCCCCGGTGAAGGGCGTGCTGGCCTACGGCGAGGCCGTCAGGGAGCAGGGGCTGAACCTGCTGACCTCCCCCGGAAACGACCTGGTGGCTTCCACCGCCCTGGCGGTTTCCGGCGCCCAGCTGATTCTGTTCTCGACGGGACGGGGGACGCCCTTCGGCTGCCCGGTGCCGACCCTCAAGATTGCTACCAATACGCCCCTGGCGACGAAAAAGGCGAACTGGATCGACTTCAACGCGGGACGGCTGCTGGAGGGCCGGAGCCTCGAGGAGCTGGGCGGGGAGCTCATGGAGCTGGTGCTGGCCACCGCCTCCGGGCAGACCACCCGGAACGAGAAAAACGGATTCCATAACCTGGCGATTTTCAAGCAGGGCGTTACCCTGTGACCTGCGAACGAACAAGGAGGAGACAAACATGACCGAAATGATGAAAAAACTGCAGAAGCTGGGCATCGTGCCCGTGGTGGTGCTCAACAGCGAGGAGGACGCGCTGCCGCTGGCGGAGCGCCTGGTCAAAGGCGGACTGCCCTGCGCGGAGGTGACCTTCCGGACGGCGGCGGCGGAGGAATCCATCCGCCGGATGGTCAAGGCCTATCCGGACATGATCGTCGGCGCCGGCACCGTGCTGACCTGCGAGCAGGCGGACCGGGCCATCGACGCGGGCGCGAAGTTCATCGTCAGCCCCGGCCTGAACCCCAAGGTGACGGAATACGTGCTGAAGAAGGGCGTTCCCATGACCCCCGGCGTCTGCACGCCGACGGAGGTGGAGGCGGCGCTGCAGTTCGGCCTGGACGTGGTGAAGTTCTTCCCGGCGGAGCCCAGCGGCGGCCTGAAGATGATCAAGGCCATGGCGGCCCCCTATGTGGGACTGAGCTTCATGCCCACCGGCGGCATCAGCGCCGCCAACGTCCGGGAATACCTGGCCTACGACCGGATCGTCGCCTGCGGCGGCAGCTGGATGGTGTCCGGCAGCCTCGTGAAGGAAGGCAAGTTTGACGAAATCGAAAACCTCGTGCGGGAAGCCGCCGGAATCGTGAAAGAGATCAGGGGGTAAGAGAAGATGAATCTGAATCTGAGAGCCGCTGAAGAATGCCGCTATGACGCCGTATCCCTGGGGGAAATCATGCTGCGCCTGGATCCCGGCGAGGGCCGGATCCGGACCGCCCGGGAGTTTAAGGCCTGGGAGGGCGGCGGAGAATACAACGTGGTCCGGGGCCTGCATAAGTGCTTCGGCCTCAGGACCGGCGTGCTGACCGCCTTCGCAGACAACGAGGTCGGCAAGCTGCTGAAGGATCTGATCGAGCAGGGCGGCGTGGACACGAGCCTGATCTGCTGGAAGAAGACCGACGGCATCGGCCGGATCTGCCGCAACGGCCTGAACTTTACCGAGCGGGGCTTCGGCATCCGGGGCGCCGTGGGCTGCTCCGACCGGGCGAATACCGCCATTTCCAAGGCGACACCCGAGGACTTCGATTTCGACTATGTCTTCGGAAAGCTGGGCGTTCGCTGGCTGCACACCGGAGGCATCTACGCGGCCCTGTCGGAGCAGAGCTGCGAGACCGTCATCGCCGCCTGCAAGACGGCGAAGAAATACGGGACGCTGATCTCCTATGACCTGAACTACCGGCCCTCCATGTGGTCCGCCATCGGCGGCCTGGAAAAGGCCCGGGAGGTCAACAAGGAAGTCGCGAAATACGTGGACGTCATGATCGGCAACGAGGAGGACTTTACCGCCTGCCTGGGCCTGCAGGTCGAGGGCAACGACGAGAACCTCAAGGAGCTGAACCTGACCGGCTATTACAAGATGATCGAGGAAGCCGCGAAGCAGTATCCGAACTTCAAGGCCATCGCCACGACCCTGAGGACCGTCAGGACCGCCACCGTCAACGACTGGAAGGCCATCTGCTGGGCGGACGGCAAGGTCTTTATGTCCAAGGAATATAACGGCCTGGAGATCATGGACCGGGTCGGCGGCGGCGATTCCTTCGCCTCGGGCCTGGTTTACGGCCTCATGACCACCGGGGATCCGGAGCTGGCCGTCAACTACGGCGCGGCCCACGGCGCCCTGGCGATGACCACCCCCGGGGACACCAGCATGGCCAGCCGGGAAGAGGTTGAATCCATCATGAAGAACGGCAGCGCCCGCGTGAAGCGGTAAGCGATGATCCCGGCGCGGGCCGGGGCCATGACTTAAAGCCCCGCCCCGCGTCGGGGCTGTGAAAGGAAGAGCCATGAAAGAATTTCTGACGAAGGATTTCCTGCTGAATACGAAAACCGCTCGCGTTCTCTATCACGAGGCGGCGGAGAAGTGCCCCATCATCGATTATCACTGCCATCTGAGCCCCCGGGAAATCTATGAGGATATCCGCTACGACAATATCACCCAGGTCTGGCTGGGGGGCGACCACTATAAGTGGCGGCTGATGCGCTCGGCCGGCGTGCCGGAGAAGTACATCACCGGCGACGCCACCGACCGGGAGAAGTTCCAGAAGTACGCGGAGGTGCTGGGGAAGGCCATCGGCAACCCCCTGCATCACTGGAGCCACCTGGAGCTGCGCCGCTTCTTCGGCTACGAGGGCATCCTGAATAAGGATACCGCCGAGGAGGTCTGGCAGTGCGCCAACGCGAAGCTTCAGAGCGAGGGCTATACCTCCCGGGGCCTGATCCGGATGAGCAACGTGGACACGATCTGCACCACCGACGACCCGGTGGACAGCCTCGAATGGCACGAGAAGCTGGCGGCGGACAAAACCTTCCCGGTGACGGTGCTGCCTGCCTGGCGGCCGGACAAGGCCATGAATCTGGAGAAGGAAACCTATCCGGATTACCTCGCGCAGCTGAGGAAGGCGGCTGGGATGAAGATCGATTCCTTCGCGGCGCTGATCCGCGCGCTCAAGAACCGGCTGGACTTCTTTGCAAGCCACGGCTGCAAGCTCAGCGACCATGCCCTGAACTACGTCATGTACGCCCCCGCCACCGAGGCGGAGGTGGAAACCATCTTCGCCAAGCGGATGGACGGTATGATGCCGACGGCGGCGGAGGAGGCGGCCTTCAAGTATGCCTTCATGACCGCCATGGCGGCGGAATACGCCCGCCGCGGATGGGTGATGCAGCTGCACTATGGTTGCCGTCGGGACAACAACCCCAACATGTTCCGGGCCATGGGCCCCGACACCGGGTTCGACTGTGTTGACAACTTCGCCCCCTCCGCCCAGACCGCGGCCTTCCTCGGCGCGCTGGAGGAAAGCGGCAAGCTGCCGAAGACGATCCTCTACAGTCTGAACACCAACGACAACGCGGCCATCGATACGATCCTGGGCTGCTTCCAGAACGATACCGCCGTCGGCCGGATTCAGCACGGCTCCGCCTGGTGGTTCAACGATCACTTCGACGGCATGAGCGACCAGCTCAAGTCCCTGGCGAGTCTGGGGTATCTGGCGGGCTTCGTCGGCATGCTGACGGACAGCCGCTCCTTCCTGAGCTATCCCCGGCATGAATACTTCCGGCGGATCCTCTGCCGGATCTTCGGCGAGTGGGTCGAGGAAGGCTTCTATCCCGAGGATCTGGACACCCTGAAGGAGATCGTCGCGGATATCAGCTACTACAATGCCGAACGGTATTTCGGCTTTGACAAAAAGAAAATCTGATCGGCGGTGCCCTGGCCATTCTGGGATGAAGGCTCGGTCCGGGATTTTCAGACGGACGTGCCTGACCGGGAGGCGGGCCCCGAAGGAGGAAGCTTGAAGACACTTTATGTTTCATCCCGCAGCTGTACGGTGCTGCTGGATCCCGAAGGCCGCTACGAGGCCCGGGAGCCCATGACCCTGACGCTGAACGGGAAGCCCCTTCGGGAGGAAACGAAATCCGTCGCCTCCCTGTTCGATCTCGAACCGGACACGGAATACAGCCTGGGCTGCGAAACGGCCTCCGGCCATCCGGAGCACGTGACCTTCCGGACGAAGAAGGAAACCTGCGTCCTGAACGCGCGGGACTTCGGCGCCCGGGGCGACGGCGAGGCGGACGATACGGCCATGCTGCAGGCGGCGATCCTGGCCTGCCCCCGGAACGGGCGGGTGCTGGTGCCCGAGGGAACCTATATCACCGGGCCGCTCTTCCTGAAAAGCCATATGACGCTGGAGATCGCGAAGGGCGCCACCCTGGCCCTGAAGACGGACCGGAACGCCTTTCCGATCCTGCCCGGCAGGACGCCCGCCCGCAATGCCGACGGCGAGCTTTTGCTGGGCCTGTGGGAAGGGGAGGAACGAAACGGATACGCCGCGGCGCTGACGGGGATCGAGGTCACCGATACGGCGGTCATCGGCGAGGGAGTCATCGACGGCCGGGCGCAGGACGGGGACTGGTGGATTGAACCGAAGAAGATCCGCGGGGCGGCCCGGGGCAACCTGCTTTTCCTGATGCGCTCCAGCCGGGTCACCGTCCAGGGACTGACCTTCCGGAACAGCCCCGCCTGGAACCTGCATCCCACCATGAGCCGGGGTCTGGACTTCCTGAACATCCGGATCGAAGCCCCCTGGGACAGCCCGAACACCGACGGCTTCGATCCCGAGAGCTGCGCAAGGGTTCGCCTGCTGGGCAGCCGGATTTCCGTCGGCGACGACTGCATCGCCATCAAGGCGGGAAAGATCGAGATCGGCCGGAAATACCGGATCCCCTGCGAGGAGATCGAGATCGGCTGGTGCGCCATGCTGGACGGGCACGGCGGGGTCACCGTCGGCAGCGAGATGGCCGGCGGCGTGCGAAACGTCTGGGCCCACCACTGCTATATGCGGGGCAACGACCGGGCCCTTCGGATCAAGACCCGACGGGGCCGGGGCAAAGACGGCGTCGTGGACAATATCCTCTTCGAACAGGTTCGAATGAAGGATATCAAGGTACCGCTGGTGATTAACGCCCTGTACTTCTGCGATCCCGACGGCCACAGCGCCTGGGTCCAGAGCCGGGAGCACGAGGCCGTCGACGAGTCCACGCCCCGAATCGGCAGCATCCGCTTCGAGCGGGTCAAGGCCACCGGGTGCCAGGGCTGCGTGGCGTACGTGCTGGGGCTGCCGGAGCAGCCCGTCGAGGAGCTGGCCATCCGGGACAGCACCTTCGATTTCGCCGAGGACGCGGCGGAGATGCGGGAGCCCGCCATGGCGGAGGGGGTGGATCCGGTCCGGAAGCGGGGCCTGATCCTCAAGTTCGCCCAGCGGGTGGAACTGACCGGGATCCGGGTCAGCGGCGCAGAAGGGCCCCTGCTGGATCTGCAGGAAGTTCAGGAAATCATTCAATAGTCAAGGGTGGAGGGAAAACACAGGATGGATATTCGCTACAGCTGTAATCAGAGGGACTTTAAGCGCTATACGACGGAGGAAACCCGGAAGGAGTTCCTGATCGAAAGACTTTTCACGCCGGATACGGTGGAGGTGGTCTACAGCCACGTGGACCGGATGGTCACCATGGGGATCATGCCGGTCCGGGAATCCGTCAGCATCGACAAGGGCATTGATATCTGGCACAACTTCGGGACGAAGTTCTTCCTCGAGCGCCGGGAGTGCGGCATGTTCAATGTCGGCGGCGCCGGGAAGGTCACCGTGGACGGAACGGTGTACGCGCTGGACTACAAGGACTGCCTCTATATCACGAAAGGCGCGAAGGAAGTCCTCTTCCAGAGCTGTGATTCGGAGAAGCCGGCCAAGTTCTATCTCGTTTCCGCGCCGGCTCATTGCAGCTATGAAAACAAGCTGATCAAAATCCAGGACGCCAACAAGCGGCCGGTGGGCGACGCGGCCACCAGCAACAAGCGGGTCATCAATCAGTTCATTCATCCCACCGTGCTGAAGACCTGCCAGCTGAGCATGGGGATGACCGCCCTGGACGTGGGCTCCGTCTGGAACACGATGCCGGCCCATACCCACGAGCGCCGGATGGAAGTGTATTTCTATTTCGAGGTACCGAAGGACAACGTGGTCTTCCATATGATGGGAGAGGGGCAGGAAACCCGCCACATCGTCATGCAGAACGAGCAGGCGGTGATTTCTCCCAGCTGGTCGATCCACGCCGGCGCCGGCACCAGCAACTATACCTTTATCTGGGCCATGGGCGGGGAGAACCAGGAATTTGACGATATGGATACCATTCCGACAACGGAGCTGAGGTAAGGGGGCTTTCCGATCGCCCCCTTCAACCCCTTCGGCCTCCGGGACGGGGGGGCGGGGAGCAGATCCTGTTGAGAACGATACGGAAGAAGAAAAAGGATAAGAGGAGGAAAAGACTATGGACATGAATGCTTTCAGCCTGAAGGGAAAAATCTCGTGGATTACCGGAGCCAGCTACGGGATCGGCTTTGCCATCGCCGAGGCCTATGCCGCGGCGGGCGCGACCATCGTTTTTAACGACATCAATCAGGAGCTGGTGGACAAGGGGCTGGCCGCCTATGCCGAAAAGGGCATCGACGCCAGAGGCTATGTCTGCGACGTGACCAACGAGGAGGCCGTGCAGGCCCTGGTGAAGCAGATTGAAAAGGAAGTCGGCGTGATCGACATCCTGGTCAACAACGCCGGCATCATCCGCCGGATTCCCATGATCGAGATGAGCGCGGCGGAGTTCCGCAAGGTCATCGACGTGGACCTGAACGCGCCCTTCATCTGCGCCAAGGCCGTGATCCCCTCCATGATCGAAAAGGGCCACGGCAAGATTATCAACATCTGCAGCATGATGAGCGAGCTGGGCCGGGAGACCGTTTCCGCCTACGCCGCCGCCAAGGGCGGTCTCAAGATGCTGACCCGCAACATCTGCTCCGAGTACGGCGGGCATAACATCCAGTGCAACGGCATCGGACCGGGCTATATCGCGACGCCCCAGACCGCGCCGCTGCGGGAGCGGCAGCCCGACGGCAGCCGCCATCCCTTCGACCAGTTCATTATCGCCAAGACGCCGGCCGCCCGCTGGGGTCAGGCGGAGGATCTTCAGGGCCCGGCGGTGTTCCTGGCCAGCGACGCCAGCAACTTCGTCAACGGCCACATCCTGTATGTCGACGGCGGCATCCTGGCCTATATCGGCAAGCAGCCCTGAGACAGATTTTGTCCGCGAACGCGCCAGCGAAGCGGTACCAAAATATTCATCTGTCGCAGAGTGACAGATGTGAACTACCATTCACAGAGGAGCAGGGGACAGGAAAACGGGGAAATCCGCGATCATCATGGTTTTGTACGGACAATATTTCATGAGATTCAATGCCAGTTTCGGCGGATTTCCCCCTTTACTTTCCTTGCCCAAAGACTGTATAATAATGGATGAATTGGGGACATTTTTTGCAATCGACCGGGGGATGAAACGTGTACGGACATTTAACGGCGGAAAAATACCGGGTCATTGACCTGTCGCTTTTCGCCGTGATGCTGATCGTTTTTGAGAGCGTCATCGTCCGGGCGGCTACCCAGTGGTTTCCGAAGGAGGCCTGGACGGTTTCCGCCGTCGCGGCCATTACGGGGATCGTGATGGTTCGGTGGGGGCTCTGGGCCGGGATTCACGCGGTGATCGGCGGGCTCGTCTTCGTCCTGACCTCGCGGGGAACCGGCGCCCAGTACGCGATTTACTGCGTCGGAAACCTGGCGGGGCTGGCGGTTTATCCGCTGCTGAAGGCCTGGGGGTGGCAGGGGCTCCACGGGAACATCCTGCGGATCATCGCCTTCGGCGGCCTGCTGCTCCTTTCCATGCAGGTGGGGCGCGGGCTGATCAGCCTGATCTTCGGGGCTTCGCCCGCGGCGGCGCTGGGGTTTATTACAACGGATGTCATCAGCTATATCTTTACGATCGCGATCCTCTGGATCGTATCCCGGCTGGACGGGATGCTGGAGGATCAGGAGCACTATCTGAAGCGGCTGAATGAACAGCAAGAGGAAAAAGGAGGATTTCAATGAAAGGGAGAGCGGCGGATTATCTGGTTCTCGATCCGGTCAGCGGCACCTATCATGAAAACCCGGAACAGGTGGTTCGGGACGATGTGGAGAAGCATTACTGGCTGAACGTGGGCCGTACCATTGTCAAGGACTGGCGGCTGTACCTGATGCTGGTGCCGATGCTGCTGGTCTTCCTGTTCTGGCGGTACTTCCCCATGTACGAGCTGCTGGGCTGCTTCAAGGTGACGGACGCGGTGCTGCCGGTGAACGAGCAGCTCTTCTCCGGCTTCAGCTATTTCAAGCGGCTGCTGGTGGGCGGGGACAGCCTGAGCCAGAGCTTCTGGATGGCGATGCGGAATACCTTCCTGCTGAGCTTCTACGGGCTGTGTTTCGGCTTCCCGATGCCGATCATCCTGGCGCTGTTCTTCAATGAAGTCCGCTCCAACGCGACGCGCAGCGTTCTGCAGGTGATGACCTATCTGCCGAAGTTCATGTCGACGGTTGTCATGACATCTCTGGTGGCGCTGCTGGTCAAGCAGGGCTCCATCATCGGCCAGATGGGTATCGTCAGCCAGGCGCTGGTCAAGCTGGGCCTGATTTCCGAGGAGGTCGGAAACGCCGGCCTTCTGAACAACCCCGGATTCTTCCGCGCGATCTACCAGATCAGCGGGATCTGGGAGGGCGCCGGCTACGACAGTATCGTCTATTTCGCGGCGATCATCGCGATTTCGCCTACCAGCTATGAAGCGGCGCAGATCGACGGCGCCGGCAAATGGGCCCAGATGCGCTACGTGGTGCTGCCGAGCATTCTGTCGACCATCGTCATCATGCTGATCACCCGAATCGGCAGCCTGCTGAACATCGGGTACGAAAAGGTTCTGCTTCTGTACAACACCAAGACTTATGTGACGGCGGACGTGATCTCCACTCTGGCCTATCGGACGGGCCTGGGCGGCGGCGCGGGAACCGGTATCGCCAGCGCGGCGGAAATGATGAATAATGTGGTCGGCATGCTGCTGGTGATCGGCGCGAACACCATCGCCCGCAAAGCTGCCAATACCTCGCTGTACTGAGAAGGGAGCGGTTCGCATGAAAAGAAAACTGGAAATCTCCGAACTGATCTTTAAGATTCTCAGTTATTTCCTCCTGACGGTTTTCGCCCTGATGTGCCTGTATCCCTTCGTGTATGCTGTGTCCGCCTCCATTTCCGGCCGGCACGCGGTGGAATACAGCGAGGTGGTGCTGTTCCCGAAGGACGTTCAGTTCGAAGCCTTCTCCAGCATGTTCCAGAATAACATGTTCTGGAATTCCTACTCCAACACCCTGTTCCTGACCCTGTACGGAACCATCTGGGCGCTGGGCGTTTCAATCCTCGGCGGCTACGCCCTGAGCAAGAAGCGGCTTCTGTTCCGGAAAACCTTCAACTTCTTCCTGGTCTTCACCATGTGGTTCAGCGCGGGTATTATCCCGCAGTACCTGAACTATCTGGAAACCCAGAAGGTCTTCCAGTCCGTCGGGATCATGGACGACAAGTGGCTGGTGGTCATCGCCATGGGTATGGCGGCCATGAACATCATCCTGCTGCGGAACGCCTTTGAGAACGTGCCCTCGGAAATCGAGGAGGCCGCCATCGTCGACGGCGCGACGGAGATGCAGGTGCTGGGCAAGGTCTATATCCCCATGAGCAAGAGCACCATCGCCACCGTGGCCCTGTTCTTCGCCATCAGCCGCTGGAACGGATACTTCTGGGCCCGGCAGATGATCAGCAACCAGAACGAGCATCCGCTGCAGGTCTTCATCCGGCTGCAGCTGGAAATGTACACGGATCCGGATCAGATGACCGGCTGGAATCGGGTCTACGCGCCGGACAGCATGATCTACGCCCTGATCGTCTGCTCGATCATCCCGATCCTGATTATTTACCCCTTCATTCAGAAGTACTTCGCCAAGGGCGCCAACGCCGGCGGAGTCAAAGAGTAAGGGAAGGGGGCTTTCCGATCGCCCCCTTAGACCCCTTCGGCTTCATGGCAGCGCGCACTTCGCCAGGGGGCGCAGGCAGGCATCGTGAAGGAGTTATCATTACAAAGCTTTCCCGCGGAAGGGATCTTCCGCAAAATATAAAAGGAGGAATACCCAAAGATGAAAAAGGTTCTTTCCCTGGTAATGGCCCTGGCTCTGGTTCTCTCCATGGTCGGCCTGGTCAGCGCTGAAAGCACCCTGCCCTATGAAAAAGGCACCGTGCTGCGCATGGCTGTCGGCTACAACAACAGCAAGACCGGTCTGCGTTTTGACCCCGAAGTGGCTGGCGAAGGCGTCACCCTGGCGGATGGCAAGACCTATCACTCCGGCGACTTCAAGCCCACCTGGGTGGCGGTTCAGGATCTCCTGGGCATCTCCATCGAGGACAAGTATCAGGGCCAGAGCGCCACGAAGGAGTTCGACTACTGGAAAGAGCAGCTGGACCAGGTTGACATGGTTTCCGGTACCGCCGCGAAGCTGAGCGAGAACGGCGAAGCCGGCCTGCTGGTCAATATCGGCGAGTATCTGGATCAGATGCCCCACTTCAAGGCCTATCTGGATGCCAACCCCATCGTCCGGCTGTCCATCACCGGCAACGTGGATAACGGCGCGATCTACTTCAGCCCCTACTTCGACGGCGTGGACGACATCGAAAAGATGCCGCTGATGCGGACGGACTGGGTGGAGAAGCTGCTCAACGGCGAAGGCGCCTTTGCCGCCGACGCTTCCAAGGAGCTGAAGGCTGCCGTTTATCAGCCCTACATGCCCACCTCCGGCAAGGTCGAGATCGATGTCGTGAAGGCCGACGGCAGCGCCGTTGAGACCATCGCGAAGGATTATGACGCCGCCGGCAACATCATCGCCACCATGAACGCCGCCGGCACCATCGACGGTGTCGCCGCCGTCAACATGCTGCGCGACTACATTGACAAGGCGTACAACGGATACTATGGCACCAACCGTGCGGATCTGTTCATCGGACAGAACGCCGCGTGGGACGCGGACGAGCTTGTGGCGCTGCTGCGCTGCGTGGTCGCCAACCCCCAGACCCTGAACGGCACCGACAAGATCGAAGGCCTGTTCAGCCGTGAGGAAAACAACACCGCCCGCCGCGCGGACATGTTCCGCTTCGCCGGCATCCTGTTCGGCGTCCGCGGCCTCGAGTCCCGTCAGGATTACCTGTATGTGGGCACCGACGGCGATCTGCATGACGCCCGTCAGGAAGTGGCCACCTACGAAGCCCTGGGCCGGATGCATGCCCTGGTCGAGGAAGGCCTGATCTCCACCGCCTTCGTGAACAACGAGGAAGTCAAGACCGAGAACTACCTGGAGCAGGATCTCGGATTCATGCACTATGACTACAACCAGACCCAGACCGTGTACAACGCCACCAAGCTGGACAACGCCGCGGGCGAAAAGTACATGGCGGTGATGGTGCCCGTGGCCCACTGGTTCGACGGCACCAATGAGGACGGCGTCTACATGCGGTTCACCGAAAGCTGGCGGTCCGTGAAGACCGACGGCTGGGGAATCTCCAAGGCCGGCGTCGGCAGCGACACCAACAAGCTGAACGCGGCCCTGACCCTGATCGACTACGCCTACTCCGATGAAGGCACCATCATGATGAGCTACGGCCCCGAAGCCTTCCGCAAGGCGGGCGAGACCTTCATCTTCAACGGCAAGGAAATGCCCGTGATCGCGGACGCCACCTACGCCGAGCTGTGGGAGAAGGCCAGCGGCAACTATACCAACTACGCGCGTCAGTACCTGGGCTCCACCCTGAGCTTCATGAAGAGCCAGGCCTTCGAGTATCAGTGCACGCACGAGGTTGGCAAGGAAGGCGCCGGCAAGATTTCCACCGCCATCGGGCTGGGAACCATCAAGCACCCGCTGCTGGCTGTGGCTGAGAATGCCTGGTACACCTCCGTGCCCACCGTGCTGCCGACCACCAAGGAAGACAACCAGGCGCTGGGCAACCTGACCGACCTGACCGAGAAGTTCTCTACCGCCAAGGACGGCGAGAACCTCCTGATCGACATCATCGTCAAGGGCTTCACCCTCGATGGCATGACTTCTCCGGAAGCCGCCGCCGAATATGTGAAGACCACCATGAGCGGCGCTCAGTATCTCGACATTAAGGAACTGGCCTGGGAAGACCTGCTGGTCTACTTCCTGACCCTGGCCCTGTAAGATTCCTTCTGGTACCCATTCTTCCGGGAGGGGAGCAATCCCCTCCCGGGGGATTCCCGAAAATGGCAAACGTGAACCGACGTTCACAGGGAGACAGATGCTGTCCGCGAACGCGCCAGCGAAGCGGAACCAAAATCGTCATCCGGACAGAATGACAGACGTGAACTGACATTCACAGAGGAGTGAGGTCTATCATGTATAAAAAGCAAGTGAAACTTCAAAGGATCATCTGCCTGGCGCTGCTGATTCTGAGCGCTGTGGTATTTGTGTACTCGCTGGGAATCATGACGGACCTTTATGATTCGCTGTACAGCACCTACCGCCGCGGGAAAACCAGTATCTCCGGCGCGGAGGTGTATATGGACATGCAGGGATTCAATCAGAACCTCCTGCACGCGTCCATCGGACTGATTCTGCTGGCGGTGCTTCTGTTTGTCACCAACACCCAGAGCCGGCGCCGCTACTATATCGGAAACTACTGTGCCATCGGCCTTTTCTCGGTGGCCAGCGTGGCCCTGAGCATCTGGGCCCACGGCCAGATCGAAACCTTCAAGGCCCAGTGGCTGACCATTGACTTTACCGCGCTGGCGGAAAACGCAGCAAAAAAGAAAACCCTTTACACGGAATCCACCTTCTGGTTCGATATTCACTACGTGATCTTCGGCCTTCTGCTGATCGGCACGGCGCTGCTGATCGCGAACGCCGTCTGGAAATGCAGGCTCATGAAAGAAGAACAAACCCTGATTCATCAGGGAAAGGAGGCAGCAGCATGACACAGGCCATGGACGATCGCCAAATCAGGCTGGACCGGATGCGGTACATCAAAAACACCTCTTCCTCCAGGCTGTGCTATCTGGCCATTCTGCTCAACGTTCTGTATTTCATTTCGATATATAAGTCCGACGTGGGAAACTGGTATTATCAGATCCTGGTCGGCGGGTCCATCGTTTACAATCTGCTGTTCCTGCTGATGGCCTTCCTGGCCTCCGAGGGCGTCAAAAGCTATCAGATTAACTATTCCTATCTGCTGTACGCGCTGGGCGTCCTGCAGGTGGTCAGGATCTTTATCCTGCCCATGCAGGCCCATTCGGCGACCGTGGTGGTCAACGGCGTGGAAACCATCGTCATGGGGAATGCCCAGTTCATCCGGTGCGTGATCTATCTGGCCGGAAGCGCGGCCTGCCTGATCATCGCCGGGATCATCAATCAGCAGAAGTCCATCGCCCTGAATAAGCACCTGGCCAGCCTGGGAACCGGGAAGGAGGCTGCGTAATGGCTCAACTGAATCTGCAGCACCTGGACAAGATTTATGACAACAATGTTCAGGCCGTCTTCGACTTCAACATGGATGTGGCCGACGGCGAGCTGATCGTGCTGGTCGGGCCTTCCGGCTGCGGCAAGAGCACCACCCTGCGGATGGTGGCGGGCCTCGAGGATATTTCCCGGGGCAAGCTGCTGCTGGACGGGAAGGACATTACCCAGGCTCCGGCCAAGGACCGGGACATGGCGATGGTGTTCCAGAACTACGCCCTCTACGGCCATATGACGATCTATGAGAACATGGCCTTCAGCCTGACCCTTCGGAAGGAAGATCCGAACGTTATTCACAAGAAGGTGCTGGCGGCGGCGGAGATTCTGGGGCTGACCAGCCAGCTGAACAAGAAGCCCTCCCAGCTTTCCGGCGGCCAGCGCCAGCGGGTGGCCATGGGCCGGAGCATCGTCCGAAACCCGAAGGTGTTCCTCTTCGATGAGCCCCTGTCCAACCTGGACGCGAAGCTGCGCGGCGCGACCCGGCGGGAGATCCTGCTGCTCCACAAGCGGCTGAAGGCCACCATGCTGTACGTTACCCACGACCAGACCGAGGCGCTGACGCTGGCGGACCGGATCGTCTGCATGAGCATGGGCCATGTCCAGCAGATCGGCACGCCCCTCGAGCTCTACGACCGGCCGGCGAACCTCTTCGTCGCGGGCTTCATCGGGCTGCCGCCCATGAACTTCTATGACGTGCTGTTCCAGGACGGGGTGCTGAAGGGCCAGGGCTTCACCGTGGAGCTGACGCCGGAGGAGAAGGCGACGCTTTCCGGATACAACGGCAAGGAGATCACCCTGGGGGTCCGCCCGGAAGATGTGAGCGCCGGCGGCGGTATTTCCACGAAGGTCTTCAGCAATGAGAACCTGGGCATGAACACCCTGGTTCACGGCTATATGGGCGATAATCTTCGGATCACCGCGAAGCTGAGAGGCTGGACGGATTATCGGAACGGGGATGTGGTCAGTCTGCTCTTCGGGCGGAAGCACTTCTTCGACAAGGAGACCACGAATGCCATCAGGAAGGAGAAATAAGCCATGAAAGAATTCTTCCGGAAGAAAATGGTCGGTCTCAAGCGGAAGCCTCAGACCATCGCGCTGGTGGTGCTGGCCGTGGCCTTCATCTATTATTCCCTGAACCTGACCCAGATTTCCAATACCACCGCCAAGGTACAGGGGCAGGGCATGGGGCTGGCCGGCTTTGTGACCATGCTGTTCAGCATGCTGAGCCTGGTGTGCTTCCTGAACGCTTTCCCGCACCGGAAAAAGGTGAACATCCCGATGCTGTGCCTGATGTTTATCATGGTCGGGATCATTATCTACTGCGATATCTACTACGGCGGACGGATTACCAACGCCATCACCCGGGCGGACAATCCCATCGATCCCACCGGGACAAACAGCTATATTACCGCCGCTCAGAACATGCTGAAGGTGCACCAGATCATTCTGATCATCGGGGCCGCGCTGACGGCGCTGCTGCCGGTGTACGCGCCGCTCCTCAGGAAGGTCAATACCTCCATCGAGGTGGCCGAGAACGATGAGATGGGCGCCCTGGATCTGAGGGGTCAGGACGACTGAGGACCATGGCCGGGAAGAAAAAGACGCCTGAGAAGGAACCCGAGCGGACCCTGTCGGAGGCTTACCGCCTGAACACCAAAGCGGTCGAGGATCTGGTCACGGCTGATGTGACGAACTCCCCGAAGGTCAGCCAGGCGGAGCTGGACAAATACCGGTCTGGGCCGAAGATCCGCCTCGCTGACTGGGTCAAGGTCATCCTGATGAAATGGTGGTTCGCCGGGGCCTGCTGCTTCTTCTTTTACTGGGGCCTCGGGGTGGCCGTACCCAGCCAGGAAAACCTGCTGCTGATCCTCGGCGCGGGCCTCGGGTTTGTCAAGGACCTGATGGAGAACAACATCCTGCGGTATTACGCAAAGCGGCCGGGCGAAAACGACCGGTGGATGATGGTCACCCGGAAGGGCTTCGTCTCCCTGCCGCTGAACATCCTGTACGGATATGTGTTGCTGGCGCTGACGGTGCTGAGCTATAACGCGATCAACGGCGCATGGATCGCCCTGACCGGCCCCACGGACACGCTGCCCGTCGGGGTGGAGCCCATCCTGTTCGGCCTGCTGGTCATGGGCTGGGATCTGCTGCTGATCGCCATGAAGCGGGGGATGAAAAATATCGTCGCGGACGCGAAAAAGCAGGCCGGGAAGTAGTAAGAGTTTCCCTGAAGGAAACAGGCGTGGGCCGGAGACAGATTTTGTCCGCGAATCGCGTCAGCGAATAAACAAGAACCAATCGGGAGGAGCTGAGGGCGCCCTTGTACGAGAAGATTGACCGGTATATCGACAGCCTGGTCGAAAGATCCACGCCCAGCCGGACCGTCTGGAACCAGGAAATCATCCGGGACGGCAAGGAAGGCCACTGGAACTATATCGACGGATGTATGCTGACGGCGCTGATGGCGCTGAGCGGGCTGACGGGTAAGGATGCCTACGCGGATTTTGCCGAGCGGGTCGTGGATCACTACGTCCGGGAGGACGGCTCCATCGCGACCCTGGAGATCGACAAGCATCGGCTGGACGACGTCAATGAGGGCCGGGCCCTGTTTCCGGCCTGGGAGCGAACCGGGAAGGAAAAGTACCGGAAGGCCGCGGAGACCCTGAAGCGAATGCTGGATCAGCAGCCCCGGACCAAAGAGGGAAACTACTGGCATAAGTCGGTCTATCCGCACCAGGTCTGGCTGGACGGGGTCTATATGGCCCAGCCCTTCATGGCCCTGTATGAAAGGGAGTTCGGGAAGAAGGACTATGCCGATATCCTTTCCCAGGTCCGAAACGTCCGCAGACATATGCGCGACGAAAAAACCGGGCTGTACTACCACGGGTATGACGAAAGCCGGAGCATGTACTGGGCCGATCCGGAAACCGGGCTGAGCCGCTGCTTCTGGCTCCGGGCCATCGGGTGGTTCTCCATCGCCCTGGCGGATCTGGCGGAGATCATTGACGAAGAAAAGAGCCGGGCGGAAATCGCGGACATCTTCCGGGAGCTGATGACCGCCGTCGCCCGCTACGCGGATCCGGCCACCGGCCTCTACTGGCAGGTCGTGGATCAGGGGGGCCGGGAAGGCAACTATCTTGAATCCAGCGGCAGCTCCATGATCGCCTACGCGATGATGAAGGGGGCGCGGCTCGGGATTCTGGCGCCGGAGTTCCGGGAAAAGGGAAAGAAAACCTTCGAGGGGCTTTGCGACCGCTGCCTCACCTTTAACGGGGATGAGATGGGACTGAACCACATCTGCCTCGTGGCGGGCCTGGGGGACAACGGCGGCAAGCCCCGGGACGGGTCCTACGAATACTATATCTCCGAACCGGTGGTCAGCGACGACGCCAAGGGCGTGGCGCCCTTCGTGCTGGCCTACACCGAGGTCAGGCGCTTTGCCTGACGGACACAGGCGGAACGAAACGCAGGGGACGCTTGCGGGACAGAAAGACAGACGTGAACCGATGTTCACGGAAGCGAAAAGCAGCCAAGGAGGCAAGAAGCGGATGTACATTACGCTGAAGGACATTAACAAGATCTACCCCAACGGATTCCACGCGGTGCATAACTTCAACCTGGAGATCGAGAAGGGTGAGTTCATTGTGTTTGTCGGACCTTCCGGCTGCGGAAAATCCACAACGCTCCGAATGATCGCCGGCCTGGAGAACATCTCCAGCGGCGAGTTCCTGATCAACGGCAAGCGGGCCAACGAGATGGGACCCCGGGAGCGGGAAGTGGCCATGGTGTTCCAGAGCTACGCCCTCTATCCCCAGATGACGGTCTACGACAACATCGCCTTCGGCCTGACCCTGGCGGGGGTGGACGAGGACGTGATCGAACAGCGGGTCATGAAGACCGCGAAGATCCTGGGGCTGACGGATTATCTGGACCGGCTGCCCAAGGCCCTTTCCGGCGGCCAGCGCCAGCGGGTCGCCATCGGCCGGGCCATCATCCGGAAGGTGGGCATCTTCCTGATGGATGAGCCCCTGTCCAACCTGGACGCGAAGCAGCGGGTCACCATGCGCTACGAGATCGCCCAGATTCACCAGGAAACCGGCGCCACCACGATTTACGTCACCCATGACCAGACGGAGGCCATGACCCTTGCGGACCGGATTGTCGTCATGAAGGACGGCTATGTCCAGCAGATCGGCACGCCCTATGAGCTGTATTTCCAGCCGGCCAACGTCTTCGTCGGCGGCTTTATCGGCGAGCCTCCCATGAACTTCGCCCGGGGCCGGGTGCAAAACGGCACCTTCCGCTTCGGCGAGGTGGATATCGATCTGAAGGGCTGCCGGAAGGACGCGGCCGCCCTGGAGGGGAAAGAGATCGTGTTCGGCTTCCGGCCGGAGGCCATCGTGCTTCAGCCCCAGGAGGGCGCCATCCGGGTCGACTGCCAGGTGGAGCTGACGGAGATGCTGGGAGACAATACCAACGTGTATATCACCAGCGGGGAGCAGCAGGCGATCCTGAAGGTGGACAGCCATGATACCCCGGAGATGGATGCTCCGCTGACCTTCTATATCCCCCGGGAGGCGATCTACCTCTTCGACGGGGAGACGGAGCTGGCCATCAAGCAGGACTGACGCGAACCTCTTTTAGCTGCCGGAAACGGCGGCTTTTTTAGCTGCAAACCCGTCCTGACCGAAAACTAACCCGGAATGAACGGGAATCTTGCCTCCTTTTCCTTGATTTGGGAAGCCGGTTTCCTCTATAATTGACGCAAGAGAAGCGCCGGCGCGTGGCAGACGTGAACTGCCGTTCACAGAGGAAAAAGCTCCGGGGCGGAAAGAAAAATGCGCCGGGCCGGAAAGCAGGCTCCGGAGCGAAACGACTAAAAAAGAATCGGGAGGGAAGACGATGATGAAACGAGTTTGCTGCCTGGCCCTGATCCTGGCCCTGGTATGCGGATGCCTGCCGGCGCTGGCCGCGGGGGAGGGACTGAAGGAGGCGCGTTGCGACGAGCAGGGCTTTAAGACGCAGATTCCGTCGAACCTGAGTGCCCGCTATGACGAGGAAAACGGGCTCTGGGTTTCCGTGGGGAAGGAAGGCTACATCCCCTTTGTGCTGGTTTACCGCCGGCCTGCGGAGGGCAAGCTGAAGAACCCCGTGAACTATCTGAACAATGTTTACCGGGAGTACATGGAAAATCAGTATGGCGAGGACATGGTCGGGACGATTCCCTGCGATACCTATGAGATCGGCGGGAAAAACCTGTACGCCGCCCAGTATTTTTATCGGGTGAACGGGACCCAGCTCTGCCTGGTTCGCCTGGTTGAGGTCCGGGACGACCGGGATGTGGAATATACCGCCAAGTTCGTCGCCAATCAGGGAGAGGATACCCTGGCCGCGCTGGATACCGTCGTGCGGTATTACGAGCCGACGGACACGGCGCCCCAGGTGACCGAAGCGCCGCAGCCGGAACCGGAAACCGGCATCGAGGTCGCTCAGCCCGTGGAGGTCGCCGGCTTCAAGGATGCCCGCTGCGACGCGCAGGGGTATGCCACCAAGATTCCGACGGAGGCAACCGCCAGCTGGAATCAGGAGGAAAAGACCTTCTACATCTGGCTGAAGCAGGAGGGTTACGTCCCGAATATTTACATGGGCCGGAGAACGGGATCCGATAAGCTGAAGAATCCGGAGAACTATATTAAGAACACCTATACCAATTTCATGCAGAAGACCTATGGGGACCGGCTGGTGGGCACCACTCTGCATGAGTACTACGATATCGGCGGAAAGCGGCTGCTGGCTTCCTCCTATATCTACCGGAACTCCGCCGGCTACGCGATTAACCAGATCGTGCTGGTCGAGGTGCGGGACGACGGGGACGTCGAGTATGTCGCCCGGTTCCAGAACAGCGCCAGGGAGGAAACCCTCGCGGCCCTGGACGCGGCGGTACGCTACTATCAGCCGGATTAAGGCGGACGCGGGGAAAGACCCCTGTTTCTGACCCGCGCGGCGTTCAAAGCGAATTCAAAACGAAAAAGCACTACGGCCCGGGAGCGGCTCAACAACCGCCGCCCGGGCTTTTTCGCGCGCTTCGGCGGCTTTGCCGACGGTCCTTATTTTTTCTTGTGCTCCCGATCGCAAAATGGTATAATTTCAGGGATAATGCGCCGGAGCGGCTGCAAAATCGTCATCCGGCAGGAAAGACAGACGTAAGCCGCTGTTCGCGGAAAAGACAGATTCTTAAAAGGAGCGGAAAGGGCATTGAAGAAGAATAGTCTGGTCAGGCGGTTTGGGATCCTGTTCATTCTCTTCGCCCTGGTGACCATCGTGGTCAGCGGGCTGGTGGCCTATTCCTTTCAGACCCGGCAGTATCATGAGACCAGCAAGGAGCACCTGAAGCAGATGACCTCCTATCTGACGGATACGATTCTGATGGACGGGGATGAGATGATCCTTCTGAAGAAGTGGTTCAGCGAACATTCGGATCAGGTGGAGGTTCCGCTGAATTTCAGGGAGGATCTGCCCAGGGCCAATGCCGCGTTTGTCGAATACGTGGTGAAGAACTATCCCGGCAGGGCCTACGGAACCCAGCTGACCTTCAATGAACTGGACTTTGAGGGACAGCGGCTGTTTGTCAACTACAGCATGGAATGGTGGTTTACGGTTTTCTTTGACGCCCGGGACCGATTCAATCTGAGCTATGTTTACTTCATTTATCCCGACGAAACGAAGGATCATACGATGATCTACATGTTCGATCCGACGCTGGGGACCACGAAGACGGCGGACGGGCGGGAGATTCTGATCCTCGGCGACGTGGTCTACGAGGATCCGAAGCTGCATAAGTATATGTGGGAGGCCTGGGAGAACGGCGGGGAGTCCACCGGGTTTGATTCCCTGGACAATGAATACGGCCATGTCTACACCTACAGCCACTGCGTTAAAATCGACGGGGAAAAGGTGGGGGTACTCTGCGCGGACATCAGCGTCGCCCAGGTTCGTTCCGATATTCTCCACGCGGTGCTGATTCAGTCCCTGGCCTCGGCGGTGGTGCTGATCCTGGCGAGCCTGATCATGTTTCATTTCACCCGGAAGGAGATTCTGGAGCGGCTGGTGCGGCTGGGCAAGGACATCGAGGATTATTCCAGGGAGAAGAATCCGGCGATCGCGGAGCATCTGAGGAACAACCGTGGGCGGGAAGACGAGCTGGGCGCGCTGTCGGACCGGTTTGCCAGCATGATTACCGAGCTGGATGACTATATGAAGAACCTGCAGATCGTGACCGCCGAAAAGGAGCGGATCGGCGCGGAGCTGAACGTAGCGGCCTCGATTCAGCGGGATCTGCTGCCGAAGATCTTCCCACCCTTCCCCGGGCGGAAGGATATGGAGCTTTACGCCTCCATGTCGCCGGCGCGGGAGGTAGGCGGAGACTTCTTCGATTTCTTCATGGTGGATGAGGATCGGCTGGCCATGGTCGTGGCGGACGTCTCCGGCAAGGGCGTGCCGGCGGCCCTGTTCATGGTTATCGCCAAAACCCTGATCAAGAACCGCCTCCAGACGGGCGCCAACCCGGCGGAGGCCCTGATGAACGTCAACAATCAGCTGTGCGAAGGCAATGATTCCGGCATGTTCGTGACGGTCTGGATCGCCGTGGTTGATCTGAAGACCGGGAAGGTGACCGAGGTGAACGCGGGCCATGAGTATCCGGCGATCCGGGGGAGCGACGGAACCTACAGCCTGATCCGGACCAGGCATTCGCCGGCGGTCGCCATCATGGAGGGCATGGTTTATAAACAGCGGGAGTTTACCCTGGAGCCGGGGAACGTGATCTTTATGTATACCGACGGCGTGACGGAGGCCACCAACGCGAACAACGAGCTGTACGGCGACGAGCGCCTGACGAAGGCGCTGAACCGGAACGCGGATAAGGATCCCGAAGCGCTTTTGAAGGCCATCCGGCAGGATATTGACGCCTTCGTCGGGGAAGCGCCGCAGTTCGACGATCTGACGATGCTGTCCCTTGTGTACTACGGGCCGGAGGGCAAAAAACAAAATGACCCATCCTGATCAGTTCATGGCGCTGTGCGCGGAGCGCAGCCTGACCTTCAAAACCTGGGCGGAGCGCGGGGAACGGATGGAGACGCTGATCCGGGAGCAGGCGGAGAAGATCCGCCGGAACCGGAAGGTTTCCTCCCTGCTGTCCCCGGAGGATTTCTACGCCCGCGTCCGGGCACATACGGCGGAGCGCCTCGGAGAGGAGACCGCGGAAAGGACGGAGGCGGCGGCCCGGCTGGGAGCGGTCCTCACCGCGGATCACCACGGCGGACTCTATTGCGCCCAGTCTTTTCAGACGGATCTGCTCTTCGGGGAGATTCTGAAGGAGCTGGGGAATCGGGATCCGCTGATCCCGATCATGCCGGGCGGTCAGGTGGAGCTGGACAGCTCCACCTTTGCCCGGGGCCTCTGCGTCTACGCGGATCCGAACGGGAAACGGAAGCTGCCGATCTATCCGGTGAAGCCCTGCGCCCGGATCGCCTGCCGGACCCCGGCGATGACGGCGGAGCAGCTGCAGCGCTTCCGGAGGCGGTATATCGAAACGAAGCGGCCGGGGAAGCTGGAGGAGACCCTGGACGATCTGTTCCGCTCCGTCTATGAAACGCCGGAAATCCTCGAAAGCCGGCGCTTTGAGGATCAGGCGACCCGCCTCGGGGCGGCGCTGAGCCGGAAGCTGTTCCGGGGGGAAGGCCCCCTGATGGTCTATATGGAGATGGAAACCCTGACGACGCCGATGATGATCCGGGAAATCCGGGAGGGCACCTCGCCCCTGGTCCGGATGCTGCTGGATCCGGAGGCCCGGAGGCGGATGAACCGGGAGCCCCTGGAAAACGGGAGCCTTTTGAGCCAGTATCTGTTCCGGACGGCGGACGCCCACGGCCATAAGATCCTGCTGACCCTGACGGAGGAGGGAACGCTGATGGGAAAAGACTGGCACGGGGAAAGGGTAACGCTGGACGCCGGGCGGGAAGCCCTGATCGCGGGGCTCGAGCGCGGGGAGCTGATCCCCGGCATCCTGGCCATTGCCGTCATGACCTTTTTCGAGCGGGGCGTGACCTGGCTCGGCGGCGTGTTTCAGACCCGGTATCTGCCGGAGTGGCAGGGGGGCCTGAGCTCGCTTTTCCGGGAGCTGGGGCTCCCGGCGGCGGCGGAGACCATCGGGGCCTATGACTGTACCGGCTATGCCTGCGGGCCGATGACGGCCCTGTACGGCGGGGACGGCTTTGCCGTCTGCGCGGGGCCCGT